>CAZAGU010000245.1:0-4355 GCA_964484805.1 uncultured bacterium
AAAACCAAAACTCGCAATCTGGATTCCCGCCTTCGCGTGAATGACAGCGGCGGTGCGATGGTTCCCAGCCTTCGCAGGTATGACAGCGGACTTTGTCCGCTGTGGATTATTCAACCTGTTCGTTGATAAAGCATTGCCCCCATGGTGTCGCAAAACCAAAACTCGCAATCTGGATTCCCGCCTTCGCGTGAATGACAGCGGCGGTGCGATGGTTCCCAGCCTTCGCAGGTATGACAGCGGACTTTGTCCGCTGTTTGGAAACAATTATGATAAACATGCCCTGGCAAGCCGGACATGCCACCCACACCCAAGCATACCTTCGCGTGCTATGCGCCTATAAATCCCCCTAACCTCAGCGCCATCAATCATCTCTTTCTATTAAGACTTACTAAAACGACTTTTCGTTCCGCAATTTCGGGTGAATTCCCATAGTTTCTAATAAAATGTCTCTTGTTCGACCTTGCCAGATCTTCGCGCCATCGCATCGGCTTTCTTGTAGCCAAGATACGACATAGCACACCACGCCACCGTCAATATCGCCATCCTGCTCCACATTACGCTAACTGCCATTTCCGGTTGGGCAAGCGTGGAAAAATCACCATACAGCGACAGCCGCCAGATGTCCGCCCAGTATGTCATTGGCAGGAATTGGCTGATGAACGCCATCGGCGCGGGTAAAAACGACAGCGGGATAATCGCGCCGGAAGTCAGAAAAAGCAAACCCGCCACTCCTTCAGCCCAAATCCATCCCATGCGATCCACCAGTAACATCATGCTCGCAAGCATAATGCCCATCCCGCCGAGTCCGATTAATCCCAGAAATAAACTGCCGATAAATTGAGCCCAGAGAACTCCATCCGTTCTGAGAGGCACATTCAGGAAAAAATGACCCGCTAAAATAGTCGCCACCATCCCGACCATTGCAATCAACAGCTTGATTCCAATGCGCCCAGCAATCAGCACTGCAAATGGCGTTGGGGTAATATAGACATAGCGAAGCATTTTGTAGTGTTCGCGGTCTTCCACCACGGCAAATCCAGCGCCAGTTAATACTAATCGAATGAATAAAAACATGGCAGAACCAGCCAAAAGAAAGGCGAGGAAATCTGGCTGAGTTGCATCACCTTTCACAACCAGATACATAAACACTAGCATCATCACGCCCGAAATCGGCGCAATCAGCGCAAAGATCACATAAACCAGGGGTGGAGCCCAGTTTCCCTCCTGATTCCAACCGAGCTTGGCGTTTGCCACGAATGCTGTCCAAAGTTGACTAAATGTCAAATCTTATCCTCCATCGAGCGCTAAACACAACGCTGTTGCTAACTTAAGTATATCACGATTTGAGCGGCGAAGATTATCGGCAAGTGTGATGCCAATGTTGTAGAAAATCCTGTACCCAAGTTCTGGGTCTTTTTCAGATAAGCGTTTCACTTGAGCGCGAGTCAACATCCCCAACTTCACTTCAGTCAACGCCCGGACAGTGGCAGAGCGTTCTTCAGAACCCAGCAATGCCATTTCCCCGAAAAAAACATGGTCTGTGTCCTTAAGCTGAACGAGGCTTTTGTCAATCGTGTCGCTTTCGCCCCCAAGCATGGTCAGTTTCTTGCTGATGGCAATGCTCCCACTCAACAGCAGATAAAGCTCGCACCCAAGCTCGCCTTCGCGAATAATGACATCGTTCGCTTTGAAGTGTTTCACCCGCATCACTTTAGCGACAGCCTCTATTTGATTGTGGGATGCGCCATCAAACAAACTGATTCGCTTGAGTTGTTCCGGGTCAACCTGATTAAACACCGGAACCTCCCTTACTTTCGATGATTACTCCGCAGTCGCGATCACCCACAATCATATCATGTGGCGGGTTTAGTCGCGCCCTAGTTCGCACCAGTTCCTCACTACCTAAGCCAGCCTCTAGGAATTTCCGCCGGATAAATTCATCGAGTGACGAGGTGTCCGCAGCGAGAATATCTTCGATTTCCAGCGGGTTTTCTTCGCGAGTCAATCCGATTAATATTGATCCCTGCGTAAAGAAATACTGCGATACTTCACCAAAAGTTTTACCAGCAAATTCAGCGGGAATGGAAACGCTTTTCAGTTGATTTGAGCCTTCAGTGGATAACATCTCGCGGATGATATCGGGCAATCCCGTCGCCATTGTATTTGTTGCGAGCAAAAATCCCGTGTATTCGTCCGATACCAAAACCTCATCGGCATTGGCACGGCGCATGAATGCCTGATTTTCCCGGCGCATGATGTGTGCCAATAATCGGACTTTCGGATTCATGGATTTTGCCGTCAGAGTTGCCATGATCGTCTTTTCGTCCATCTTGGCAGTGTCATCAAGGCTAACATCGGGAAGAATGATGACAATGCGAGCCTCGTTTACGCCCGCACGCTTCAGCACGTCCTCTTTTGTCCAGTCACCTCTGACATACTTCAGCTTCAAGCTCTGGAATCTCGATACCTGCTCCTCAGCCTCAGAACTCGGCACATCGGCAACGAAAACCACCTTAATTTTTTCCCGATCGCGAATTGTCTGAAGCGTGTCAAATATCTGTCGGGCTATTCTCCCCGACCCACAAACCACGAGGTGATCTTTGTACCGTACCTGTTGCAAGCCTTTTCCTTCCTTTATTTTCGCCGCCACAAAAATTGACGACACCGTTGCAGTGAAGGTAGAAACTAAAATTACACCTGTCAAAATGATGATCGAGCCGACGACTCGCCCCATTGGAGACGTGGGGAACATATCCCCATAGCCCACGGTCGTAATCGTCACCAGCACCCACCAGACAGACGCAAAGAAGTCATCAAATGTCCCCGTTCCGCCCTCGACAAGCATTATGCCGGTGGCACCCAACACTAACGCCAAAACCAAAAGGATGGCTACACGGAGAAGATTCGTTCCGCTTAAAAGCTGGAAATAATCCTTGATTTCCTCAAAACGGTATTTTAAATCCTCAATAATTTTCATTAGCAAAAGTCAACATGCTAAATTTAAAGCCGTGGATTACGAATGAGAATGTACAATCCTAGGATAATCAGAGCAGAGGGCCAGAACTCAATCCGCCAAACAAACCAGCCAAGATTCCTTGCAATCCAGAACGTACCAATCGCTATCAGAATAACTCCCCAGAAAAAGGTGTCACCTCGATTGCGACGACTTCTGCGTAATTTTTTTTCAATGCCAGATTTGCTCTCATCCGATTCGGAGGATTTATTTATATTTTCGTTTAGGTTTTCCTCAAAATCTTCAACACGATCTGCAATATTCTCACCTATCTTTTCAAGACGCTCACTCATCGCCTCAATTGTCTTCTCAAGTTGCTCAATCTTGCTTTTCTCATCCATGAAATGCTCCGCCTATTTTTATGATTCCGGGGTACTTTCCGATCTTGAGATCAACTCCTCTGCTAACGACAGATAATCCTTAGCGCCCTGCGAGTTCAACGCAAAGTGCATGACAGGCTTGGAAAAACTTGGCGCTTCAGCCAGCCGCACATTTCGATTGACCATCGTTTTGAAAAAATGCGACGGGAAGTATTGCTGAAGTTCCTGACGAATCTGCTTGGCAAGGTTCAACCGCGGATCGAACATCGTCAGCAGTATTCCGTCAATCACCAGCGCCTTGTTCAGGCGTTTCTGGACAGTCTGTATTGTCTTCAGCAGTTGCGTCAAACCTTCCAGCGCAAAGTACTCCGCCTGTATCGGTATCAGCACACCATCCGCCGCTGTTAAGCCGTTAATAGTCAACAACCCTAATGATGGCGGACAATCAATGAGTATGTAGTCAAAATCAGAGCGCAAGGCATCCAAAATTTTCTTCAGCACAAATTCGCGCTCCAGCATTTCAATCAGCTCTATTTCGGCTCCGACCAGCTTAATATGAGATGAGAGCAGGAACAGCCCGGGAAATTCAGTGGTCTGTACCAAATCCTTGGCTGATGAAATCCCCATCATTGCTTCGTATAGGCAAGGCTGATCGTCGGCAACTCGCACTCCAACCGATGAAGAGCAATTCGCCTGCGGATCGAGATCAACAAGCAATACTTTCCGCTCAGCTAGTGCGAGGGCTGCCCCAAGGTTGACGACGGTTGTCGTTTTACCGACTCCGCCCTTCTGATTTGCAATCGTAATTACTCGAGCCACGATATCCTAAAAAGTAAAAGTTGTTTTGACTATCTGGCTTTTAACTGACCCACTTAATGGAGCGCCTGCGCTGTCGCTCCAGCGAAGACAGATCCACAGCATTCATCCCTGTCTGTCGTTGCGAGGAAGCGAAGCGACGAAGCAATCTCATGAGAGTTCCTCTGCGCTATTTGAGCGCGTATGCCACATCCTGCGCTGTCGCT
>CAZAGU010000246.1:0-4312 GCA_964484805.1 uncultured bacterium
CGCCTTCACCAACAAGCAGCGTGAAAGGAATCTCCTGATGGAATAAACCTTCAGCATCCACAACCAACGCCACATCGGCTCGCCCGCCGGGAATATGCAACGGATGCGCATTCAGGAACAAAGTCCCCGCCATTGCTTCTTCACCCTCGACCTGCATTGCGTCGAAGCTGGCATCCTCATTCAGAACGCCAATCGTATGTGTATAGCTCGTTAAAGTCGCGGTGACTTCCGGCGATGCTTTTGCGCCGAAGTTTGTCACTGTGAATGTGACTCCTGCCATCTGCCCCGGCACAAGAGGATCTTCCACCCATTGGAGGTCAACAATACTCAGTTCTGGTCCTTCAACGGGAAATTCAAGGGCGCTTATCCAGCTTTGTTCACCAATTGATGCCACCAGGCTGAACTTGGCGACATCACCATTGGCAAACCCGCCGCCAATGGTCACCAGGAACTGCGCGGATTCAAATTCACCGGCAACAATTCCACCTTCTATGACCGCATCCGCCTCAGTCGCCTCAACATTATCGCTGATCGGCACCAGATGGGCTGAGATTTCACCTTGAACATCGTTCTCACCAAGATTGTAAACAATCACGGAAAGCTCGATTATTTCACCCGGATTGGCAACGCCGTCGCCATCGCCAACGCTGTCACCGTCGTTATCGTCATCAATCTCATTTTCAACCGCGCCAAGAAAATCTTCAGCATTGCTGATTTCAAGGGTTTCCACAGAAGTCAGCAGATTATGCCCTGAAACGACCAGCGATACTTCACCTTCTTCAACATGATTTGGATCCATCGTCAAGATGACTTCGCCATCCTCATCCGTCCAACCCTTGGCTTGAAACGCTTCAGCCTGATACAAACAGACCAGCGCGCCAACAACCGGCTCATCGTTCTCTTCAAAATTAACAACTACTCGGTACAAGCTCTCACCCAAGCGTAGGACTTCTGGATGTGAAACTGTCATCGCCTGTGGGATGTCAGTGAAGTTTTCCACTGCCGGGTCACCCATCAGATTATAGATATAGGTGTGCGTCAGCCAGTTTTCCTCGTGAGTGAAGCTATGCAGAACATCGCCGCGGTCGTAATAGCAGTTATAAAGCTGATGCTTGCCGCTGATGAGCGCCCAACCCTGCGCATGAATATCTTTGTTAAGCAAGTTACTCATTATGCCAGCGACCATCATGTTATTGTAGTAGGTATGAGTAGCGCCACCAGTGCCGATTGCGCCAATCGCGCCACCGTTGGTATGCCACAAGAATCGTTCGATGTATGACCAGAAATTGTAGGCGTGCTCGAAGAAATCTCCCGTGTTGCATGTAGCCAGAATCACCAGCGGCAACATCTCGCCATTTCGAAGATCATCATTAACCTGAGGATGCTGATAACCATTCAATCGCTCCCAACCTCGATGAATGTATATCGATATTCCTGCATTGAAGTTTCGGTTAATAAACTGAGTGGGGTTGATTTGTTGGTTACCCTGTGCCGCTGAGCAGATAAGCTGATCGACAGAATCCCAGCCTTTGCTGAGCATCAAGTCTTTTGCCCACATCACAAGGCTATTCGCCGAAGCTCCGTTGCGCCAATCGGTTGAAGCCACTGCCGCACGACGATACCAGTTCCGCTCCTCTTCATCTTCACCCATAAATGGAGCGGATTCATATTGAATAGTCTTCTGAACCTGAGCACGCAACATTGACGGGCTATCACAGACTAATCTGCCCAAACCCACATCACCCAGAATATCATCGCCGTCAAGACAGGCATAAGGATGATCTGTTTCGTAAGGATTGCCAACATTAGCGTGAATATGGCAAGCCATTGTATAAGCGCCATCAGCATCACCGACGATGACAACATGCTCTGGAGGCGGGTCGTTTTCATCATAAAATTCCTGAACGGCGCGTAAAACAGCATTACGGTCTGTGTTATTCTGAACGCGCAACAGGCTCACAGTCCAGCCCATCTGCCGACGCCATTCCAATAGTGGCTCAAGCTCGTCCACAATAGCATCAAAATTACCTGCCGAGGCAGTGACGTATAGGATGGAGCCACCATTTTGCTCCATATCTCTCGTTGGCAATGGTGGATTAATCACAAGGCTGCTGAGAATCTGATAGCCATAGCGTGATGGACGAGGGCGATCAGGATTCTTCACTATATTTTCGCGGTTCACATCACTGTCATAGTTGATCTGAAAATCAACGGAATGGTTCACTTCCAGCTCGCCGGTGTTTACATTCCAGCGTACTGGATTGATTTTTATCGGAAGAATACGGTATCCACGGAAGATCACCGGACGTTCTGCTTCGATGAGATTGGCTGGATAAAAACCATCTTCATCGACAGCGGATTTGTCTGAAAATAGCGTAGCCGCGAAATCTTTTGCATCAAAATCTACCATTGCCGCCTGCGTCTCGGTATTAAAACCTGATGCGATCACTGGCTTGGCATCGGAAATAATCTCCTGTTGTCGCGAGATAATATTAATTTCCGCCCCACTCTCGGGTGGGATTAATATCATGCGCATAATGCTTGGAAGTTCAGGATAGCCGGCTGGATTCAACATTTGTGCGCCGGGAATGGTTACTGCAGTGCGCAAATCACCATTGACAAAAATGTGATCTATCGCTAAATCTTGTATCTGAAGCGCAAATTCTGCATTAGTAAGACTCGCTGCGCCAAAGGTAATTGACACCGCATCATTCGGAGAAAATGTTGCTGTGTCAGTGATTTGCTGGGAAATAGACGGGACGGCAAACAATGTTGCACAAAGAAATAATGCAAAAACAACAGTGCAAACGCGTTTCATGGTTCCTCCGATATACAAGGTTCTTCTAAAGTCGGTGAGGGGATTTTCTGTCGAACGTAAACTAGCGTACAAAATCAGTGCCATAATTATTTTAACTAACCTGACTTGATCTGTATCGGGGTTTCTGTTGGGGCAATGACAAATTCACCGCGAAAATCCGGGAATCTTCTCTCAAAGCCATTCTGCACCCAATGAGGTCGATTAGTGCGTGGGCTCAAGTGCCCCATGATTATCGTGTCAAATGAATTAACACCATGTTTTTCTATGACATCCAAAGTCTGATCGTTGCACAAGTGTGTCTTGCGGATGCGGTTTTTATGCCATAGCGGGTACTCAGGAAAATCATCCAATCCTATCTCATCGTAGTTGCTTTCAATGAATAAGGCGCTAGCCTTCTCGAAATAATTCTTAGCGCTGGGCGAGACGAAACCAGAATCAGTCAAATACACCATCTTCACTCCAGCGGTCTCCTCTATGAAAAAACCGACAGCCTCAGCAGTATCGTGCACGGCTTGAAAGGGTGAAATTGTGATGTCATTCAGCTTAATCTCTGAAGTCAGCCACAGTGGGTTCAGGTTAACTTTTTTAAGGTTTTGACGAATGCACCTTGCGGAATTAGGGTGGATGTAAACAGGAGTGGGTGCAAGCTTTCTGCCGATGGCGCCCAACCCTTTCACATGATCACCATGTTCATGAGTGATAATTATGGCATCAATCCGACGCATATCATCGGGACCAATAGAAGCCATCAGACCACGAAGGCTGATCCCGCAATCAATCAACAAACCAGTATGACGGGTTCGGATGTAGGTACAGTTGCCTTCTGAAGATGAGGCGATTGGAAAAACGTACAAGCCATTTCCTTTAAAATTAACACAACTTTAAAAGTTAAAACCCATACTGAAATTCAGCAAGGGTTAAAGCAGAAAATTGCACTGTTGAACCAGTTAGTCTGGTGTTTTCTTTGCGAATGCACGACAAATGAAACAGATTGGCTTCGCTTGAGCGACAATAGGAAGAATATTCCTGAAAATCAAATCTGGATTCCCGCCTTCGCGGGAATGACAGCACTGGGTGCGTTTAGTGCGCTCTATAATACAAAAAGTACTTCTCGAACTTTTATGAGATTGCTTTGTCGCTTTGCTTCCTCGCGATGACAGTATATTGTTTGTTGGGTGGCATGTCCGGCTTGTCCGGGTAGGTTTCTCCTAATTGAATTGTCCCAAATCTGTTCAATCCGTTAAATCTGTTGTGAATTAAGGAAAAAACTATAAACTCTCAATCTGGATTCCCGCCTTCGCGGGAATGACAGCACTGGGTGCGTTTAGCGCGCTCTATAATATAAAAGGTACTTCTCGAATTTTTATGAGATTGCTTCGTCGCTTTGCTTCCTCGCGATGACAGTGTAGAATTTTCGCCCCGGAATGCAGTCGCTTCCGGGCTACAGCTCCAACTTTCGCTGGAACAACAATACTTGGTGCTATCTGATTATTC
>CAZAGU010000247.1:0-4253 GCA_964484805.1 uncultured bacterium
GATTGCTTTGTCGCTTCGCTTCCTTGCAATGGCGGGTGGTTTTAACCCCGGAATGCAGTCGCTTCCGGGCTACGGCTCGGGTGGTTAAACAATAAAACTTTAGCCATCACAGAAAACGAAAACAAAAAAAATACAGTGGATAAATATACATGTTTGATCTTAAAGGGCACATCGCCCTTATCACTGGCGCTTCAGCAGGAATCGGCGAAGCTTGCGCCCTTCAGATGGCAAGTGCCGGCGCAGACTTAATCCTTGCGGCAAGGCGAGTGGATCGCCTGCATAAATTGCAGGAAGAACTAACCAGCAAATACGGCATCCGTTGCCACGTTGGCACGCTGGATGTTCGCGAACGCGATAACGTGATGGGATTCATCGCCAATATTCCAGAAGATTTGACCGACATTAGCATCCTTGTCAACAATGCCGGGTTGGCGAGTGGCTTGGCTTCAATCGCTGAGTCCGATTATGACGATTGGGATCGCATGATCGACACCAACATCAAAGGCTTGCTGAATATGACACGCGAAATCCTGCCCGGCATGATCGAGCGCGGCAAGGGCCACGTCATCAACATCGGCTCGATTGCCGGACGTATGCCCTATCCCAACGGTGTCGTGTATTGCTCGACCAAGTATGCGGTGCGGGCTCTGACGCTCGGTTTGCTGATGGATTTAGTAGGAACGCCGATCCGCGTTTCCACCGTTGACCCGGGAATGGTCGAGACTGAGTTCTCGGAAGTACGCTTCCACGGCGACAGCGCGCGCGCCAAGACTGTCTATGAAGGTCTGAAGCCGCTTGAAGCTGGTGACATCGCCGACGCAGTGGTGTATGTCGCTTCCCGTCCCGAGCACGTGAACATCTCCGAGATGGTGGTGTTGCCGAAAGATCAGGCTTCGACACACCATTTAAACTGGCGCGGATGATCGTTGCTTAACCTTAAGAACTTGCCACGGCTCGAGTCACCAGCATACTTCATTTCGGATTGCCATTTGCCTTTGTTGGCGAGGCCTGACTTGGAAGAATGGATTCCGCTAGTGTTGCGATTTCTATACGAGGAAGCTTCCAAGGGTAAGAGCCTTTTTCTGGTGGGCGATCTGTTCGATTTTTGGTTTGAATGGAAACATGCCATTCCAGCGCGATCTTTCAAAGTCTTAGCAGCGTTGCATGAGCTGACTCGCAGTGGGATAGAAATTTATTATCTCGGTGGCAATCACGACGGGCATGTCTGGAAACATCTGGAAAATGAGGTTGGAGTCCATGTTTCCCGCGAGTCCGTCAATGTGCAGATTGACGACAAGACATTTCATATAATTCACGGCGACGGCGTAGCGCAGAATGACCGAGGCTATCGAATGCTACGGTCGCTGGTGCGCTGGAAACCGACGGAAGCGATTTTTCGCTTAATACATCCCGACTTCGGGATTTGGCTTGCGGGGCGAGTGTCAAAACTATCCCGCGAACATCTTTCACATGACGACAAATTCGGTGCTGAACCTTATCGAGAATACGCCAAGTGGCGCATAGACCAGGGGTATAACTACGTCGTGATGGGGCATCGGCATTCTTCGGAATGGATTCCTCACACAAATGGCGGCTATCTGGCGATTGGAGACTGGATTGGTCGCAGTAGTTATGGTTTATTTTCACAAAACGTGCTTGAATTAAAAGAGTTCAATAGTAAGGCTTGATTTCAAGCTAAGTAAGTTTCACAAATTTTGGAGTGGTTATGAACCGCTATCCTATTATTTTTATTCTGCTTTTAGCGTTGGTTGCTACAACCGCGCAGGCTGCAGAATCCTTCTACCTGCCGGATTATTACCAGCAGTCTGGATTTCTGGCGATGTCGCCATCATCCGGCGGTGGTGCTTCAGGTGGATTTTTCAACCCCGCAATCTATGGCATTGGCGATGGCGCTGACATGGAGTTCTTCTGGAATGACATGACCATGGAAGATGATGCCAAAGAAAGCTGGGCGTTGGCGATTGATCTGGGCGGGCTCGGATTTGGGATGCAAGAACACAAATTTTATAATCCCAACGATTTGACTCAGGAATACAAATTCAATGACTATCATCTTGGTCTCGGATTCGGCGATCGCGCCAACCGATTCGGCATCGGCTATTCATGGTCGAAAGGCGATTTAGTCGAAGAATATCCTCGCGATGACGTTCTGTCTATCGGTTCGCTGAATCGACCCTGTCGCTATGCATCGGTTGGCGTTGCCGGGCATTGGGCGATGAACCAAGACGACTACCGCGGCGTGGCAGACATTGGCATCCGACCTTTCGGCACATCTGTGCTGACCCTTTTCGGCGATGCCAGCATGATGAGCACCGACCAGTTCAAAGACGTTCGCTGGGCGGCGGGCGCTTCGGTTGAGCCTATCTCTGGTGTCTCGCTTTATGGCAAAGCCTTCTATGAGGGCGCATATCAGGCGGGTATATCCTTCTCGGTTGCCGGAATCAGAGCGGCTTTCTCGCCTCATTTTGACAAAAAGGGCGAGACTGTCTATAATTCTTACAGCGTCAGCCTTGGTCAACCGACTCGCAACTGGCTTGCCGACAAATCCATGAAGGATAAAACCTATCTGAAGATGGATTTCAGCAACACCATCAAGTATCAACGCTACAAATTCTTTGACCGTGGCGGTTATACGCTGATGGAACTGCTCGATCTTCTCGAAGAAGTTCGCAAAGACCCGAAAGTCGCTGGCTTGGCAATCACCATTGACGAGCGGATGTACGGTTCCTGGGAGTTGATCTGGGAAGTGCGCGAGAAAATGGTTCAGCTTCAAAAAGAAGGCAAGAAAATCGTCGTCTTCCTCGAACGCGGTGGAATGCAACAGTACTACCTCGCTTCGGTTGCCGACCGTATCATGGTTGACCCCGTGACCACAGTGTCGCTGATGGGCTTCGCGATGGGCTCGACCTACTACAAGAATATGCTTGATAAGGTTGGGATCGGCGTTGACGAATGGAGATTCTTCAAATACAAATCGGCGATGGAATCCATCTCCCGCACCAGCATGTCCGATGCCGACCGCGAACAGCGCAAGGCATTGATTGATGGCTTCTACGAAATCATGCGCGAGGATATATGCGCTAGCCGTCCGAACCTTTCCCACGCGGACTTCGACCACATCGTCAATAATGTCTCGATGATGGACACCGATTCGCTGATGCACTACGGCTTGGTTGATACCTTTGGCCGCGGCAATGACATGGAAGAGCTGATCAAATCCGTCGAAGATGGCAAGGGCAAGATGCAGATGGACATAAACGCCTATCGTGCTCTGATCCCGAAATACTTCGAGTGGGGCGAACCTGACCGCATCGCTGTCATTTA
The DNA here is from genome assembly GCA_964484805.1 of uncultured bacterium. Classification (GTDB taxonomy): domain Bacteria; phylum Electryoneota; class AABM5-125-24; order Hatepunaeales; family Hatepunaeaceae; genus CAZAGU01. Next base: position 3,346 of record CAZAGU010000247.1, read on the forward strand.
CGGCTTAGGCCCATGCGCGATGGACTACGGCTTGAACGCCCGCAAGCTCGGCGGCGTGATCGAAGCCGCTCGCAACGACAAGCACGTCAAAGCGATAGTCTTCCGCGCGGATTCTCCCGGTGGCGATATTCTGCCGTCGGACATCGTGGCTGAAGAGCTGAAGAAAACCGCCGAAGAGAAGCCAGTGATCGTAACACAGGGCTTTGTAGCTGGTTCGGGTGGTTACTGGATCTCTATGTATGGCGACAGAATTCTTGCGTCTCCGTGGACGATAACCGGTTCAATCGGCGTTATCGGTGGCTGGTTGTACAACGATGGTTTGGGCGACAAGATCGGTCTGGATTTCGATTACACCAAATCGAACGAACACGCTGACCTCGGACGCGGAATCGCCATTCCCTTCCTCGGAACCATCCCTGACCGCCCCTTGACAGACGATGAACGCGCCAGAATGCAAGCCAATATTTTAAACTGGTACGATGATTTTGTAGCCAAGGTTGCCGATGGCAGAGGCATGACCAAAGAGGCAGTGCATGAAGTTGCACAGGGTCGCGTCTGGACTGGCACCGCTGGTTTGGAAATTGGACTGATTGACGAAATCGGCGGGCTTGAGGATGCGATTAACATCGCTCGTGAAGAAGCAGGCTTAACCAGCCGTTACGTCGAGATCACCGAAGGTCCCGACAGGGGCTTGTTCAACCCACGCGCACTCGCTGGCGTTACGCTGGGCGTGCACACCGGTCACATTGAACGCTTCGAAAGTAGCCCCGATGTTCAGTACATCAGGATGCTGATGGATGCGCAAGGCGCGCCGCTGTTGATGGTGCCACCTGAATTTATTATTCAGTAGCGCTGGCATCAATTGCATTTTATCAAAGAGAAAGACGGGTTCGCCCGTCTTTCTCTCT
>CAZAGU010000248.1:0-4157 GCA_964484805.1 uncultured bacterium
TCCATGCTATTACGTGATGTTTTTTAACTGCTTTTTAATTGCGAAACATCAGTTATTCTTTAAATTTAGTATTCACAACAGATTTAACAGATTGAACGGATTGGGGAGAAAACAATTTAAATGCGATGGATACCTGCCTTCGCAGGTATGACAGCGGACGTTGTCCGCTGTGGGTCAAGCCAGACATGTTTCGCCCAGCATTCCCACGCTGGAGCGTGGGAACGAGTATAAACGCCATCAATCATGGAGCTCGCCAACCGCTCCCAGTCACGTCGTACTGGCGAAAGTCGGTAAAACTGCCCCGCCGCTGTCATTCCAGCGAAGGCTGGAATCCATATTGAGAGTTTGTATGTACATCAATAATAAATACATGAAACCTTTATTCTGGGCTCCGGCTTTCGCCGGAGCGACGTGACCAAGAGTGATTTCCTATTCTCGGACAGCTTGGAAGGCGGAAATGACACCTTAAACCCTCAGGTATTTTCAGGCGCATTAACACCCAAATCTAAAAAGTACCACGGATTTTTTTCATCACTATTTTCCTTCTCCCAAGAGAATTCATACGGATTTTTCAAATGAACATTAATGTCCTCTTTCCCCTTGCATGTATAGTTAAATTTTGCGCCAGCAACTGTTTTAGCGCCATGATACGTTGTAAATTGTGTTCCAACCCCAATTGTTGATTTCCCTACATACGGATGACTGTCCGTTATCATGAAAAATCTACCGAAATTATACCCGTGTTGACAATACACCTCCAGAGATTGAATATCTTTGAAAGCATCAATTCGTCCAGAATCTTGAGCACTCTGTCGCGCGGTTTTAAATTTCAACTCTATAGCTGCTTTTTTTCTTAGTTTTTCATTTCCTGATGGTCCAAATTCACAGGTTATGTCGATGTAACTGTTGGCATTTAAACCCTCAACATGAAATTTTGTTTCCAAATCAACAAAAAACACCTCATCACGTTTTGTGCAAAATAATTGTCCAATACTGGAAATTATCTGGGCAAAATGGTGCTGAAATGGAGCTTCCTTATTAATCTCGTGTCGTTTATTAAGGAATTGTGACTTAAAGATTTTCCAGGAGAGGTCAATCACTTCATTCAGACGTTCGACCGGGTCTTGCGGAATCGTTTCTACGTTTTTCATTATTCACTCCGAAATAAAATAAAATCCGTATTTTCTTTGAATATATCATTCCCATTCAACATTCCAAATCCAAATGATAATAAACTTGTTGAAACGAAATCCCCCCTCCCCTTCCTCAATCTCAACAGTTTTACCAAATACAGAAAAAGATTTGAAAAATTCCCGCTTTACCCCTTGAAAAACGGTGAATAAAATCCGATATTATTCGAGGTAACTAAAAACCGACTGTAAGTTTTTTTTGTTTAATATCAGAAGGAGATACAATGAAGTACGATCGCATCTGGAATTTCAACGCCGGCCCCGCGGCTCTTCCGTTGGAAGTCCTCGAACGCGTCCACGAACCGTGGTTCAACTTTATGAAAGGCGGCATGGCGCTGATGGAAATGTCCCATCGCTCCAAAGAATTCGACGGACTGCACAACGCAACCATCGCCCGTTTCAAAAGCCTGCTCGGTCTCGGCGATAATTACCACGTCCTGCTCCTGCAGGGTGGCGCCAGCCTTCAGTTTGCCATGCTCCCCATGGGATTCCTCCCCGCTGGCAAAACCGCAGACTACATCAACACCGGCACCTGGTCAACCAAAGCGATCAAGGAAGCCAAATTGTTCGGCAACGTCAATGTAGCCTTCGAAGGCAAAGATTCTGAATTCAAGCACATCCCTACTCAGAACGAACTGAAGCTGACAAAGGACGCTGAATACGTTCATGTCACCAGCAACAACACCATCAAAGGCACCGAGTTCTTCAAATTCCCCGAAGTCGGCGACGTTCCACTGGTTGTGGATATGTCCAGCGACATTTTTGCGCATGAAATTGATGCAACCAAATTCGCCATGATCTACGGCGGCGCCCAGAAGAACTTAGGACCTGCCGGTGTAACCTTCGTCATCCTGCGCGACGATTTCTACCAGAAAGCCCGCACCGATCTGCCCGCCATGCTGACATACAAAACGCATGTTGACAAGAATTCACTCTACAACACGCCAAACACATTCGGCATCTACGTCATCGGCGAAGTGCTGAAATGGGTCGAAGAACAAGGCGGAGCTGCCGGCATGGAAAAAATCAACCGCGCCAAAGCAGACTTGCTTTATGGATTCATGGACGATAACGCTGATTTCTATCGCGGCACAGTCGAAAAAGAAGCCAGGAGCATCATGAACGTCTGTATGCGCCTTCCCAACGAAGAAATCGAAGCCAAATTCGTCGCTGAAGGACTCAAAGCCGGCTTCATCGGTCTTAAGGGTCATCGCAGTGTCGGCGGTATCCGCGTTTCGATGTACAACGCCGTGCCATTCCAAGCCATTGAAGACGTTGTCGCATTCATGAAAAAATTCATGGCGAACAACGCTTAATCTGTTTTTCACTCACTGATAATCTGAACCTTGTAGGAGGTCGTTATGAAAATATTAGTCAACGATGGCATGTCCGCTGAAGGCATGCAAATGATGCGTGATGCCGGTCACGAAGTTTGCGAAACCAAAGTCCCACAGGCTGAGCTTCCCACCAAGCTCGGCGAATATGATGCTATTGTCATCCGTAGCGCCACCAAAGTCCGCGTAGTTGACATTGATGGCGCGCTCCCGCGTTTGAAAGCCATCGTCCGTGGTGGTGTTGGCATCGACAATATCGATTTTGATTATGCCCGTTCCAAAGGCGTGAAAGTTCTGAACACACCAGCCGCTAGCTCACCATCAGTTGCCGAGCTGGCAATTGCTCACATGTTCGCTCTGTCGCGGTTTATCGTGCAGGCAAATTTAACCCTGCGCAAAGGCGAATGGAACAAGAAGGCTTACAAAGGCGTGGAACTCGCTGGCAAGACCCTCGGTATCCTAGGCATTGGCCGCATCGGTCAGTCATTGGCGAGCAAAGCCTTGGCGTTAGGCATGAAAGTCGTCGCTTTTGATCCTTTCGTCGAGTCCGTTGATCTCGACGTTACCATGATGAGCAAAGAAGACGTGTTGGCTCAGGCCGATTACCTCTCCCTTCACATGCCCGCTCAGAAAGAGGGCTTCGTGATGGGTGCTCCAGAATTTGCCCTGATGAAAGATGCTTCCTATCTCATCAACTGCGCACGCGGTGGCGTTGTTGACGAATCCGCGATGTTAGACGCACTCGACTCCGGCAAACTTGCCGGTGCTGGTGTTGATGTTTACATCGGTGAACCCAATCCAGATGAGCGTGTGTTGAATCATCCCAAAGTTAGTGCAACCCCGCATATCGGCGCATCGACCAGTGAAGCTCAGGCTCGCATTGGCCAGAGTGTAGCCGATCAGTTAATCGAGCTTTTCAAGTAAGCTAAATCAGAGTAATTCTTCCCCTTCGGATCAAAGTTTTGGTTCGAAGGGGAAGATACGTGAGGAACATCATTATGTGTAAGAAAATAGATCCAATAAAAGTGGCAAATTACTTTTTGTACAGGGCTAATGGTCGTTTGACACCTCTGCAAGTACAGAAATTAGTTTATTATGCTCACGGTTGGTCTCTGGCAATATTCTGCACAGGTTTGATCAATGAACGGATTGAGGTATGGCCTTACGGACCAGTCGTCAAAAGCGTTTACTATAAGTTTAAAAAACATGGCGCTAATTTTATTGGGCATAACGGAAAAAACGACCATACTGATTTTTCTAGCGACCAATGTGCCCTTTTAGATCAAGTCTGGAAAGCATACGGACACTACACAGGCATTGAACTTTCGAAACTAACACACAAACCCGATTCTCCTTGGGATATAGCATATAGAAATCATCAATCATTTATCAAAGATGACCTGATAAATGATTATTTTCAAAATTTAATTAAGCGAAGAAGTGAAATTGGACAATAACAGCAATAATTCAAAGATGAAGTATACATTTGCTTTGTCAGACATTAACTCAGATATTGAAGCTGCTGAACTACCTAAACTCGAAGGTACTAATGCCATTGCTGAATCCAATACTTTTACCTTTTATTAACCAGTGCACTTATTAGTTGACAAATGCATATTAATTTCGTATATTG
>CAZAGU010000249.1:0-4131 GCA_964484805.1 uncultured bacterium
CCTTTGGCTTGCAGCAATTCTGCCAGATTATTCAGGCTTTGGGCAGTAGCTGGATGATTCTTCCCCAGGACTCTTTCTCTGATTTCCAATGCCCTGCGGCACAATGGTTCGGCGTTGTCATAATCGCCTTTGGCTTTCAGCAATTCTGCCAGATTATTGAGGCTTGTGGCAGTGTCTGGATGATCCTTCCCAAAGGCTTTTTCGAAGATTTCCAATACCCTGCGGCACTGTGGTTCGGCACTGTCATAATCACCATTTTTGTACAGCAATGTTGCTAGGTTATTCAGGGAGTAAGCAGTTCTGAAGTGGTACTTCCCCAAGACTCTTTCATTGATTTCCAATGCCCTGCTCATCAACGGTTCGGTGCTGTCATAATCACCTTTGGCTACCAGTAATAGTGCCAGATTATTCAGGCTTGTGGCAGTGTCCGGATGATCCTTAACCAGGACTCTTTCTCTGATTTCCAATGTCCTGCGGAACAATGGTTCGGCACTGTCATAATCACCATTTCTGTACAGCAATTCTGCCAGAATATTCAGGCTTGCGGCAGTATTCGGATGATCCTTCCCCAAGGCTTTTTCGAAGATTTCTAATGCCCTGCGGCACAGCGGTTCGGTGCTGTCATAATCACCTTTGGCTACCAGTAATAGTGCCAGATTATTCAGGCTTGCGGCAGTATTCGGGTGATCCTTACCCAGGACTCTTTCTCTGATTTCCAATGCCCTGCGGTACAACGGTTCAGAGCTGACATAATCACCTTTGTCTTGCAGCAATCCTGCCAGATTATTCAGGCCTTCGGTAGTATCCGGATGATCCTTCCCAAGGATTCTTTCTCTGATTTCCAATGCCCTGCGGTACAACGGTTCGGTGCTGTCATAGAGACCTTGCAATTGGTAAATTGATGCCAGTTGGTCCATACTGTCTACCATTTCGGGATGATCGGGATATTTAGTGTTTTCACATATTAACAAGGCATTTTCTAAGGCAACTGCAGCGTTTTCATACTTGAGTGATTCCTTGAAATACTTCCCTGCCTTTGTATAATACACTCGTGCATTTTCCCAGTCCTCAGCCAATTCATAATGATAAGCAATCTCAGCATACTTATCTTTATCATCCGAAAAAAACTTCACAATCGTATCGCCAGCCAGCTTGTGCAATTCCCGCAAACGCGCCTTGAGCTGCATTTCATACACTGCATCACGCAATAAAGCATGACTGAAAATGTATTTAAGTTCAGTCAGATTCCGCCAAATTCTTTCATTACATCCGGTAGTTATCAACGGTTGAATATCTCTATGGTGCAGTAAACTTTCCGTCTTGGATGATGTCGCGGTCAGCATTGTAATCAATTCTCTGAGAAGCTGAACCTCAAACTCACGACCTAATACCGATGCGATTTGAACAATCTCTTTCAATGTTACCGACAACCTATCAATTCTTGCAATCAGAATCAGGTTGATATTGTCTGGAACATCACTCGGATATTTTCCCTTCGTCAGATGATAGCAGTCATCTTCAAGTTCAATAAAATCATTCTCTTTCAAATAGAGACAAAACTGTTCAGTATAGAACGGATTACCCTCAGTACGCGATTGAATGTATCCAGTCAATTCATCATCAGACTGATATCCCAGACGATCTACTATTAACGATTTAGTTGTATTACCAGACAATTCACCAAGTATCATCTCCAGGCAAAGAACATCGTCATCAGCATTCAGCACGGGCTTTGAGCCATCATCGGTAAATCGACTGCATGCCAGGATAACCACTGGATATTCTTCAATCTGGCGGGTCAGTACCTCAAATACCGTCTGAGATTCATCATCCAACCACTGAATGTCCTCAATATGCAGGATCACGGGTTCAAGCAAACTGAGTGTGGTTATAAAATCCTTGATTGCAAACTTAGTCACGACCGGACGATCCTTAGCTTCAATCATGCTGTAGATTGAGCCTTCCCACTCCAACCCAATGATCGCACCGATAATGGATTCTATGCGGTAAAGGTTCTTCAAGATTATTTCCTTCTGTACATCATCAATCAATCCGGTTTCAACTTTACTAACGAACTTTTTATATTTAGCCTTAAAAATATCCTTGCGGTCATTGAGCAACTGAGCCTTGCTCTGCTCAAAATAATGCTTGAAGAAGTATGAAAACGGATTTAAGCTGCCCTTAAGAATACTGTCAGTCTGCATTGTCAGAGTTTGAATGCCTTCCTGTTGAGTCAATTCGAAAATCAAGCGTGACTTCCCGATCCCGGCATTCCCATAAACATGGATGATTCCAGCGAATTTGCCTTCTCTGACCGGTGTCAACATTTGAGATAGTTGCTTTAACTCCTTCTCGCGTCCCACCATCTGACCGTGAAACATGGAAACAGATGCATGTTTTTGAGATTGTATTAATTTGAAAATAGGGATTTTTTCAGCGATTCCTTTGAATTGACGGGGAGGTAAGGTCTTGATCTCATATTGTTCTTTGACCTCGGTATAAATATTATGATCCAGATAGATTTCATCCCATTCTGCACTCATCATAAACCGTGCCGACAAATTTACAATTGACCCTAATGCCGTGTATTCGGAACGTTGTGCACTCCCAACGAATCCTGTGAATGCTACTCCGAAAGTCAAACCAATCCTGACCTTAAACTCTGGAATTTCCCTAACTGCTAAAGCAAAATCTAATGCGCGAATGTGGATATTTTCCGAGCCTGATGGAGCCCCGAACAAGATCAACATTACTCCACCCTTATCACCGAAGTCAATCTTGTTGAAATATCCCCCAAATTGATGGGTTAAGGCAATAACTTTGGATATTCCGTCTTTTAGCGAATTACTCTCAAACGAAATGAAACAGGAGACGATTGAGCGGAACTCACCCTTGCCTGTCAGATTGAGCACTTCGTCAGGAATGAATCTTTCTTGATGGACAAGGGCAATCGGTTCTGGCAAGTTTCTGGGAGGGGAAGATGGTGCGGATTCTAACAAATAATATCCGAAGTTGCTTTCTTGAATTGTTACCTGTTCAAGCTCGACAATTTCAGAGTGTAAGAATTCATCAAGCACAATTTCTCCACTTTGAGCCTGGTGTTCACTATCTGCGCTCCTGTCAATCGCAGAACCCATGAAATAGTAGGCATTCTGCTGTTTCTGTTGAATAATGCCCCATTTCACTGTACCGGCTGATAGTCCGACTTTGACAGACAATTCAAATGAACCGAATTTCGTCTCTTGTGATCCTTCGGTCTGGAATAGTTCCTGAACCTTGATTGCTGCTGAAAGAACATCTTGAATGGATACTTTTTCTTTAGGAAAGATTGCTGTGAACGCATCTCCTCCGAATGATGAGATAAATCCGTTATGTTCATATATTGCATCAATTGCTGGTGCGAACACACGATTGATGACATCTGTCAATATTTCGGCACCTGCTTTGCCATTGGTCATCAGTGCCTCGGTCATAGCTGTGAATCCCGAAATGTCTATGAACATGGTTGCTGCCTGAAAATCACCCTCGAATTGATTACTATCAAATTGCTTTTCGATGAAGGATGGTATTAATGAATCCATTTAGAAAACCTGTAAATTTAAGCTTTTTTTCGCGAAATCTCGTCAATCTCTTCAGTTCTGGATAACCCGCCTTCAGTCCATTAACATAGTCTCATGGTTAATGCAAAGACTAAATCAGACGAGGCGATGAACACCGAACTCGAACGCATATCCTTTCTCCTGGAAGCCGAAGCGGAACTCGCACAGGCGCGTGAGACGAAGGACAACATCGAAACCGCCCAGGATCTGCCACCGTATATCACCAATTACATCGGCTCCAAGCAGAAGCTGGTGGATTGGATTTGGGTGCATACTCCTGATGGAGTGACTAGTGCGCTCGATGCGTTTTCTGGCAGCGCGGTGGTTGGGTACACTTACAAAGCAAAGGGGTTGCGCGTAATTGCCAACGACCGAATGCGCTACTGTTACCACATCGCCAGAGCGATTATCGAGAACAATTCCGTGACGGTTTCTGAAGAGGAACTCGACACCCTGCTGAAATCCAATTCCAAGGCAGGCGATTTCGTTCAGGAAACCTTCCGAGGGAAGTTCTTCCAATCCGGTGTACACG
>CAZAGU010000250.1:0-4063 GCA_964484805.1 uncultured bacterium
CATCGGATTGAATGTGGTGCTGTCCAGGCCGATCAGACAAAGGTCTCCGACGCGCCGCATGAAGGGAAACGCATATTTGCGCCGGCGATCTCCAAAGTGATCCAGATACCTGTCAAGCTTTCCTGTCGATCCCATCGCGGCCAAGCGCTGCACATTGATGTCGTGATTTCCGGGAATGACAGTGACGCCGCAGAAGGAACGAAGGCTTTTGACGAAACGACCAGCATTCTCATATTCCGTTTTACCTGCGGTGTTGGTCAGGTCGCCGGTGAGCGCCACATGGTCGATTCCCTGTGACTTCAGGTCATCCAGAAGGATCATCCTCGCCGCCTCTGAATCCTTACGAAGGTACAGGATTCGCTTGAGCCTAATGAGGCTACGGAGCAGAAACACAGCAAGAGGCAGACTCAGGGCGGTTATTGCTGCCACCTTACGGGGATCGATATCTTCCCGGTCCGAGTGGTAAACTAACTTCTTCCAAAGCTCCTCACGCTTCACCGGATCATCCAAATAGGGCTTTAGAAACGGCGTCAGCGCCGTTGCCGGACCCGCGAGCAGGATGAAGTCCCAGAAGACCGATTTCAGCGTGGCGGTATTGTCCACGATGTGCAGGTCGGATATGTGAGCGATTTTATGCATTGGCTTCTCTTGCCCTTATGCGCGATTTCTAAAATACATGAAAGGTGTTTTCCCTGGAGTGTCGGCAGACGCCATGAGGGAATATGGCGCCGCAACTTTAACGTGAGCCTTTTCCCGGCGGCGCAATCGGGTAGCAGCCGAAAATGAAGTTGCCGTAAATTTCTTCCAATGTAATCGCGGAAAATTGAACACATGGGATCATCCCTTGATAACCCCAAGTTTTTCACCCGATGTCCCAACCTTGTTTAGCACAGGCTCAAATCGCTTATCCCAGCCAGACTTGCGGAAATCTCCGAGAATGACAATTTCCTCCTTGGGGTCTTCTACCCTGATGACCAGATCATCACTTTCCACTTTGTTCTGCTGCCACCAAAAAAGCTTCTTCGGCTGGAGTATAGCGCAACTTCCTGGCTCTATCTTCTTTGCGACAAGGCATTCCATGGGTTTTCCCCAGAAAATCCGGTCTCGAAAGATTGCCACCCAGCATTTTTCTTTGTCACTCGTTTTCCCTTCGAAAGCGGCAACGAGCTGATTTTCTCCCTGGATCAGTTGAAGTATTGGCCGCGCACAATGGTGATCATCGATATCGTTGCATGTCACGCCAGGTAATTTCTTCAATCGTTCCAGGCTGGCTTTCATATGGATTTTCCAGTTCTTTTCCCTTGTCTCCCTTGAATTGGGGAAATACTTCCCACAAAGGACATCAAGGAATGAGTCGATCTCCGAAGGCCATGGAGGATTGTCTCTATCCAATAGCTGTATTGCCGACTCAACCAGTAGTACCTTTTCCTTGTGGTCATCTATGTCATCCGGCGGCAATAGACTCGTTTTCAATAGATCGATGTGTACAGAGTCTCCCTGTAGGCTGTCCAGTATTTTCTTGGACCGTTTAGCCTTCTCTCCACTCAGGTAGAATTGGCCAAATGGGCTTTGCTTAATGCTTTCAACTGCTTCTTCTCTTGTTGGTGTTTGAAAGCCTTCCACATCGTATCGGGCCAGCAATAAGAGATACTCGAACGCCTTCCGTACTCGCCCCTCCCACGGGTGTCCTGATTTGCTCTTGTCGACCCTCAGGTTAATATCCAGGCGCTTTTCCAAATTGGCGATCTGCCCTAGAGCTTTTTCCTCCTTAAGCCCTGTAAAATTCTGGAGATATTCCTCGATCCTTCCTGCCAGAATATTTCTTTCCTCTGCCTCAAGGTCTTCAAAGAATTGTTCCGGGAAGACATCAAGACCATTATGATTTTCGTCGGTGATAATGCGAATCAGGTCTTGTTTATCATTAATGTCCAGAGAGCTGTCCATCACCTGCTTCATAACGATTTTTGTGTTCGCGGCAACTCCAGAAACTTGGAGGTAAATCCGAATACCCTCGCTAAGAGTAAGCCATTCAAAGAAGTTGGAGCGTCTGAAGCCACTATAGAGGGAAATGGCATAGCGGTAGTATTGCTGGATAAATATCTCAACCTTTCGCGGTCGGCTAATATAGCTTAAAATAATACTCTTGGTTTTTTTCGGGTGGCTTCTTGAGGGGATGTGAGTAGGAGTGCCTGTAAAGTAGCTCGATGCATAAGCAATAGTTTCCAATAATTTGTTTATCCAACCCATCGCTATGTTGACTTGGGTTATAGTCCATTGTGAAGGATTAATAGGCCACCATGATCTGTCGGCGCTTTTCAAAACGTCAAGCAGATCGCTTGTGGCTCGTTGGAATACTTGAATTAGATCCTCAGCCGATACATCGAACTCCACTCTTGGCTTTTCTGGATGGTAATGGACAGCCACTTCACGCAAAATATCTCGCCCTTCCTGCATGATCAGATTCAGATCAATCTTGCCCTCTTCGTCATCATACCCATTGTTTTCCATCTTCTCCCAGATAAGATTGATCCGTTTACGTATTGCCGGCTCAAGTTCCAACTCCTTTTTCAATAAATGGGTGGGGAAGTTTAGAGGCCGCCGCCCAAGCCCATCAGCCAATTCCGGCGCCTTTTCCACTCTATTGGTGGGGATAATTTGGTACTGTGGCTTGGGTGAGCCATTTTGTTCAGCCTGATCATTTTTAGTATTTTCTACTAGTGTAATCGATCCCTCAGTGTCGGCTTGCCGGACTGAGGCGACCGTAAGCCCATATAGAATCACCAGCCACGTTACAAACAGCCAGAGCAGTGCGGCGGGAATTACCACGAACGGCCCGTATAAGGTCTGCAATGTGGGAGAAAAAACGAAGTATCCATAGAGCAGCAATTTGAGAATTTCCCATGCAACCGAGGCCACGAATGCCCCGACTGCGGCGCACTGCCACAAAACTATCTGCCCCGGTTCCCCCTGACGCCGTGGTTCGTGCTCCTTTTCCTTTTGGCCTGGAATATATTTATAGAGCAGCAAAAAAACCACAAACGCAATTGCTGCGGCTAATAGCTCATAGGCCAGCAGGGAAAGAATCTTATGATTTTCCAAGGCATCGTAGTGGACCAATTCCTTCAGTTCTCCTGTAATCCAAAATGAGAAGGCCAGCCCAACGTAGAGCGCGAGAAACAAGGCTATATAGCGCTCGATCCGTTTTAAGATGTATCGTATCTTTTCCTGTTTATTCATCCCGCGGCAGAAGTATTCACGGTTGCCATCCCAAACGTAATCAAAGCAAACGGCAATTGTGTGGAACAACCACATCATCCCACCTAATGCGAAGACAATTCCCCAGCCATGCAAGATTGCCACTTGGCTAATCATGGACATAAGTCGCGGAGCGATATCGTTATAAACGTGCGGAAGAAGGAAGCGTAAAATTGCATCCTCCAGGCCGATATTGAGTTCGCGCAGGGTGTCGAAAGAATTGAAGAGCACGATGAGGAGCCCAAGCGTCGGGATCAGCGCAAACACCGAGGTGAACGTAAGATCCGATGCATGGGGAACACAGTGTCGATGCATCATTCGACTTAGCACTCTACGATGGAAGGAAATGCTGGCTAAATATTTCATATTCAAGTTCTTTCGTGTGGAATCAACTGGAATGAAGTAAGAAAATCAATCGCCCTTCTGCTTCGGTACGGGAGGAATATCCACAATCTTTTTGTTATCGATCAACCATCGCTCTTGAAAAGCTCGACGAGCAGCCCAGCCGACATCCTTGATATACCATCCGTTCATTGAACCGCCGACAACAGCGCCTATAATTGGGATTACTGCAAGCGCCTTCCGTTTCGTGATATTGACGCCCAGTTGTTTCGCCAATTGTCGGATCGTCACAACAGCACCTTCTTTACTAAGCTTCTTTGCGGCAGCTATCTTGGCCATCTTTCTCCAGCTTTTTTTGGCGATCATCACTTCGACCTGGCGTAGAACAACGAGGGCCGCCATCTTTTCTTCCACTGTATTCGCGCCGGCCGCCGACATCACGCCCAGAACGAAGTCTTTGTCGTCC
>CAZAGU010000251.1:0-4049 GCA_964484805.1 uncultured bacterium
AACAATATCTTCTGCGTTTCGAAAAATTCGAAATACTCTGATTTTAGCCTTTAACTGACATTCAACGAAATTTGGCGTTAATCCTCAAGTGATCTTTTCAAGAGTTAAAAGAGGCACGCAGAACGTGCCTCTTTTAATTTCGATATGTAGTGCGTCCTACAGACCACGCTGGATTGCCATGCCAAGCTTAAAGACTGGCAGGTAAATCGTTACAATAATCGTGCAGACCACAGCACCCATTGAAACTATCATCAAAGGTTCAATTAGCGCTGTCAATCTGTCAACCATTGCATCAACCTGTTTTGCATAGAAATAGGCTGATTTATCAAGCAGTTTATCCATTTCACCAGTTTCTTCACCGGTGGCTATCAACTGAATAAGGGTAGGCGGAAACACATCAGTTTTCTTCAGCGCGACCGAAATAGAGAAACCATCTTTAATTAACATTTTCGCAGTTTCAAGAGCTTGCACCAATACTCTGTTTCCAACAACTCGCTGCACATGGGCTAAGCTTTCAAGCACCGGCACACCACTACCTAGTAGAATACCAAAAGTTTTTGAGAACTTATTCATTGCATTGTTATTGACAAGCGCTCCGAAAACAGGAAATTTCAACTTTATCGTGTCAAAAAACAACCCGCCTTTTTCAGATAACGACGCTATCCAGCAACCAACCAAGACACCAATGGTTATCATCAACACTGGGATGAAATGTTCGCTTAGTATTTGCGAGATCGCCACAAGCGCTCTTGTGGGACCGGGCAATCTTGCTCCGAATTTTGCATAAATTTCTGCAAACTGCGGCACAACAAACAATAGCAAACCAGCAACGATAAATGCCATGAAGATTAGAACGAATACAGGATAGGACAATGCCGAAATCACTTTTCGACGTGTATCTTCCATGACTTCGAGATAATCGGAGAGTTCTTCTAAAATTACATGGAGAGAACCGGAAATTTCACCCGCGTGAACTAGCGCCACATACAACCCATCAAAAACACCGGGATAATTCCCAAACGCATCGGAAAGGCTCTGACCTTTTTTAAGGTCGTTAGCAACTTTTGCTAAGATTCGTCTAAAACGTGGATTTTTTTCCTCAACCATAAGATTGCTGATTGATTTCTCAATCGTCAATCCAGCAGAGAACATTGTCGAAAGTTGCCTTGTAAAAAACACAAGCGTTGAAAGTGGAACGTGGTTTTTAATCCGTTCCATTGCCGTCTGTATTTGTTCATACACAGGAGGCAACGCTGCGTCACCAGCGGCAGATCGCACTTCACGAAGGGAAACGACTTTGAAGCCTTTCTTAGCGAGGGTCTGCATTGCTGCATCAAGATTTGATGCTTTAATGCGATCTTCTCGCCGTATCCCCTTACCGTCAGTTACTACGTATTGAAATTGTGCCATAAATTATCCTTAGCTTGCCGTGTGGCGTGGACTATTCGTATTCCTGAACTGTTACGCGCAATACTTCACGGAGCGTCGTGACGCCCTTGTAAATTTTACGCAGGGCAGCTTCACGCAAGGAAATCATACCTTTTGCAATTGCAGCTTCCCGAATTTCTTCCTGGTTGGCATTTTCGAAAATCATTTTTCTGATTTCGCCTTTGACTTCTAAAAGTTCAAAGATGCCGGAACGATCATAGTAGCCAGTATTACGACAGTGAATACAACCTTTACCCCTGTACCATTTGATGTCAGCATAACGTTCTTTCTCATCATCACTCATGTTCAAAGCGCTCAATTCGCTCTCGTCGGGTGTATATTCTACTTTACACTTGGGGCATATTTTACGAACAAGACGTTGAGCCATCACCAACAAGATTGAGCTTCCGACAAGGAATGGCGGCACACCAATATCAATCAGACGGGTAATTGTCGCGGGCGCGTCATTTGCGTGCAAGGTTGTGAAAACGATATGACCGGTCAAACTGAACTTAATGGCAATATCAGCAGTTTCACCGTCTCGAATTTCACCGATAAGCAATTTATCAGGGTC
This sequence comes from uncultured bacterium, assembly GCA_964484805.1. Classification (GTDB taxonomy): domain Bacteria; phylum Electryoneota; class AABM5-125-24; order Hatepunaeales; family Hatepunaeaceae; genus CAZAGU01. The sequence goes on from CAZAGU010000251.1 coordinate 2,003, forward strand.
CTGACGCAGAATTGAACGAAGTGAAGCGGAGAATGTCAGACCGATTTTTGGCTTAACCTGCACCTGATTGATACCGTCTGAGTGATACTCAACCGGGTCTTCAACAGTGGTGATGTTGACTTCTTGAGACTTAATCTCGTTAAGAGATGCGTACAGCGTTGTGGATTTACCGGAACCAGTTGGACCGGAAACGATAATCATTCCGTAAGGCTGAATGATACTACGCTTAAATATCTTGAACATGTCCGGGTCAAATCCAAGCTGTGTCAATGAACGGCTGAACGATGATTTATCCAGCAAACGCATGACGATCTTTTCACCGTTCACACAGGGTAGAATTGAAACACGAACATCAACTTCCTTGTCCGGGGTTTTGATACTAAAACGCCCGTCCTGAGGAAGTCGCTTTTCAGCGATATTCAGTTTTGAAATGATTTTGATGCGAGAGCATATTCCAGGATGTGATGACTCGGGAGGAGTCATAACTTCCAAAAGAACACCGTCAATACGGTAACGGACAGACACAAATTTGTCTTGGTTTTCAATGTGAATATCCGTCGCTCTTTCTTTCAATGCTTCAGCAATAATCAGGTTGACCAATTTGACGACAGGCGCATCTTCGATGCCTACATCCGCCTTGGTCATGTCAACCATACCTTCTTCATCATCATCGGATTCGGTGAAAATTTGAAGGTTGCCGATTACATCATCTACTTCACCCCGTTTACGAACTCGAACATAAAGCTGTTCAATTGCGTGCATAATCCCCGATGGGGTTGACATTGCACTTACAACTTTTTTATCGGTCAACTTCTGAAGGTTATCGATGGCGATAATATCTTCAGGGTCTTCCATAGCTACAGTTAGTTCGTTGTCTTTTACGGAAGTTGCGATCAAGGTATTTTCACGAGCAAATGCTTCAGGAATTAAACCTATAACTGCTTCTTCACTCTCAAGTAAACGTTCATTCTCGATGAAGGGAATGCTTGATTGATGCGCAAGAGCAGCGTAAATCTGCTCTTCAACTGCGTATCCTAGTTTAACAAGAAGGGAACCAAGACGATCAGGTGAGTATTTCTGCTCACTAAGGGTCTTCTTAAGTTGTGCTTCTGTTATTGCTTTTTCCGCAATTAGGATTTCACCTAATTTTGCGAAAGGAGAAATTTTGCTTGCTACTTCCATCAGGATCTATGTAACCCAAAATAAACTGTGCAACTTAATGCTTTTTTTTAACTTATGATAGCGTAACGTTTTTGATTATCCAAGATGCGTCAAAAACCACTTATATTTTTGCGTTTCTATTGACAAATCGTTGTTGGATTGGGGCGCTTACGCGCCCCAATCCAACAATTTACGATTACACTGCTGGTCTTGTAAAGAATATGAATCCGGGATCTGAAGATACCTCATCATAACCTTCGACCGATGTATTGATCTGAACCGTTACTTCAAGTGTAAACGGATCAAGGAAGATGTCTGCCATCTCAGCAACGAGGAATACGGTAGCTTGACCGGAAAGCTCGTTATTGTTCGGGTCTTGAACTCCTGTGAATTTCCTAGTTGGTAAAGGGAAATACTCTTCAAGGCGTCTTGCATTGAAGTTATACCAAGAGAATCTCGAGCGGTTTGAAGTGAATAGGATTGGAGCATTGTTGATAGTGATCCGGTGACCATCTGTCAAAACAACCCAGCACCTAATTTCTGCTACTTCCTGACCTTGAATGAACATCCAGTTACCTGGATCAATATTCAGCTCAAGATTACCATCCTGAAGTGGCAAGACATGTTGGCGTGCTCCAACAATCTGACCACCTTCAATTCGAACTTCGGCAGAGATTTCGATGTCATCGAAAGTGTTTACACTATTGTAAACGAGTCTTGAGTATGCTAAACCTTTAATAGAGCCGCCAGCTTGACCATTGTTGCCGGTATGGCCAGGATCAATGTTGGCAATGTCAGGATCAACTGTGAACACGACCGGGATGTTGTTTGCAACAGGGTTACGGTGAATATCCCAGACACGTGCGGACACTTCAATTACCCAGGC
>CAZAGU010000252.1:0-4031 GCA_964484805.1 uncultured bacterium
TATATGTTTATGTATTTGTACTTTAGGCTATTTTACCTATAAAGATCCGTTGTAAACGAAAACATGAGCTTAAAGTAACACCTCTTTTCCATCACCTAAGTATGTGAAGTGTAATAAATTAACTATTTACTCCCTGTGAGATTCCTGAAGATATAAATATGTCGAAAACTTCTGACACTTGCAGAGTTCTCGCTGAAAATGATTCGAAGAAAGTCGCACGGGATGCGCGATTACATCATTCGCGCCAGCGAAAAGCCGACGGCTGATCTGATCTGCAAGCTCGATTTTCACCACTTTGCGGTCGGTGAGGATTTTATCTCGCCTGCAGATGAATCAATGAAAAGTGTACTAGGTCAGGAATTTGATGTTACGGTGGATTGGAACATGCGCAAGGGGCTCAGCGCTCAACTCGGCGTTTATGTGTTCTTGCCAACAGAAGACTGGCAGGGCAGTGAATCGGATATGGGAACGTTTTTCTATCTGATTTTACAAGCGAATATCTAACAGAAGTTTTCGGCAAGAGGGGGAAGATGCTTAAACGTCTTCCCCTTCACTTTTATATTCATTGAGCTTATTTCGCAGGGTTCGGATGGAGATACCCAGAATTTTCGCCGTCTGCGCGCGATGCCCGGATTGAATCTTCAATGTCGAAAGGATGTGTTTTTTCTCAAGTTCCGCCAGAGAAATTGCCTCAGTGGGTTGGCTGAATGATACCACCGGTTCGCTCAGCGCGGCTTTCACATTGTCGGGCAATGGGTTTGTGATGAAGAAATGACGAATCTCCAGAGCGTCGTCCGCGCACATAATCACCGCGCGCTCAATCGCATTTTCAAGCTCGCGCACATTGCCTGGCCAGGGCGCTTGTATTAAATAACGCATGGCTTCAGGGGATATTCTGTCTATACTGCGCGAATGCCTGGTGGCAAACTGGCGCAGGAAAAAATACGCCAGCACGGAAATATCATCCTTGCGTTGCGAAAGCACGGGAAGCTCGACCGGTATCACCTGCAGGCGATAGTATAAATCTTCGCGGAATTTTCCCGCATCCACTGCCTTTTTAAGCTGAATGTTCGTCGTTGCGATGAGCCTGAAATCAACCTTGATGGTATCGTTTGAACCGATGCGCTGGAATTCATGCTCCTGAAGCACGCGCAACAGTTTCGCCTGAAGCCCCAATGGCATCTCGCCGATTTCATCCAGCAATAACGTTCCCCCATGCGCCGCCTCAAATTTCCCGCGTGTCGTGCGGAAAGCGCCGGTAAATGCGCCCTTCTCATGCCCAAACAGTTCGCTCTCGATCAAACCTTCCGGCAATGCTGCACAGTTGACTTTCACGAAGGCCCTTGATGCTCGCGGGCTGTTGAAGTGAATCGCGCGCGCCACAAGCTCCTTGCCGGTGCCGCTTGCGCCTTCGACGAGGACTGTGGCATCGGTCGGAGCGACGGTGGTGATGATCTCGAAAATCCGTTGCATGGGTGCGCTTGGCCCAACCATTTTGTCAAACTTGCTCCGCTCCTTGATGTCCTTCAGCCATTGGTTATCCACCTGCATCTGGCGGTGCTGGAGCGCGCGGTAGATCTGCGTGTCGAGCTGTTTGAGGTCGGTGACCGGCTTGGCGATAAAATCGAATGCGCCGATCCGCATGGCTTCGACAGCGCCTTCGATGGTGGCGTAGGCGGTCAGCATTATCACGGGGACGAGCGGATGTTGTCCGAGCACCCATTTCAGCAGTTTCATTCCGTCCATCACGGGCATGCGCAGGTCGGTAATCACCAGATCGATGTGATTTTCGTTGAAGGCATCGACGGCTTCCTGACCATTGGCGCAAACCTGAACGTTTATGCCTCTTTTGCTGAGGGCAAGGCGAAAGACCTCGCGGATGGCAGCTTCATCGTCAACGACGATAATTCTTGCACCCTCAAGGAATTCGCGGATTTCTTCTATGGTAGGTTCAGTCATAGGCGAAAAATACATTTATCGCACGGCAAAGCCAACCGTTGCGAGCCTGAGTTTTGGCTGGATGATGTTGAAGAGGAAACTAGTGCACATTATGCCATGTCTAAGCATTCTCCTCCCCTGTGAAAAAGCCGTCGGTCATGTCGAGGTATTTAGTAAATTTCAACTCCTCCACAGTTTTGCTATACATATCACTTGACTTTTAAGTTTTATTTTCTTAAATAAACTTCAAAGTGATTTCGCAATGAAACTAAGGCAACCATTATGTGGCACTACGTCTTAATAATGAACATAATACTTTCTCTTTTATCATTATGTCACTCAGCAGAGACGAAGCCATCTTGGATTACTGAGCGTCCCATTGATCCCGATTATTATATTGGGGTGGGGTATGCTCAAATTGATAATTATTCTCAATCGCATTTTAATTTAGCCAGAGATAATGCACTAGGTGAACTTGTATCTGAAATTTCAATCAGCATTGATATCCAAATGACAAGTATTATTACGCAAAATTCCGGATTGCTGGAAGAAGATATAAGACATGAGATGTTAACATCTACTAGAATGGACATTTCAGATTATGAATTAGTGGATACTTGGCAAAACAAATCGGATTATTGGGTTTTCTACAGACTTTCCAAGTCCTTATACCAATCGAAAAAGAAACAGGAATTTATCAATTCCAAAATAACCGCAATCATGTATTTTAATAAAGGAAATGAATCTGTTAATAACTCCAATGTCTATGGGGCTATTGACTATTACTTAAGATCATTCCATTCGATCTATATGTATCTTAATGAAGATCTTTCATATTCTGTAGATAATCAGGTTACATATCTCCCTGCGGAAATTTTCAACTCTCTGAATTCTTTGCTAAATACAATTGACATAACAATACTTGAGTTTAATAAAAACATTATAATAAATAAAAATATCAATTTAGCAGTTCCGGTTAGCGTTATATCTAAACTACATAAAAATAAACAAGTTCCCGTTTCCAATCTACCATTAAAATTTCTCCTCACAGATGGCGCAGGGGATTATAATTCAAGAGGAATTACAAACAAAGACGGATTTACTGAATGCCGGATTAAAAAGATTACATCCAACTTAAAGAGTCATTCGTTGACAGCATCTCTAAATATTCGAGAACTCAGCGCGGTCGCAAATTATGATACAACATCCAAGATACTAAACACCTTTCTGCAGAGTTTCATAGTTCCAAAAGTAAATGCATCTTTATCCGCATCCAAAATAAGTTTGTACGTAGAATCCAGGGAAATCAACTTGGGCAAGGAAATATACCCAAAGATACTAAATCAAGAAATCGGATTATTGCTTAATGAAAATAATATCAATGTTGTGGTAGATCCTGATATGGCTGATTTCAAATTGAAACTAGACGCGTCAACAAGGAGAGGTAAATCAAATCAATACTTTTCCACAGCATTTTTGAGTATTACTTATTCCATCTTCGATAATAATTCAAAACAAACTATCTTCAAGTCAACTATTGACAACATTAAGGGAGCCGAGAAAACATTTAAAAGTGCAGGTTCCAAAGCATTTGACAATGCAAAGGAAGATTTGCGCACAACTGTAATGCCAAAATTGCTAAAAATCCTTCTTTGATTATTGTAATTTGGCAGTTCAAAAAAATCAGGAGAAATCTATGATCCCCCGATCAAATCATTTTGTGAAGCTTCTTGCGCTACTTCTAGTTGTAATTCTAATTGGTTGCGCTACGACTTCAATATTGATCACTGTTAAACGTCCAGCTGAAGTTAACCTAAAGGACTACAATAAATTGGCAATCGGTGATATAGAGGGTAAAAACTCAAAAGATATCGCAGATGCTTTAACGACAGCGCTTTTTAATTCCGGACATTTTGAAGTACTCGACAGAAATCACCTCCAGTCGATTATGAAAGAACACCAAATAAACATGTCCGGTATTGTTGATGAATCCACTGCCACCGAACTTGGGAAGATAATTGGTGCTGCTGTCTTGGTTTTTGGCAGAGTTCAAACAAGTGACTTTAAACAAGAACTAACAAAAGGTGACCCAT
>CAZAGU010000253.1:0-4027 GCA_964484805.1 uncultured bacterium
TTCAAGTTTGCGTTGGTCCCATCGAGGGTGTACGGCTCATGGGTTCGAATCTGCGTGTCATGGATGACGCTTTCGAGTATCTCTTACCAACGGAAGCGAAAAAGAAGAAGGGTCAATTCTTTACACCCCGCCATGTCGTAGAAATGTGCGTCAGGATGCTCAATCCCAAGCAGAATGAATATGTTATGGACCCGGCTTGCGGGTCCGGGGGCTTCCTGCTTCATGCCATGGACTGGTGTTATCCAGTACACGATCATGATGCGCGAGAACTGCGCAAGTTTAAATATGCTTCAAAATATCTTTGGGGAATAGATTTCGAGACCCGGGCCGCAAAGACATCTCGCGCCCTTATGCTCATTGCTGGTGACGGGCATACCAACATTTTCGGACCGGATGTTAGTAGTCTCGATCCCAAGACCTGGTATGAAACGGCTTCGGGGCAAGCCCTCATGTATGGAATGCGGCAGGCCAAACTCGTCGCGAAAAAGATCCCTGAGAGTGAGACCTTAAAAGATGATGACCACGCTTGGGAATATTTTGACGAATTGCATTTAGATGTAATCCTTACAAATCCCCCCTTTGCCGGAGAGATGAAGGACCGCAAGATGCTTGTGCACTATGATCTTGCCAAACCGGCTCTCAAACGGGCCAGAGACAAGGCGCCCAAGGAGGAGAGGGACGTTCTTTTCATCGAGCGCGTTCTGAAGATGCTCAAACCCGGCGGACGGGCAGCCATTGTCCTCCCCCAGGGAAAGCTCAACAATTCATCCCTGGCCTTCATTCGGGAGTGGATTCTCAGAAAAGCCCGTCTCCTCGCGGTGGTGGGTCTGCACCCTAATACCTTCAAGCCTCATACAGGGACCAAGACATCCGTCATGTTGTTCCAGAAATACACGGCGCAAGAACTTCAGAACATCCAGACAGTAAAACAGCAAGTCGCTACGGCTTGTCCGGATTATGGGGCTGAAATTCGGTTGCTTCTGGAAGGATATAAAAATGAAGATGATGTGCCGGACGAAGCAATCCCGGAGGTCTTTGCCGATCTGATTCAAGAGAGTTTCAGTGAACTGGAGACCATTGGGGAGACGGATTCAAGTGATGCCCAGGATCATGAAGATCAAGATTATGATGAAGTTGCTGAAGATCATCCCGATTACACGCTACTGGACAAGCAGGAGGCCACCAAAGAAAGCCTAACAGCATTACGGGTGGCGTTGATCCGCATAAAAACCAAGCTCATAGACGTGGATAGCGACCTGGAGGCGTTGAAGGAACAACATGCACAGGAAATTCAAGTAGTCAAAAAGCATTGGGAAGACACTCCAAGTGCTTTAAAGGCACGTCTGAAGGAAATCAAGGACAGCCATAAGATTGCGCTCAAGACCATGAAGGATAAACAGAAAATCCAAAAGAAAATTCTCAAGACCGAGATCAAACAACTGGAGAAGGAGATCCCACTAGCTGAATACAGCCTCAAACTTCTCAGCAACCGGGGAAAGCTGGAGCTTATCCTGACGGATCCTGATCTGATAGGGACACTGAAAGAACGTTGGATCGCCGCCGAGGTGGCCAAACGCCTCGACTACCCCATTTTTATGGCGGTCAGCGAGCGGGGCGGCAAAAACACCTCCGGCGATTATGAATATATGATAGATGAAGACGGCAGCTTGGTGGAGGACGAGAGCGGTCAGCCAAAGATCAGGCAGGACTTGGTGAACTATGACCTCGCCGCCGAGGATCTGGTGGATGCCGACGGCATTTCCGATGAAAAGCTTTGCGTCGCCGAGGCCTTCGTGCGCTTTGCCCAGGAGCAGGGTTTTGATTTCTGGAGGGCGGAGTGATGGCAGTATGGAGTCTTACGGACCTATCTTCCGTCACTCAATTCGAAAGGATTGATGGAGAATATTTCCTACCAGTTTACGTATCAAACCATGAAGTTCTTTCCAAGATGGAAACAGATTCCTTGCCGCATAGTTTCTTTGTATCAGACGGCAATCACCTTTCAGTTTCAAAGCATTTTTCCGATAATGGCGAAATCCCATATTTTCGAGGCCATGATGTTAACGATTTCTTCCTCGATAACGCTAAACCCATCAGAATTCCGGAAAAGATATATGAATCTCCAATGATGCATAGATCTTATTTTCAAACAGACGATGTCCTTCTTTCTATTGTTGGCACAATTGGCAGTTTATCCATTGTCACAGAGACTATTGGACCTGCGACGGGTAGTTGCAAAATTGCTATTCTGCGGTCCAAAGGTGAATACTCCCCTTTCGTTTTAGGAGCATTTCTTCTGAGCAAGTATGGACAGCTTCAAATTAAACGAAATACTCGTGGGGCAGTTCAAATGGGTCTCATTCTTAAAGACCTTACTCGAATTCAAATTCCGAAAATCACAGATAACCAGCAAACGATAATTGAAGCATTAGTCAAGAACGCTATCAGCTGTAACAGCAATAGCAAAGCTTTTTACACCCAAGCCCAACAACTCCTCGAATCCGAGCTTGGCCTGGACCAGTTGAAGTTCAAGAAACCGGTGGGCTATACGACGCGGTTCAGCGAGATTGAATCATCGCGGCGATTGGATTCTGAATATTTTGATCCCATTGCGGCATCAATCGTTGAAAGAATCTCGGCATTTGATCATGTGAAGCTAGGTAGCAGTTGCTCGGTAGGCAACGGTTTCCCTTGGAATAGTAAAAAGTTTCTCTCAAACAATTCTGGTGAACCAGTAGTTCGCATCCGAAATATTCGACCAAGTTATATTGATATTGATGAATTAACAAGTATCATTCCTAAGTATGCTCAACAGATCGGTTTTCTGAAAGCCAATAGAGGCGATGTTGTGGTGGGAATGGATGGAATTAAATACTTCTATGCGAGCATCCTTGAAGATAAATGCTATGTGAATCAACGCATAGCACACTTAACTTGGCGGCCGGATGCTAAGATTTCACCTGAATACTCGACATTTATAATAAACAGTCGCATTGGGCAAGCTCAGTTACTTCGTGATATGACTGTAGCGACAACCGTTGGGCATATTACTAACCGTAATATCTCAAACCTCCTGATTCCATACGTTTCAGACACATTCCATCAACAAATTACAAATGTGGTTAGGCAGTCGATCGATAAAAAATGTGAAGCTAAATCCTTGCTCGACCAAGCCAAAACACGCGTGGAACAACTCATCGAGGAGGCAATCCGAAAATGAGTAGAAAAAAAGCCGTCACTGCCAACAAAAACCTGCCATTCAAAACTGAATTTCTGCTTTACCAGACCGAAGATGGTGAAACGCGTATCGATGTGCGCCTTCATGATGAAACAGTTTGGATGACACAGGCAGCAATGGCCGAGTTGTATCAAACAACCCCGCAAAATATCACACTGCACTTGAAAGCCATTTATATTGAAAGGGAGTTGGAAGAACCGGCAACCTGTAAGGAATACTTACAAGTTCAAAAGGAAGGGGCCCGTTCGGTCTCACGTACCCGAAAGTTTTATAGTCTTCCCGCTATTATCGCTGCCGGCTACCGCGTTAAATCAAGTCGGGGCACCCAGTTTCGCCGCTGGGCCACAGAGCGCCTAAATGAATACCTTGTCAAGGGTTTCACCATGGACGATGAGCGGCTCAAGGCGGTGCGCAACATCGGGTCCGACTACTTTGACGAATTACTAGAGCGGATTCGGGACATCCGGTCCAGTGAAAAGCGTTTTTACCAAAAAATTCGTGATATTTACAAACTGGCGGTGAACTATGATCCAAGGGCAGAAGAGACACTGGAATTTTTCCGAATCGTACAAAACAAGCTGCATTTTGCCATTTCCGGTAAGACTGCCGCAGAACTGATCGCCAGAAGGGCCGACGCTTCCAAACCCAACATGGGGTTGACTTCCTGGAAAGGGGTCAAGATTCGCAAAGGGGATGTCACTATTGCCAAAAACTATCTGAACGCCGCTGAAATAGAGGGGCTCAACCGCATTGTGACCATGTACCTGGATTATGCCGAGGATCAGGCCA
>CAZAGU010000254.1:0-4009 GCA_964484805.1 uncultured bacterium
GCGCGGTTCAAAAGCGGCATTTCATGCCGCACTCCAAAGCTGCTTCGCAGCAGGGAAAGATAAATCTTTCAAACCCCACGTCCAAGGGTTCGTTTTAACTTCCCAGAAATCAAGAATTCTGAATTTAAGTTGCGGGCTCCGCAAGCTCAATTCTGCAAGCTCTGGGCCATGTGTTCGCGGGGACGTTAACGGTCAGGCTAAGGGTGACGCGAAGCAAAGAGACGCGGAGATGTCAACCCCCTTTCGCTTCACCATTGGCGTCAACATTCCAGAAATCGCAAATGAACTCCCATGCCGCTTCAGGCGTCTCACAGTAATGAAAAATCCCGAGATCCTCAGGACAGATCAAGCCCCGCTCAACAAGCATATCCCAATTTATAAGTTCTTCCCAGAAGTCCTTTCCAAACAAGATTACAGGGATGGGCTTTATTTTCCGGGTTTGAATCAAGGTAAGAGTCTCAAACAACTCGTCCAACGTGCCAAAACCGCCTGGAAATGCACACAAAGCCTTTGCCCGAAGCAAGAAATGCATTTTCCTGATACTGAAATAATGGAAGTTGAAATTCAATTCTTCGGTTATATAGGGATTAGAAACCTGCTCGAATGGCAGGCTGACATTCAGTCCCACCGATTTAGCCCCAACGTCATTGCCGCCGCGATTGCCAGCCTCCATAATGCCGCCACCGCCACCAGTCATGACCACATATTCCCCCTTTTGGCAACGACTGCTAACCAAAGCTGCAAATTCGCGTGCCACGGCGTAATAGCGGCTCTGTCTAACCATCTCTTTCGCGGCCTTGACTCCAAGCAGGAGTTGCGGCGCATTTGGAGCGCGACTGATCGCCTCTTCCGCCTGCTCTAGCTGTTTTTTTGCTTTTTCTGGAGACGGTATTCGAGCACTGCCAAACAAAACAATGGTGGAGGCAATTCCATGCTGGGACATAATAATTTCTGGCCTGAGCCATTCCAGTTGAAGCCGGAGCGGCCTGCACTCGTCACGTTTCAGGAACGCAACATCCTCGTAGGCCTTAAGTGTTTTCGACATGGCTGACCTTTCGGGTTTACTTCAGACTTCTGGCAGTATCCTGTTGTTCATTGCGGCGAGGATATGTTTACTCTGGATGAATTATTCCAGGAAAAAGGGGGTTTCCTCGTCAATCAGCTTACGTCCGGGATGTTGACTGGAGTTCTCTTCTGAAATGGTGTCATGCGACTGAGGCTTCACCGCCTTGGGCTTATCTGAAACCGACTTTTCAGCCTTGGGTTTGTTCGAAATCAACGAATCAACGCCCTCGCACGCAGCCTTAGCCGCATCATTCTCAGGTTTTTTTACTGATACAACAATTTTTTTGCTCTGCTTCTTGGCAACAATGTGCTCCGCATCCACCTTGGCAGATTTTTCTGCTGTATCAGTCTTGTCCGGTTTGGCTAACTCTTTTTTTACCTTCGAGGATACGGACTCCTGGACAGCATCATTGCCACTGGCTTTCGCTGGCTTCGGCATTGGCCCCGGATCTGCCTTCCTGCCTTTCCGGCTCTTCGGCTGCTTGTCAGAAGCGCACGCTTCTTTTGCAGCCGGTTCGCAGGCCACTACGGCTGCGTCTACTGGCTTCGCCTTCGACAAGCGTTTCTTTCGCTCCACAGCGCCACCTGACGCACTATCATCATTTGCGATTACTTCCGGCATCTTGGCAGCACACTCACCGTCAGGTTCCGTAGCGCTATTTTCAACAACTTCGGGCTCGACAGGCTCCGCAGCATGTTTGCCACCATCATCGATCAGCCCCGAGTCATTTTGCTTCGCTTCTTCCGCAGGCAAATCATCGGGTCCATTAACCGTGCCACGTTTTTGCTGGACAAACCCCTCTATCCGGAATTGCGCCACTTTAAATCCTCTAGCAGCAGTCGCACGAATGGGAATGGCATCGAAGTCGACATCGACATAGGCCTCTTTGAGCCGCTTGTTGGGCTTGAAGTTACAGCGAACCACAACCCCGTAGTTTGTGTAGACATTCTCAATGATGCAGCCCTTGGGAATGGTCGTGTATTCACGATCCATGATATACTTGTCAAAGCGAAAGCACTTGGCGTAATACTTATTGCTCTTCTTCTCCCGGTATATCATGGAGTAGACCTGCTGCTTGTTCGCCTTAAACACGTATTTTACAGGTCCCACATACATTTTGTCGGTAATGGGGATCACTTTGAAGGTGCCGTTATTCCTGAGCAACACCAAACGGTCATATTCGGTGCAGACCAGCAATTCTTCGGTTTTGTTGCTGTTCTTGACTTCGGTGCCGACGAAGTGCCCTACCCGATCGTATCCAACTCGGATATTCTTCAGGGCCACCTTGCGAACATCGATTTCTTCAAGGTCGGCAATCCGAGTGCGACGCGGGTATAATTTGCCGTACTTCTCCAGTAGCTTTCTAATGTAAGAGATTGCAAAATCCGTAAGATGGTCGAGATAATTCTGGGTTTCCTTCATCCCCCGAAGAATATTGTCCAGTTCCTCGCGGTTCTTGTTCATATCAAAGCGTGAGATCCGCTTTATCTGAATCTGCAGGAGTTTTTCAATGTCTTCATCGGTAATATCCCGGCGCAACATGCTACGAAATTCTTCAAGACCGGTGCGCACTTCCTGAATGACCTGTTCGTAAGTTTCGCATTCTTCGATCCGCTTGTAGATACGATTTTCAATAAAAATCTGCACGAGAGTTTTTTCGTGAAAGCGTTCCTGCAGTTTGAGCAGTGCGATTTCCAATTCACGCTTCAGATCATCGCAAAGCTTCCTGGTCGTCAAATGCAATATTTGGGTAACGGTCATCACCTCGGGCCGATTATCGTGAATCACCAGGAGATTTGACGTAATGCCAAGTTCGCAACTGGTGTAGGCGTAAAGCGCCTTGACCGCTTCCTTGGCATGAATTCCCCGCGGCAGCTTTATTTCAATTTCAACGCTTTCGCCAGTATAGTCGTTAATACTGGCAATCTTGATCTTACCTTTACGAGCCGCATCTTCAATGGAGTTCATCAAAGATTCGGTGGTAGTCGTCGCCGGTATTTCCCGGATCACCAGGACTTTGTCATCGACCACATCGATCTTGGCTCTCAGCTTGATTTTCCCCGCACCATCTGCATACTCGTCCACATCCATGATGCCACCGGAAAGAAAATCCGGAAAAACCTGGAACGACCGTTCTTCAAGAATGGCGATCTGAGCGTCAAGCAGTTCGTTGAAGTTGTGGGGCAAGATATGGGTTGCCATGCCCACGGCAATGCCATCGGCCCCCAGTAACAACAGAGAAGGAATTTTTGCGGGAAGTGAAACTGGTTCGCGATTGCGTCCGTCATAGGAATCGGCAAATTCGGTAATTTCGCTATTGAAAAGCACCTCAAGGGCAAGTGCTGTCAAACGGCATTCGATGTAACGAGCTGCCGAAGCCTGATCTCCGGTCAAAATATTGCCAAAATTCCCCTGCTTTTCAATGAAGTATTCCTTGTTGGCTAGCACCACTAGAGCACTGCCAATTGAAGCGTCCCCATGTGGGTGAAACTGCATGGTATAGCCAATGACATTGGCCACCTTGTGGAAACGCCCGTCGTCCAGGCAACGCAAAGAATGCAGAATGCGGCGCTGTACCGGTTTCAAACCGTCGTAAACATCAGGGATCGCTCGATCCTTGATAACGTACGACGCGTATTCGATGTAGTTGACCGCCATCAACTCCCGCAGACCATTCTCCTCACTGTCGCGCGCCAACACGGCCAAATCATCAACGACTTCGGCGGCATCCGCCGCTTCATTCTGGCTCTTCTTTTCAGCTTCTGGAGAAGAAGAGTCGGTCTTCTCCTCTTTGGTTTTGTCATCAGTCATATGAAAATCTCAATAATCCCAACATCATAGCCTAACTGCAACGTTGTCTTTCCCAGTTTAACCAAGCGAACAAGGATCTTTTCTCTCAGAGCAAATTCTGCATAATGTACTCGCGCCGTTCCGGGGTATTCT
>CAZAGU010000255.1:0-3974 GCA_964484805.1 uncultured bacterium
AGCATTGATGAGTGAAACTAGTCAATCCTTGGGAGGAAATGAGCGGGGTTGGACATCAAGAAATGGCAAGGAACTTGCACTTATATAAGGAAGTTTACCTAATTGGATCAATTATGGATCCAAAAAGAGAGAGTTTGATGAGAAAAAGAACTTTGATCATTCTGATAGGTTTTACCACGCTGGTGCTGACTTCTTGTGGGGCAATACCTACTTTGCCGCCCCTTGATTCTACTGTTTCTGTCTGGACTACCCTGGTAACTTTAGATCCTGAGTTAGTGGCTGCAACCAGTGAGGGGGAGGTTAGGAACATTACTGTAACCCCGGCAGCAGCCATAACGGAGATCCCAAAGGATCCAACAGCCACATCAAAACCGAAAATGACCTCTACTGCGATCTCTGTGATCACAGCTACGCCATCCTTTACTCCAACCGCGACTGCAACAGAAAAGCCAGCAGCCACCTTCACGCCAACTGCAGTTCCCTATTCTTTGCAGTTAATGAATCCTTTTTACCTTAAAAACTTCACTCATGACGATCTGGGATGTGCTTGGCTTGGAGTTGCCGGTCAAATTTTCAATCATGAGGGACAGGTTCAGAAGAATATAGTGATCAGGGCTGGGGGTGAGATCAATGGAACCCCGGTCATTGAAGAAATGGCCATGCCACTGGCAGAACCTGATACTGATCTGGCCTACGGACCTGGGGGATTTGAATTGACATTAGGAGATTCTTTAGCAGATACCGAATCCGAAGTTTGGATCCAGGTGTTTAACCTAAATGGCGATCCTTTATCAGACAAGGTTTATCTGACTACCTATGATGATTGTCAGAAGAATTTGATCTTGTTGAATTTTGTGGAAGAGTAAGGAACGGAGTCATTCTTAAAGATAAGGGATCAGATCCTACGTGAGGATCTGATCCCTGTTTTGTTTAAAGGAGTGCATCCCTTAAAGTGTCTCGTCCTTCTGGACTGGCAGCATAGCAAAACCAGTGACTATCTTGGGGTAAAAATCAGTCGATTTTGGGGGCATCTTTTCGCCATTATCGGTGCAAGCGGTGATCTGGTCAATGCGGGTCGAGTTAAGGATGAATAAGAAGGAAGTGTCTTTTTCCTTGACCTCATCATAGCCGAGATCTGGCTCTCTGAGGTACTTGATGTTTTCCAAGTTATCAATCTTCTTTGGGTCAATTTGCATGATCTTGCCTAGAAGAAGTTTATGTAGAATGCTTACATCAAGGTCTCGCCAGGCCTGGGCCCGGTCTGGTTCAAGCTCGGTCATAGCCTCTGGGGAATCCAGTGTTAAGAGGTAATATCCTTGGGAGCATACGAATCCAATTACTCCAACTTGATCTCTGGCACCTTCCATCTTGCTTTCTAAATCTTCGCGGCTGTCAAACTTTTCTATGTTAAATAAATCGTCGGACCTGGTCATGATCTCATCAAAGGTCTGATCCTTGAAATCGAATATCAGCCTGTGAGTGGGAAGGATAGTCAATCCGGGATTACTCATACTCACCATGGCAGTCATACGATAATTGAATCCGGCATTTGGAGCTGCATCGGGATATTTGGCCTTCATCTCTTCCTGATAATTGAGTGCGGTCTCGTATCGGTGGTGGCCATCAGCGATGATCAGATTGGTTTTGTCTGCCATTTCGGCATTAACCTGTGAGATTACCTCAGGATCAGTTACAACCCAAATTTGATGGAGCACATCCTTTTCATGCAATTCTTTGGCCTCGATATTGGCTGAGCATTGGATCGCCTGGTCAAAGATGGCATCGATCTTATTTTCTTGGTCTGGGTACAACATAAAAATGTTGCCAAAATAAGTTTCAGTTGCCCGGGTGAGGTTAAGCCGGTCGATCTTTGGTCCAGCATGGGTTTTTTCGTGAGGAAGGACAATTCCTTCATCAAAGCCGGATAACTCAAAGGCGCAGATGAAAGCTTTGCGGGTAATGGACTTTCCGGATGGGAGGGGAAAGGTTTGATGATAGACATAATATGCGGGTTGGTCTTCCCGCTTTAATATGCCGTCCTTCAACCACTGATTAAGGAAATCATTGGCCCTTGTGTAGACGTTGTCAGTCTCAGAATCTGTGTCGAATTCCTTACCCTTGATAATGCGAGTGACGTTATATCCGCTGAGGGCATAGTACTCATCTTGCAGCCCGTATCGAACCCGGTCATAAGGTTGGCTGATAACATCATTGATATGGCCGATCTTGTCCTGGTTATAGCGAATTGCGCGAAACGGTTTGATGATTGCCATAAGGGCTTATCCTTTAAGAGTTTCGATAACTTTTTGAGCAGCAACTTCACCGACCCTGGCTTTGCCTTCTATAGTGCCAGCGCCTATATGAGGTGATCCGATCACCTGGTCGAGTGAAAAGAGTTTGGAATCGGCAAGTGGTTCTTCCGCAAAGACGTCCAGCGCGGCGCCGGCAACCTTTCCGTCTTGGATGGCCTGGTAAAGAGCATCCTCATCGATAGTGCCACCTCTGCCGCAATTGATGATCCTAACACCGGGTTTTACCTTGTCAAATGCAGCTTCGTCCAGGATGTTGTGGGTCTCATCGGTGTGGGGGACATGCAAACTGATGTAATCTGCTTTTGCGAGGAGGTCGTCCAGTTCCATCAAGGTGATGTTGGGCAGTTCGTTGACATAGGGGTCAAACGCTATTACGGTCATACCGAGAGCAATTGCCCGGTCAGCAACAGCAGATCCGATGCGCCCAGAGCCGATCAATCCCAGGGTTTTGCCTGAAACCTCAGAGCCCAGGAAAGATTTCTTCTCCCATTTTCCAGCTTTCATAGAGGCTGTCATCAGGGGTATATTGCGGGCGAGCGCCATTAGATAGGCGACTGTCAGTTCGGCCACAGATTGAGTGGATGCAGATGGCGTATTGAGCACTTTAATGCCCTTTTCTTTCGCATAGGCAACGTCAATATTGTCCAGTCCAACCCCGGCCCTGACAACAGATTTGAGAGAAGTGCCAGCGTCCAAGACTTCTTTGGTAACTTTGGTCCTGCTTCTGACTACCATGCAAGGATATTCTGGGATAACTTCAAGCAGCTCTTCTGGTGTAATGTCCGGCTGGTTCACTACTTCGATACCCGCTTCTTCAATCAGTTTTAGTGCTTTTGGATCTGTTGCATCACATATTAATACTTTCATATTTCCTCACAGAATAAGTGATCAGGCGCCTCTATTTAGGAAGCGACTGAAGATTACTTAAAGGCCTAAGATGTCATCGATCTGATCTGTTAGCCACTGCACATCAGCAATTTGCAGATCACCCATGTGGGCGATCCTGAAGCATTTTCCTTTCAAGTCACCGTAGCCATTAGATAACATAGCACCTCGTTTGGCCAGCTCTGCGTTGAGATTCACTACATCAATTTCCCGCGTGTTATGAACATTGGTCACAGTGGGGGACAGGTAATTTTCATCGCTGTAAAGGGCAAAATTCTTCCGAGTCCAGGACCGTACGTGTTCTGCCATATCCAGGTGGCGTTGGAAGCGGGTCTCTACACCTTCTTTATATATGCGATCCATTTGAACGTTCAGAGCATTAATTATGCTGATCGCTGGAGTGGCTGGTGTCTGATTTTTGACCGCTTTCTTTTCGAGCTGTTCGAAGTTGAAATAGAAACCTCGATTCCCTACCGATAATGAACGCTGATAAGCTTTTTCACTGACAGTGACAACGCATAATCCGGGGGGTAGGGCAAACGCTTTTTGAGTGCCTGCCAAAACAACGTCTAATCCCCATTCATCTACCTTGATATCAGTACCGGCCATTGAGCTGACTGCATCCACCAGTACCAGTACGTCAGGATATTTTTCTTTTACCAGGGCGCCGATCTCTTTGATGGGATTCATCACACCAGTAGAGGTTTCATTATGTGTGATGCAAACTGCTTCAAAACCACCTTTGGATAAATACTCATCCACCATTTCAGGGGTTGT
>CAZAGU010000256.1:0-3962 GCA_964484805.1 uncultured bacterium
AATGCTTTCGAGATCTATGTTGCTGACTCAGAGCGTAACTTTGTAACCAAGTTCATGGCTGGCGACGATCCTGATGTCGAAGTTGCATGGGCAATAGATTCCTACGGCTATCTGCCAACAGGAAGCTATACCTTTAGTAAAGAAACAGCATGGACGACCATGGCGGATAACTATCCGACCGGATCGTACATACAATTCTACTACAGCGACACTACGACAACAGGACAGGCAAGCCCCATTCTGTGTTCAGCAACACAGTATGCCGCTTCCACAACGACATCCTTTGTCTGGACATTCTCTGCAACACCGACCGGCGCCCCGGTTGATGGTGTGTACTATCTGTATGCCAAACTGTATGATTCAAATGGTATCCCTCTGGACACCGATTCATCAGTTGGTCAGACAGTTGCTTACATGACCATTGACACCGACTTGAGCAATGGTATTGGCGCTTTCGATGAGAAAGATTCAGACTCCTTCATGTATCTGCAGAATGGCTCGATACGTCAGTTCATCCTGACTGCGATCTATCCTGACAGTGTATCAGCAGTGAGCTATACCGGTTCATTCCCCGCTGACAAAATGCAGATTGTTGGAATCGCTGAAGGCCCTGCATGGCAGACAGTTCAGCATCAGAGTACGATCTTTGAATCAAACTTCAACAACACCACAGGCACATTCGAGATCAACACGGCTGTCCTTGGTTCTTCTTCAGGTTTGGTTTCAGGTCCTCCGACCTATACGGTTGCCATTGTAACTGTACAGGTTGAAGATGATGCTGTCAGCACAACCAGCAGAGTTTATGATGGCGACATCAACATTACTGCCGGTAGCTGGACTGACTATAAAGGCGTTCTGCTTTCGACCCCGAATTTCAACGACCTTAACGTCAAGATCGGTTACCTTGGTGACATCGCAGACTCAACAGGCGGCAACAGAGGCACAATCCCGAATATGACCCCGAGTCCTGATGGTAAGTTCGGAATCAATGACCTGGTCGTCTTCACCATGGCTTGGAATGGTCGCGGTGGTACGCAGGACATGATTGCTGACCTCGCACCTTATCAAGGTACTTCAGTTCCCGACATCTGGGCAACCCCAGACGGAGTACTTGACGTACAGGACTTGATGGCATTTACAGCCATGTTTGACTGGTACAATGCTAACGTGCATTCATTCTCACTGCCACAGACGAATCCTGGTGTTAATCCTGGCGATGGAACGATCGCATCCAGCAATGGATATGATAATGTCCGCATCGTTACACGCGAAGAAGCTGGCAATCTGGTTCTTGAAATCTTTGCCGAAAACGTCGAAGATTTGAACACAGCTGAACTGGATGTAGTCTTTAACAGCGGAGATTACAAACTCGGAAGTTACAACCAGGGTGATTTCCTGAATGCCGATTTCTTCAGGGGCTATACTTGCGAAACCGGTCTGAGATTGTTCTTAGGCAACATGAACAATGAGGGCGTAAGTGGCTCTGGCAAGCTGGCTGAAGTAGTCTTTACCCCGACAGGCAACAATTCTAACTTGATGGTTGGATTTGACCTCCGGAATATAGACGGCAATGTCATAGACGCGGGAAGCGCAAACGTTCTTAAGACCGCTTTGCCGACCGAGTTCTGCTTGAATGCAGCTTACCCGAACCCGTTCAACAGTATGACCAAGCTTACCTTCGGTATGATCGAAGCAGGTAATGTTAAGGTTGCAGTATATGATGTCCACGGACGTTTGGTTGCAAACCTTGTCAATGGCGACGCAAAAGCTGGCTACCACACCGCGGTTTGGAATGCTGGTAATGCTGCTGCTGGACTGTATCTCGTTCGCATGGAAACTTCTGGATTCACTGGCGTTCAAAAAGTAATGCTCGTGAAGTAAATCCTGACAGGTTCTGCAGAGTGAACCCAATCGCCCGGCTTTCGAGTCGGGCGATTTTATTTTAAATAAATCAAACTCGACAGCTAGTTTTCCTTCTGAACAATTTTTTAATTTCTTAATATCTTTGCAATTCAATATGAATTGACGAGGCTCACCCTCAATATTTTTTCTTATATTATATTCTAGTGGTTGGTAATTGGTTTAACAAATCCCTTTGTGATAGTGTCTTTGGACGTTTCAGTAAATTTGCGTTGTCAAAGATTGTTGAGCAGGGGTAGGAAACGGCATGAATCGTCTTTTTAAAGTAACTTATCTTGGCTTAGTTGCAGGCTTGATTATCGCTCTCGTTTCGCCTGCTTTTTCCACAAGTTTTAACGGTCTGGCTGAAAAGCCACTTTACGATAAACTTGAGTCTGCACTCTCGCGCTACCTTGAGGTCTCTGAGTTCAAAGGTCAAACTGAAGCTCAGGCATTTGCTGAAAAAAACAACATCATCATTGAAAATGGAAATCTGTATTGTGCTTTGAAACTTCGGCGAGGTTACACGACCGAAGATTTGCCAATTTCAGAATTTCCAATATACGGTGTCAAGATTGATTCAAAATCCAGGAACTTCATTGAGGTTTGGATTCCTCAGAAGAACATTGTCAAATTTGCTCATAGTCTGCCACAAATATCGCAGATCG
Source organism: uncultured bacterium (assembly GCA_964484805.1). Classification (GTDB taxonomy): domain Bacteria; phylum Electryoneota; class AABM5-125-24; order Hatepunaeales; family Hatepunaeaceae; genus CAZAGU01. Next base: position 2,568 of record CAZAGU010000256.1, read on the forward strand.
CCCGTCCGCAGAAGGCGATAAACCTAGTCACTTCAGAAGCGCTGAGCCTGTTTGGTGCCAGAGGCTTCCATGATGAGGACGTTCGCGGCGAAGGCGTTCGTGTGGGCATTATTGACGGTGGTTTTGCCGGCTGGGTAGATTTGCAGGAGGATGGTGAGCTACCAGAATTCAATTATGTGAATTATAGTCAGGAAGACATGAACGAAGGCAGTGGACATGGCGCTGCTTGCTTTGAAGTTGTCGCCGATGTTGCTCCCAATGCCGAATACACCCTATTTAAGGTCTGGACGGGATCGCACCTTGAGAGGGCGCTTGATTATGCGCTTGCAAACCAGATTGATCTGACAAGTATGTCAGTTGGCTGGGAATTGCCTGATGGTGACTATTTCCGTGGCAACGACCGTCTTTCGCAATCCGTCAATGAGGCTTTTGACAATGGCTTGTTTATGGTCCAATCTGCCGGAAACAGCGCTCATGCCCACTATCGCAGTGATTTCAACGACAATGGCGAGGAAGATCACTTCTATCGTTATAACGACGGCGGGACGATCAACCCGATCGGAGCCAGTCCTGATGACTTTCAGTCGTTGCCTCGCGGAACAATGCTGAACATTTCTCTGATCTGGGATGACTTCCCCGATACAGATCAAGATTTTGATCTCGAACTGGTGATGGTCACAGATGGTGAAGCGGAAGTTGTTGCCACCTCTGATTCCAGACAAAATGGAAACGATGATCCTACCGAGCAGATCAGATATGTGGTCGAGAGCCGGGGAGACTTTGGAGTTCGAGTCATTCGCTATGATGCTGAAAACGGCATGGATTTTACGATTGTTGGATACCCTTATGATCTTGGGTATCACACTGCCGCTGGTAGCATGACCGTACCCTCGATGGCAGAACGATGTTTCGCGGTTGGAGCCGTGAATTATCGAGACTGGGACGACCGGAACCCGGACATTGCCTATTATAGCTCACAGGGACCCAGCTACGATGGCAGAATCAAGCCTAATGTCGTCGCTCCTGATGGCGTTTCAACAGTGGTCTATGGGAATAGGTCATTCTATGGCACGTCCTGCGCATGTCCTCACACTGCTGGAGCCGCAGCGTTGGTGTTGAGCAATCATCCTCTAATGGATAACGCCGGGCTCTGGGATTATCTGATTGCCAATGCAGTTGATGCCGGCGCAGACGGAGCGGATAACGTTTTCGGTTTTGGAATGATTAACATTGAATGGGAAGAGCCGAACCCAGATAACCATCCTGAAATCACTGTTGACCCAGACGGTTTTGAATCTGATGATGGTGGGATTTTCGATCTGTCGATTACCAACAGCGGAGAGGCAAATCTCGTCTGGTCAACGGTAGTCAACTATCACGAAGGCAACGATTGGC
>CAZAGU010000257.1:0-3955 GCA_964484805.1 uncultured bacterium
AGGGAAAAAGTACCATAAAAACGTTTTCCTGGATCCCCAATCAAGTTGGGAATGACGATGGGAGGGGATGAATGCGATGGATACCTGCCTTCGCAGGTATGACATAGGGAAAAAGTACCATAAAAACGTTTTCCTGGATCCCCAATCAAGTTGGGAATGACGATGGGAGGGGATGAATGCGATGGATACCTGCCTTCGCAGGTATGACATAGGGAAAAAGTACCATAAAAACGTTTTCCTGGATCCCCAATCAAGTTGGGAATGAGGAGAAAAAACGGTATGATAGAGCTGGGGACGTTTAACGCGCTCCATGATCGTTGAGGTCATCCTCGAACTCTTATGAGATTGCTTCGTCGCTTCGCTTCCTCGCAACGACGGTGCTGGGATGAATGCGATGGGTTCCTGCATTCGAAGGTATGACAGGGTTGGGGGCACAGATTGTCTTGAGCCGCTTCGCGCTGGTTATCCCCTTTCCAAAAATAATAAAGAGCGCCTCATTCTCTGAAGCGCTCTCTACGTTCTGCTACCCAGCGAAAATGCTATAGATCGATGTGTTTGCCCAGTGCAGCTTCCAACATCGGCTTCGGCATGGCACCAACCAAGCGATCAACCATCTCGCCGTCTTTGAAAACAAGCATAGTCGGTATAGCGCTGACACCATACTGTCCCGCAACCATCGGATTTTCATCAACGTTAAGCTTGCCAACTAATAGTTTATCCGGTTTCTCTTCAGCCAATTCACTTAAAATAGGTCCTACGAAACGGCAGGGCGCACACCAGGGAGCCCAAAAGTCAACAATAACGGGAAGTTTAGCGTCGGCTATTGATTGATTAAAGTTAGCGTCACTTAATTGGATCTCTTTGGACATGATTACCTCACTTTTTTTAAAGCTAACTATGTCATCTAGCATCTGCCATTATGGCATCTTTCTGCAGTAATGACATATATATTTTTACACCTTTGAACCAGCAAATTATATGCCAAGACACTATCCTTCATCCTGGCACCTGCAATATTTTTTCAAATCCGTGCTAATTATTAACACGAGTCTGACGAAACACTAATAGTAACATACGCAACTAAATTGCATCTGTTTGATTCATCGCAAAGAAGCCGACAACAGTGCGTGAAAAGCCGGGTTGAAATCATGTTTTGTTGCAGAGAAAAACCCCAGCCAGATTTCCCGTCTATCCGCCCTTCAGCGCAAGCTTAACAAGCTCCTCGATCGTGGCATTCTCGCCTAGCTTCGCAGCTGCCGATCGAATGGCGTTATCTGCCTGTATGGTTGTGAACCCCAGCACTTCCAGCGCTCTGATTGCCTCGGTGCCTTCTGAAGCTGGTGAACCAGCGCTCATTTCTCCGCCAGAATCTGGAACAGACAGCCGGTCTTTGAGATCAATCAGCAACCGCTCGGCAGTTTTTTTGCCGATGCCCGCAACTGTCGTCAAGCGTTTGACATCGCGGTCAAACACAACCTGCCGCAGTTCTGTCGGGCTGAATCTCGATAATATCGCCAAGCCCATCTTGGGACCCACACCGCTGATGCGCAGAAGTTGGATGTAAATATCGCGCTCAGCGCTTGTGTGGAAGCCGAATAAATCCAGAGCATCCTCGCGGACGTTCAGAAAAGTGTATAGCGTGGCTGATTCGCCGACCGCGCCAAGTTTCTCAAACGTACTGAGTGGCACTGAAATAGTGAAAGCGATATTTCCAATGTCCAGCGAGATGCTGGTGATTTCCTTTCGGATTAAAATGCCTTTGAGTCTGTCGATCAACAATCAATCCTTTTCTTTAATTCACAACAGATTTAACAGAGAAACGTTTTTAGGCTTTTTTCCTTTATGTCGCTCCAGCGAAGGCTGGAGTCCAGGGCTTTAAAAACGTCCAACAGGCTTTTTTCCCTATGTCATTCCTGCGAAGGCAGGAATCCATCGCATTCATCCCTATCGAGCCGTAACCCGGAAGCGACTGCATTCCGGGGTAACCCCCTGCATTGCAAGGCATTCATCGTTCCCACGCGGGAGCGTGGGAACGAGATCGAAAATGTACCATCATCGCGAGCGAAGCAACCTCATCAAAGTTCGATAATCACATCAACATTCATTGAGCGCACCAAACGCCCCTCGCCACGTCGTACTGGCGAAAGCCGGTACCCAGAGAAACGTTTTCAGGGTCATTCTTCCTTATCATCTACCGCTCTATCGCCTCAGCCACCCACTCGCCGCGCTGAAACTTCGACACCTGCCGATACCCCGCATCCCACAACATCGCCAACGCTTCGTCGAACATTCCCGTCAATTGATCAGGGTGGTGAGCATCTGCGCTTATCAGCACCGGAATTCCCATCGCGCAAGCCTCTTCCAGTGGTTGCTGGCGCAAATAAAAATCGCTATGCCTGCCTCTGGCAATGCCGCCCGTGTTGAGCTCAAGAATCACCCCAGATGCCTTGACCGCCTCCAATGTCATGCTCAATTCCCGCCGATACCATTCATCCTCAACCGAGAAATATCGCCCGGCATTCATGCAGATAAGCTCGATATGAGCGAGAATGTCTGGGCTGTGGTCATTTAGCATCTCCCGCATCAACGAGTAGTAAAGCGTAATGACGTTATTCACGTCCCCATCATAGATTTCGCGCAAGCCGTGAAGAAATTTCTCATGGTCACTACTGTCGATGGCCCACTGCGTGCCAAAATCAAACTCACCGATAAAATGAACTGATCCGATCCGATAATCTAGCTCTAAAGACATAAATTCCGGGTCATCTGGAGAAATTTTTTTAGGAATATAATCTACTTCCAGAGCTGACAAAACTTCGATTTTTTCACGGTATTTTTCCTTCAGATCCGCCATAGTCTGAAGATACTCTGGCAGTTTTTCAGGCTTCATCGTCCAGCTGGATTCAAACGGCAATGTCGCATGTTCTGAAAAACCAATAGCATCCATCCCGCGCTTGATCGCTTCAATGATGTATGCTTCCGGCGGCATTTTACCATCGCTGAAATCACTGTGGGTGTGATAATTGCGCCATCCCATGCTAAGACTCCCGTTCGATGTCTTTCGCCTCGTTCCAGAAGCCATCCATCTCATCCAACGTCGAATCATAAGGCGTGCGCCCGCTTTCCGCCAGACGCGCTTCAATATGTCCGAAACGCCGCACGAACTTATCCGTCGCCTGCGTCAGGGAAACTTCCGGGCAATGTTTAACGTATCGCGCCACATTGACCACCGCGAACAGCAGATCACCCAGCTCCTCGCCAGCATGTTGATTATCGCCAGATGCCACCGCCTCCTTGAACTCCGCCAGCTCCTCGTCAATCTTTTCCATCGCGCCATCGGCTTTCTGCCATTCAAACCCCACCTTGCCAGCTTTCTCCTGAACTTTGCGCGCCCGGAGCAATGCCGGCATGGATTTCGGCACCTCGTTCAGGCTGAACTTCTTCCAGCCTTCCTTTTTCTTGGCGGTGTTCCAGCTTTCCAGCGCTTGCTCCTGACCGTCAGCGTGTTTGTCGCCGAAAACGTGAGGATGTCGTCGCACAAGTTTATCGGCAAGCTCTTCCGCAACATCGCCGAGGTGAAAATGCCCGTTCTCCTGAGCAATCTCGGCGTGGAATAGCACCTGCAACAGCAAATCACCGAGCTCTTCACGCATGTCATCCACGCTCCCACCACGAACTGTATCGACAAATTCATAAGACTCTTCGATAAGATTCTTCAGCAACGATTCGTGATCCTGCACTTTATCCCACGGGCAACCATTGGGCGCGCGCAACAATGCCATGATTTTTATGATCCAACTCAGGCGCTCGAGCATCCCATCGGGCAATGTCACATCGTTGTCGATTTTTTTCAGTATTTTAAGATGTTCCTCAGAAATCAAAGTAGCCTCTTTAACATGAAAATGTCTAAAATGCAAACCCGACTTACGCCGGGCTTGTTATATATTGGTGGCAG
>CAZAGU010000258.1:0-577 GCA_964484805.1 uncultured bacterium
CCATTCTCTGAACCCAGTCACGGGAGACATTTAGCGTGGCAGCGATTTTATCTGGATCTGCTCCTTGCTTCACTGCCCGATCAATCATGGCGTGAGCTTGAACCAGCGAGAGCGGATTGACCCGCTTATTATAGGTGTAGGCGTCGATATCTGTACTGACGAGACATTCGACTTTAGTCATCCCGAGTTCCTTCATAGCCTGCCAACGAAGGTATCCATCTTTAATATAGTATCGACCTTCCAGATCAACAACTGCCAATGGTTCGATCAATCCGACTTCGCGTATAGAACTTACGATCTTCCTATAGTTGCGGATCCCGCGAGTTTGTTTTGGTCTAGGGAACATAGGATGGATATCCTCTATCGTTAGAACCATGGTCTCGGATTTGAACTCTGTTGGTTTCATGTATTACCCTTTTTATTGGTTTCGAAGAGACTTGCCAGTGAGTTACCCTTTAGTTTCGGAAAATCCGTGAGTTCTTCTTTATTTATCAATGTGTCCCATACAGGATCATCTCTTAGACGACGGAATCCGTCAGCGAGCATCACCAACCGATTTTCCGCCCGTTGTGACTTC
>CAZAGU010000258.1:587-3946 GCA_964484805.1 uncultured bacterium
TGTTTGGCGAGGGTTCGATTAATCTCCTCTCGCAGGTCGTCCAAGGTTTTGATTTGGTTTACAATTCTAACTTCCTTAGTAAAAGGAATACGCACTTTTCCAAATCTGTTTCGCAGATCAAGCAACTTACGTACGGTTTTCAATTCACGGGGGTTGAACTCTCCCTGCTCATAGCCTTCTAATAGGAGTCGCTGATTTTCTGGAGTTGAAGATCTCGCCATTTCAATGGCGACCGTTGCACTTACTCGTCCCTGCTCAACCGCATTCAGAAGAATTTCCTCACCCCATTTGATGAGTGTTAGGTACCCATAAACGGCTTCATCCGACTTGCCTATGACTTCACCAATATCAGTGGCTGACATACCATTCTCATAAAGTCCTTTAACCATTTTGGCAAACCAGATGGGAGCAGGCGTCTGACGCGCAGCGTTTTCGACTATTGACATGATCAATGCAGTTGGGCGATCGACATCAACCATCAACGCCGGAATTGTCAACTCTCCTAATTGCTGATAGGCTTCGATGCGTCCTTGACCGCAAACCAGCTCGTACATGCTCGTTTTATCCAAATAATGGGTATTGAGCACGACAGGGCGCTTTAGCCCCACATCCCTGATCGAATTTACATTTTCTTCAAATTTGCTGGGGTCCCGTTCCCGAGGATTGATGATCTTTATCTTCGAGATCGGAATATCCTGTATCTTGCGCATGATTTTCCTCTGTGTTAGGTTGACTGTCCACTGTGGCTGCATCGCCAAAAAGATCATAGAAATAGGTCAGGTCATCGAATCGGAACAAATCCAGATACACTCCATTCGTCCAGGAGACAAATAATTTATCCACCTCCATGGCTATCATGGGGAAGCAATAGAAATCCTGGATTTTGCCTTCATCATCTGCCAGACGCACTCCTATCGTGATATCAATAGACTGACTGCGGTCAAACCGGTAAGCCCAGCGTTTGCGACCACTCTTATTACGGACGCTGGATGCGGCGATGCGGATGTTCAACTGGTCATTGATCCGAAAATGACTGCCCTGATCGACCACATGCAAACCCATCTGCTCAAGGTTGTCTATTACCCGGTTCAACAGACTCTGCTCAATATCCTGCACCAGTTCTTTCAGCTCAATGAAGCGACAATCATAGGGTGGAATATAACCGACCAACTTGTAGGCATTGATCAGAGATCCAAATCTTTTGCTGATTGTTGATGGAGATGGCAGTTCCTCGGCTGCTTCAATGATCAATCCGGAAAGCCTGCCATGCATCTTGAACAACTGCTGAAGTTTCTCAATCAGCTCCTGGTCGCTGTAGGTCGGGTTTCGTTGTTGGAGTATCTGCTGTGCCTGAGTGAAAGTGTCCTCAGAAACCAGCGCTTCGAATGCCCCAGGAACGATCACCCAGTCCTTTCTTGGGTTGCGGCGTGTGGGTCCATTTAAACGACAGGAGTTACGGTTGTAAACTTGAGCTCCTGTATAGATTTCATTTTTCAGAATGATCCGAATCGTGCTTTCAGACCACTGCCCACCTCCGGGTGAGGGAACCTGTTGCTGATTCAACATCACCGCTATCTTTGACTCATGCAACTGCTTCTCAGTGAAGGCGGTAAAAATTGATTTAACGGCCTCCACTTCGGCAACTTCACCGGGTGTCAAAATGACTCTTTCATTGGCAATGGCTTTGCGTTGCCCATCTTTCAGAATTCCTGCTGGTTTGCGGTTCTGGTCAAGTCGCATTCTTTCGAACCCGTAGGGAGCAAAACCACCAACCCGATAACCCTGCCCAGCGATGGTCAGGGAACCCGCCAGCACCTTATCACTGAGGTTCTTGGAATATTCAGCAGCCATGGCGCGTTTAATCGATTTTATCACCGCATCCATGATAGAATTATCGTTTTTGAAGGCTTCAGTGATATATATGATTTCCTTGCCATGCTTGCGACAGATATATTCGAGGTGTGCGGATTCATCAATGTCCTGAAACCTGCCCCAGCGGGTAACATCCAGGACTAAGATCAGGGTAAATTCCACCTTCCCTGCAATAACATATTCATTGATCAGCTCCTTGAAGGCGTCACGCTTCTCCATTGTCAATCCAGATATCCCATCGTCGACTAAATATTTGACGATGGAGATGTCATGGCGCTCAGCAAAGGCATCGATAGCCTTGCGCTGATTGAATATGGAATTTTCCTGCTGATCCCTGGTTGATTTCCTCAGGTAGGCAACAGCACGCAGTTTAGTATTTTTAACCACATTCATCTGCTCTCATCTGCTGTTAAAAGTCTGATCAAGTCTTGCTTAGTGCGCAGCCTCGAGACGTGAAGCTCGCTGACACGGTTGAATAATGTCTTCCCAACAAGCTGATCCAGATCCTCATCCGGATTCTTCTCCTTGATGATTCTGAGGAAATCTGACTTGGTTCGTGCGATACCTATCCCACGCTGTTTAGCGAGGTTCTGCAATTCCTTTACCGTCATTTTGGCGATATCCTGCTCAGAAGTCTCCGTCTCGCGGTCAGAATTTGATTCCAGTGTTTCAACAGATGTCTCGACATTTGATTCTTCAACGGGAGTGTTTTCAAACGATTGTTCATCTGTCGATTCACTTTCCTGCTCACTCACTGATCTGACCACAGCAATCATGGGGAAGGATACTGAAACCTTCTCCCCGTCATCCAACTCTACGATCCAGCCACGACGTTCTTTACTGACCAGTTTACCGATTTTGTCCCTGCAGTGACCTGCGGTGATCAGAACTCTGTCACCTAATTGTTTCTTCGCTGTACTCATGGTACTCTCCAAGATTTAATTTGTTGCTATGCCTTTAGTTAATGGCAGGACGAATTTAAGCGGGGGGTGTAAAAAATCAAGCCATCGTGAAGAACTTGTCGCAGAAACAAAAAAAGAAGAGGAACCGCTCTCACGATTCCTCTCTGCTCAATAAAATATAACATACGTAACTAATCTGATGCTGTTTTAGCCCAGATGGTCGCATTGAACACAGCCACTGCCTGACCGATCAGGAAGTCAACTAGTTTCCGCAGAAACGCACCGTCAAACGGTTCCAGAAAGAACGGCAGTGAAATCAGGTCATCGATGCGGTCGATTATCTTGTACTTTTTGTCGAAGTACTCGAATGCTTCATGCACGAGCTCATGCTTGGACTCACCTGTCCGGGGTGCGGTTTTGACCGATTCGGCAGCCTTCACCAAGGATGCCACCAGATTGAAAACTTCCTGCAGATGGAACTCTCCTGTGAAAAGCTCCTGCCAGTCCTTGCCAACAGTCTCCATTTCTGCAAGAATTTGATCGAGATAAATATTGTCACTCATTGTGAACCTCAATTATTAAAGA
>CAZAGU010000259.1:0-3921 GCA_964484805.1 uncultured bacterium
GTCCTTTGGCATTCTCTCTGAGCGAAAGATCGGAAATATCCATATTTTCGGGGTTTGTTCCAAGGTAAATCGTTGGATAGACATAAAACACATCAACCGATTTATCGATTGTTTGCGGTTTGACAACCCAGCAGAATTCCTCGGAATAATCAAGTTGTTCTGTAGTTCTCTTGGTATTCATTGCATTCCTCCTGCTGTTACAACCGTTAGATATGATTAAAGCAACAATACAGCTTAGCAGTAATAACGTTGATTTTATTTGCATGGGTCTCTCCTTTTCTCTCATATGGTTACATTCATTACCTTAAAAATTTTTGAACGACTGCAATCACCGGCGCGTTTGCGCGTCCGGTACATTGGTTTGTTGGGTAATCCTAATGGTGCCCTTTGTTAAGCCAAGAGAAGAAATGTATTCCTCAGCATTGTCATGTTCCCGCAGATTTGCCCAACCATCAGTTTGCAGGAAATGCGCGTCAGCCCATTTGTTTGGAGTGCAGGAATAACGCCGCGTCTAAATCATAACTAAACAAAAGCGGCATTTACTGCGACTGTTGCGTCAGCAACAGAAAATAATCAGATTATATTTTCCACATAAAGAATATTTTTACCACGAAGAAACGAAGAACACTAAGACTTTTTAATTTTTCTAACTCTATTTCAGGTATAATAGATAACCTCAGCTTCATTGACAGGGTGTCCAGGTACTACTGATGGCGTTTGGCCTTTAAGAGTTAACAAGGTTTTACCATCGGTAAAACCTTCGGGTCTGTTGGCGAGTTCTTTAATAAGACACTCACGCCAGATCTTAATCTCATCACGTTGGAGATCATCAGTATCGCATTGGCAAAGGTCTTCACATTCATGAGGATCATCTTCCAGGTTGAAAAACTGTTCCTGACCAAGTCCTGGCAGCCATACATATTTTCTCTTCCCATCGGTCAAATATTGCATGCCCGTATCCATATTTTTAAGGTTAGAGCATTCACCATGGATATAGGTGCGAGGGAGAGTTTCACCTTTGAGAAGAGGCATGAGACTTAATCCATCAACGCTCTGAGGGATGGGAATATCGGCAAGGTCGAGAAGAGTGGGCATAATATCCATTAATGCTACAGGGTGGTCTATGGTTTTTCCCTGTTGTATGTCTGAACCGGGAAGTGAGAGTAGGAAAGGGATATTTGCGGAACCTTCATATGGTTTTGATTTGGCGTAATGTTGATGATCTCCGAGCATTTCACCATGGTCTGAGGTAAAGAGTACGATCGTATCTTTCGGAAGTATTTCAAGAACCCGGTTAATCTGATCGTCAATATGATTTATTGATGCGTAGTAAGCAGCTCGTAGCTGTTTCATCTGAATCTTTGAGATATTAATGCGAGCGGGATTGTTTCTCGGAGTTCCAATTACCACATCAGAATATTTTTTTGCCCAGCTGCCAACAACAGGCTTCGGGAGCTCCTGGTTGATGTATCGGTCGTAATAAAACTGAGGGGGGGTTAGAGGAGGATGAGGGTGGAAATAGCTTAATTTTAAAAAGAAAGGTCTTGTAGGATCACGGCGCCCTAGGAAATTAAGTGCCGTGTCTGTACACCAGTTTGTAAAATGTAGTCGTTCATCCCACTGCCATGTGCGGATATTCCAGGCATTGCCGGTTATGCCGTGTGAAACTTGCGGACGGTGAATGTTTAGACTTCCCAGTTCACGGTTTATCCACCGAGCATAATCAGCGTCTGCGTCTCCTTTGCCATGAGGTTCTTCTTGAGCCTGACACCCCGGTCCATCTGCCCAGTCCATACTCTGAAAGCCGTAGTGTTTTCTCTCAGGCCACAGATGAAGCTTGCCACTTAAATGAGTTTGATAGCCATGTTCCCCTAAGATCTGGGGTAAGGTAGGAGCTTCCAGGATCCTGTTGGCATTATGTACACAGCCATGGGTAACTGGCTTCTGACCGCTCATAATGGTTCTTCGGGCAGGAATGCAGATAGGGCAGGCGCTGTATGCATTTGTAAAATGAAATCCTGAGGTGCCCAGCTCATCAAGAACTGGAGTCTGGATAACTGGGTGGGCAGCGATACCCATGGTATCTGCCCTCATTTGGTCAGTCATTATAAGTAAAATATTTGGCTTTCTTTTCATTTATTTTCCTTTTTAGTTGAACGTCGCGGATAAGGCGAGATGTCAAGCTTCGCCTGCATCCGACTTGTTGGACAAGTTTATGTCATCAACGGCTGGGGCAATCAAATCAATAGGTGTCTTGTCTTCTCTATCGCCTACTATGTCAACGAGGCACTTGTGAGAAAGGAACGGGTCGCGGAACGTTCTGCACCAGTCGTGAGTCAGTTGCGTCAGCTCCCAGGCCTTGTCGATGTGTTCGGATGAATTAATCAGATTGTTGCGCTGCAGTGGATCTTCGTCACGATCGTAAAATACATTGAAGTTTTGGGTGTATTTCCGCCGGGAGGGCAGATCGGAACCGAACCGGGTATGCAGGTCAGGTGTCCGTTCGATGTTCTCCAGCGCGAAAGTATACCGGCGAGTGTAGACGCCCCGCCATGAAGGCTTGAAGTTGAATATGGGAACACTGTCGACGACATCGTCATCCTTATTGAGGATTGCTGATGACAGATCCTTGCCCTGCCAGTTCGACGGGATTTCTTGTCCCATCAAACCCATAATAGTTGAAGGCATGTCGAGCATGCCAATCAGCAGCTGACTGGTATAACTCGCCGGAAGGACTTGAGGCATGCGCATGATCAGGGGAATCCGAACTGAGATATCTTCCGGGTTGCCCTTGTGGCATTGGGCGGCGTGTGCACCGAATGTCTCCCCGTGATCCGAGGAGAAGACAACCAATGTGTTATCAGCGAACCCTTTCTCATCCAGTTTCTTCAGCAGCCGTCCGAAGTGATGGTCGACCTCACTGCACATGGCGTAGTAGCCCAGGGTCATGCGACGGTTCTCCGGTGTGTTCGGTAGATGTCCTCGCGGAACAATCTCGTCCTCGTTGTATAGAGCCTTGAACTTTTCCGGCGCGTCAAAACCCCAGTAGGTTTGCGGATCGCCTCCGCCGTGGTTGTGTGGCGGATGCCATGAAACAAAAAGACAGAATGGTTTTTTGTTGGTTGATTCGTCAAGGAAATCCAGTGCCTGATCAGTCTGACCCGCTGCCTCCCACTGCTCGAACATCACCTTCTCCCCATCTTCGGTCCAGTAGTAGCAACTGTCGGGGTGATAGTTGACATGGCAATTGTTGGATAGGAATCGGTCATCGAAACCGTGACGGTCTGGTCCAGCGGGGATTGGACGGTCGCGCTCCCCGCCGTATAAATGCCACTTGCCGACATAGCCCATCCGGTATCCGGCGTCGCGCAGCACATGACCAAGACCCGGACCGATCTCATCTTCGTTCAGCAATCTGCGATCGTTATCGAAGCAGTTGTTGTGTAGCGGATGGCGACCGGAAAGCAGCATGGATCGGCACGGCGTACACACCGGGCAGTTGGATACAGCGTGCTCGAAGCGCACCCCTTGCTCGGCAAATGCATCGAGGTTCGGTGTCTTGATATGTGGATTCTCAGCACAGCCCAACATATCGAAAGACTGCTGGTCTGAGAAAACGAAAAGGAGATTTGGTTGTTTAGTATTCATAATTTTTTTCTGTCCAATGATTGAACTAAGCAACGGCGAAAAATCTAGTGGCTAAGCCGCCGTGCCCCGCGCATGCTGGGGTCTGCTCAAGTTCTCTTGTTATTTGTTTTTATTTATAATTGGTTTTCACTACCATCCCATAGATTTTAAATTCACAGCATCATTTGTGGTTGATATTATTGCTTCGAAAACAATATATTATATCAAACATGTCTTACAATGCCTATTATTTTTCATTTGAGTTGCGCTTCAGATTTGAATTCGCAATTTAAA
>CAZAGU010000260.1:0-3834 GCA_964484805.1 uncultured bacterium
CGAAGGCGAGGATTCAGAAGGTGTCTATCCTTCCATAGAATTCCTGAAAGCGCACAACATCGAAGGAAAAAGCCTTGCTCATGGCAAGGTCGGAGTCATCGGCGGTGGTAATTCGGCGATTGATGCCGCGCGAACTGCCTTGCGTCAAGAAGGCGTTGAGAGTGTGACGATTATTTATCGACGCACCCGCGAAGAGATGCCGGCTTATGTAGAGGAGATTGAGGCTGCCATCGAAGAGGGTATCCGCATGGAAACACTGGTCTCGCCAATTCGAGTCCTTGTCACCAAGGATGGTCGAGTGAACGGCATCAAGTGTATTCGCAACAAGCTTGACGAGCGTGACTCCAGCGGCAGACCTCGCCCAGTCCCAATTGAAGGCAGTGAATTCCCGCTTCTACTTGACACTTTGATTGTAGCGATCAGCGAACATCCAGATGTTGACTCTGTTTCTAAGGAATGTGCTGACAAGATTAATCTCACAAAATGGGGCACGATCAAGGTTGACTCACAGACTCTTCAAACGAACATAACTGGTCTGTTTGCCGGTGGTGATGTGGTCACAGGACCAAACACAGTCATTGATGCCATAGCAATGGGCAAGCGGGCAGCGACGATGATTGATCGCTATCTGCAGGGAGATTGTCTTAAAAAACCAGTGCCCAAGAAAATGCCTTCAGATTATATTGAGCCTCAAATGTTGACTGCTGATGAGCTAAGCAAAATTCGTCGCGCTGAACAACCTTCGGTGGCAGTGGAAAACCGTGTGAGTAATTTTATGGAGGTCGAGCTGACATTGTCTGTGAAAAATGCTCAGATCGAGGCAAGGCGTTGTTTGCGTTGCGACCTCGAGTTTGTTAAACCACCTTGTGGCGTTGAGGCAGAAGAAAAGGTGAAGGAGGTGCACGCATGATAGAATTTAAGCTCAACGGTCTGAATGTATCTGTTGAAGAAGGTTCAACGATACTTGACGCGGCAAAATTCTATGGCTTTCCGATTCCAACACTCTGTTACCATGAAGGCTTGTCTCCTTATGGCGCATGCCGTTTATGTGTAGTTGAGATTGGTGTGGCACCTCGCACAAAGCTGGTCTCGTCCTGCACATATCCTTGTGAGCAGGGCATGGTTGTGCGGACGGCATCCGAGCGGGTGCTGAAAGCTCGCCGGATGGTGTTGGAACTTCATCTTGCCACCTGTCCGCAATCCAAGGTGATTCAGGATTTAGCAGCAGCTCATCAAATTACGCAGCAACGTTTCAAACAGGAACATGATGATTGCATTCTGTGCGGGCTTTGTGTGCGGATGTGTGATGAGCAGATGGCTGCCAAAGCAATTGGCTTCCGCGGTCGTGGCCAGAATCGCAGCATAGGCACTCCGTTTGACATTCAGTCGGATGTCTGTCGGTTATGCGGGGCTTGTGAATTCATCTGCCCTGCCTGCACATTGCGATGCACCTACAATGAGCCAGAGAAAGCAATCTGCGGTGGTTGTTCAAACCTTCGACCGCCATGCATTGAAAAGCCAGAGTTCCATGACATGATGTGTTACATGGACCCATGCGTGGCTTGCGAGATCAAGAAAGATTAAGTCAATTTTCCTTTTCATAAAACTTTACATGGAGGATATGAATGTCCAAACCATATTCAGCGGTAAATCGTTCAGCCGCCACTTTAACAAAGAACCGCACTGACGGCTCTATTAGTTCCATTTCTGGAATGTGCGTAACATGTGTTGATGGTTGCATCGGCATGTGTGAAATTGGCAAATCTGCCTATCGTGGCCATGAGGTCATTTATCCTCAGCCTTTCGGTGTCATCACCACGGCATCAGAAAAGCAATATCCGATAGACTACTCCCATTTTAACATCATGGGAACGGCTGTCGGCGCGCAGGGCATTGAAGCTGATTCAGACAAGGCAATTTTCCCGAATGTTGACCTTGAAGTGCATGTTGGACACGACAACGGTGTGAAATTCCGTCTGCCTTGGATTATTCCCGGCATCGGCTCGACCAACGTCGCCAAGAACAACTGGGAAGGTCTGGCGATTGGTTCAGCAATAGCTGGCACAGGCCTGACCATTGGTGAAAACGTCGCCGGCATGGATCCGCAATCGGTAATCAAAGACGGCAAAGTAGTTGACACGGCTGACCTGAAGCGTCGCGTGAAATTGTACAACGATAACCGTATTGACGGCTACGGCGCGACCATCGTTCAGGCGAATGTCGAAGACACACGTCTGGGTGTGCAGGAATACGCGATCAATGAACTCGGTATTGAAGTAGTCGAGTTAAAATGGGGGCAGGGCGCGAAGGACATCGGCGGCGAAGTCAAGATTAAAGACTTGAAAAAAGCCCAGTTACTCTACAAGCGTGGCTACATTGTGCTACCGAACCCAACCGACCCGACCATCATCAAGGCATTTGAGCGCGGTTCATTCAAAGAATTTGAACGGCATTCACGCGTGGGCATGGTCACGGAAGAAGGCTTCGCCGAACGAGTTGAAGAACTTCGGGCTGCGGGTGCCAAGTATATTTTCCTTAAAACAGGCGCTTATCGTCCGGCGGATCTGGCTCGCGCTATTTACTTTGCTGCCAAATACAAAGTTGACATGTTGACCGTTGACGGCGCTGGCGGCGGCACAGGAATGAGCCCGTGGCGGATGATGAACGAATGGGGTGTTCCGCCAGTCGAGCTTCATTCGTTGCTATATAAATATGCCAAGACCTTAGACGAAAAAGGCATGAAGATTCCTGCGTTGGTGCTTGCTGGCGGCTTTACCTTTGAAGATCAGATTTTTAAGGGTCTGGCGTTGGGCGCACCTTATGTCAAGATGATTGGCATGGCTCGTGGCCCAATCGCCGCGGCGATGGTCGGCAAGACAATCGGCAGAACGATCAACGAAGGACAGGTTCCTGTTTATGTGGAAAGATTCGGCGACAGCAAAGACGAAATCTTCGTTACCGCTCCTCAACTGCGCAAGCTAGTTGGTAATGATGAATTCGAGAAGCTGCCTACTGGAGCAATTGGTCTCTACACTTACTACGAACGGCTCGCTCAGGGCTTGCGTCAGCTCATGGCTGGTGCTCGCAAGTTCCGCACCGATTTGATCACGCGTGATGACATTGCAGCATTGACACCGGAATCAGCGGCAGTCAGCGGCATTACCTACATCACAGACGTTGACAAAGCTGAAGTTGAGGACATCTTCAACGGCAAGTAAGTCAAGGTCATATCTCCTCAAATACAAAAGCCCCGGTTTATCAGTCCCGGGGCTTTTGATATTCAGGCATTACCTGTTGCAAGCTACTTCTTCTTCTCTCTGTCCCGGCTTGACCGGGAACCCAGAGAGCGTAAATTAGGTCATTTTTCCCTATGTCATACCTGCGAAGGCAGGTATCCATCGCATTCATCCCCTCCATGTCGTACCAGCGCAGGCAGGAACCCAGTGCTTTAAAAACGTCCAATCAGTTGTTTTTCCTCATGTCATACCTGCGCAGGCAGGTATCCATCGCATTCATCCCCTCCATGTCGTTCCTGCGCAGGCAGGAACCCAGTGCTTTAAAAACGTCCAATCAGTTGTTTTTCCTTATGTCATACCTGCGAAGGCAGGAACCCCATCGCATTCCTTTCCTCCACGTCGTACCTGCGAAAGCCGGTACCCAGAGAAGCGTTTTTAGGGTATTCTTCCTTATGTCATACCTGCGAAGGCAGGAACCCCATCGCATTCCTTTCCTCCACGTCGTACCTGCGAAAGCCGGTACCCAGAGAAGCGTTTTTAGGGTATTCTTCCTTATGTCATACCTGCGAAGGCAGGTATCCATCGCATTCATCCCCTC
>CAZAGU010000261.1:0-3834 GCA_964484805.1 uncultured bacterium
TTGTTAGTAACGGCGTAATTTAGCCACCCGCTAAAACCTTTCTTAGATGCAATAAACTTCTCATCCATTAACTGGCAAAATTCCCAGGTGGTTCTTATTTCCCGAGCCACGTAATGAATATCCCTTACTTGTAGCTGTCCGCTTCCTAACGCAGGATTATAGCTTAAATCATGGCTGGAGATGAATTTTAAGTCATAAGCGCTACAATCTACAACTTCCATCACTCCATTTACTAACTTCTTGGATACATCCCGTTGACTATAGACCTGATGTTTGATTGACAGTATAACAAACAGATAATCAGGGTTCTTAATGTACGCAGTTCTAATTCTGGTAAAGGAAGTGATATTGGGCGACTTGCCACTCCCCTCAATGTCGTTGCTGGTAGCTTTAACATCGACATTGCCTGTTACTGATGTCTGTCCTTTTCGCTCTCGTTTAAATTGCAGGATAACGTCCGCCATGTTCAATCTTTGACCAGCCTCAACATTAATCAATTTGTACTGATTGCCACTATCTTCAAGAACATCAGTAAACACTTCACATGCCCATGCTTCGATGAACGGACCTGCAATTTTATTTACATTTTCCATCGGGATGCCGTATCGAAGATTTGTGTTTATTATTATCTTGTTTCGACCCGTATGAATGGCTGTTTGAATAATCTCCTCTACAGATTTTACCACAAAATCCGAGCACTCGATGTAATCATCAGATTCTATCGGCTTCTTTAGAAGCAGTTTTTTGTATTCAGCATTTATCACGTCTTATGTTCCTTGTATAAGCCCCTCATCCACCCTTCCCCAAATATAGAACGTCATCTCGAATTTGTCAATCTGTATTTTCCCCGCGAAATCAAGACATGCTGAATTTAAGCTCGTTATTATCAACATCAATGACAATCAAGTCGCCCTTCAATTCGCCAGCAATCAACGCCCTGCCCAATGCAGTCTCCAGCCTGTGCTGCAGGAATCGTTTCAACGGGCGCGCGCCATAGTGAGGATCATACGCTTCACGAGCAATCCAGCTCCGGGCGCGGTCGGTCAATTTCACTTTCATGCCAGTCTCCACAAGCCGCTTCTCAAGGTCGCGCATCTGAATATCGAGGATTTTCTCCATGTCCGCCAAAGTCAGCGGCTCAAATATCACCACATCGTCCACGCGGTTCAGGAATTCCGGCGCAAAATGTGCCCGCAGTTCGCCCATCACCTGCTGACGGATATTTTCGGGGATGTAATCCATCGCCCCATCATGCGACAGCAAGATATAACTGCCGATGTTGGATGTCATTATGATGACGCTGTTCTTGAAGTCAACCGTCCGCCCTTTGCCATCAGTCAGTCTGCCGTCGTCGAGTATCTGCAACAGCGTCGAGAACACTTCGCGGTGCGCCTTTTCGATCTCGTCGAACAAAATTACCGCGTAAGGTTTGCGTCTGACGGCTTCGGTCAACTGCCCACCCTCGTCATAGCCAATGTATCCCGGCGGTGCGCCAATCAACCGCGCCACAGTATGACGCTCCTGATATTCTGACATATCAATGCGGATCATGGCATTTTCGCTGTCAAACAGCGTTTCCGACAAAGCTCTGGCAAGTTCGGTTTTTCCAACACCAGTGGGACCGAGGAAAATAAACGATCCAATCGGTCGGCGCGGGTCTTTGATGCCCGATCTGGCGCGGATGACCGCATCCGCTACAGCCTGCACAGCTTCCTTCTGACCGATGACTCGCTCATGGAGCGTCTCGTCCAGTTTCAGAAGCTTCTCCTTCTCGCCTTCCATCAGCCGAGTGACAGGCACTCCCGTCCAATTGGACACTATCATTGCGATTTCAGTGTCCGAGACTTCCTGCTTCAGGAGCTTCTCGCCTTCAGCGGCTTCAATCGACGCTTCGATGTCCTTCAGCTTCTTCTCTAAACCAACCAGCTTGCCGTATTTCAATTCCGCCGCTTTGTTGAGGTCGTACTCACGCTCGGCGCGGTCAATTTCCAGCCGGGTGATTTCAATCAGTTCACGCAATTCACGAGCTTTGGAAATTACAGCTTTCT
Organism: uncultured bacterium; assembly: GCA_964484805.1. Taxonomy (GTDB): domain Bacteria; phylum Electryoneota; class AABM5-125-24; order Hatepunaeales; family Hatepunaeaceae; genus CAZAGU01. The sequence continues at coordinate 2,049 of CAZAGU010000261.1, forward strand.
CGGCATCCCATTTCTGCTTCAAGGCATCACCGGACACTTGCATTGACTGGATTTCATCTTGAATATTTTTCAGCCGCTCCTTGCTTTTCGCATCCTTTTCACGCTTCAAGGCTTCACGCTCAATTTCAAGCTGAGTACGCCGGCGGATAATTGTATCAAGTTCGGCGGGCATTGAGTCAATTTCAGTGCGGATCATCGCCGCGGCTTCATCCACGAGGTCAATCGCTTTGTCCGGCAAGAAACGGTCGGAGATATATCTGTTCGACAGCACCGCCGCAGCCACCAGAGCATTATCACGGATACGAATGCCATGATGCACTTCAAAACGCTCGCGCAACCCACGCAGAATCGAGACCGTGTCCTCTACCGACGGTGGTTCGATCATCAGCGGTTGAAAACGCCGTTCAAATGCCGGGTCTTTCTCGATCTGCTTCCGATATTCGTCAATCGTCGTCGCGCCGACGCAATGAAGCTCACCACGCGCCAGCATCGGCTTCATGATATTACCAGCATCCATCGAGCCTTCAGATTTACCCGCGCCGATGACAGTGTGCAGTTCGTCAATGAACAGAATGATCTGCCCTTCAGATTTCGACACTTCCTTCAGTACTGCTTTCAGCCGTTCTTCAAACTCCCCGCGGAATTTCGCTCCAGCGACGAGCGACGCCATATCCAACGCCCAGACTGTTCGATCTTTGAGGCTTTCTGGCACATCACCGCGGACGATACGCTGCGCCAAGCCTTCAACAATGGCAGTCTTGCCCACGCCCGGTTCGCCAATGAGAACAGGATTGTTCTTAGTGCGGCGCGACAAAGTCCGAATCACGCGGCGAATCTCCTCGTCTCTTCCGATGACAGGGTCAAGCTTGCCGCGACGGGCTTCATCCACGAGGTCTCGGCCATAGCGTGACAACGCCTCGTAGGTTTCCTCAGGATTGGCGCTGGTAACGCGCTGATTGCCACGCACCGCAGTCAAAGCCTTCAGCAGTCGATCACGAGTGATGTCGAAGGTCTTGAAAATCTTTTTCAACCCTGAGCTGGTGTCAAGTATAATCATCGCTAAAAGCAGATGTTCAACGCTGACGTATTCGTCCTTCATCTTCTTTGCCTCATCTTCAGCGCTGACAAGAATTTGCTGGGTATGGGCTGAAATATAGACCTTGCCGGGTTCAACGCCTGAGCCGGTTACACGAGGGATTTTCTGTAGCGCCAGCTCAATGGCATCGTTGAACGCCTCAGCCTGCACATCCATCCGCGCCAGTAATCGCCCGATCAAGCCGTCTTTCTGGCGCGTTAAAACGGCGAGAAGGTGTTCAGGCTCGATCTGCTGATGGTTGTACTCGATGGAGAGCGACTGCGCCTGCTGAATCGCTTCCTGTGTTTTTTCGGTGAAGTTGTTTATGTCCATTTTTCTGCTCGTAAATCGAAATTCTTAGAGAATTGTCCAAAGGAATATTTACTAATGTGGTGATTAAATCACCGCTTGTCAAATGGTTTGCTAGGCTTTCGCAGATTTGCATAGACATGCTACCCTATGCGTGTGCATCAGGGGGTGGGGCTCAAGGAAAATCGTCACATCGCCGCATTTTGAGGGTATGTTTATGTAAAATCAGGAGATGCGATGTTACGGAACGGTGACGGAAGGTTAATTCACAGCAGATGAAACAGAGAAAACTGATTAATAATTGTTCCCACGCAGAAGCATGGGAACAAGATAGACTAGTGGGCGCAACTCGTTCCCACGCTCCTGCGTGGGAACGCCAAAACTCTCAATCTGGGTTCCCGG
>CAZAGU010000262.1:0-3833 GCA_964484805.1 uncultured bacterium
GATCAATATACGAAATTAATATGCATTTGTCAACTAATAAGTGCACTGGTTAATATCTGTGGAAGAATTCCCCCCGGCTCAATTCACACCCAAAGCCCAACGCCAGAACACAGGATACCGCCAGTTAACCCGCCGCCAGATTGATTGCCCGTCGTCTGAATCCAACTCGAATAACACCGCGCCCTCGACATACGTCAACGCTGTCACTATTCCGCGCTTCTCAAGTTTTTCCACCGTCGGGAAGATGCGATCCAGATACCTCGTGCCCGACGACACCACCGCATATTTCGGTTGAACCCTGTCGATAAATCCATCTGAGCTTGACGTTACACTGCCGTGATGAGCCACTTTCAGCAAATCTGCCTGAATCTGCCCCATTTCGAGCGCCGCTTTCTCAGCAGTAGTCTCCATATCGCCAGTCGCGAGTAATCTGACTGGTAATGCCCCGCCGTCTCAGACTTCCAGAAGTAATACTACAGACTGGTCGTTGATCTGCCAATTTACACAAGGCGGAGGATTGAGCACTTTCAGATTTGCTCCGTTCCACAAACCGCCGATGGAATCTCCGCTCGTGACGCTTCGCCAGACAATGCCATGTTGACGGGAAAACTCCTGCAAATCCCTGTATTTCTCCGTTTGAAATGGAATTGGACATTGAACCGCATTTGCCACCGGAAAGCGTTTCACCAGCGGAATCAAGCCCGAAATGTGATCCGCTTCAGGATGCGTCGCCACCAGCAAATCGACTTGATGCCGGCGGAAATAGTCCATTACGGTAATCAGCGGATAATCCATGTTAGTTCCCGGCTGAGGTCCTCCGTCAATGACCACGGTCTGGCCATTTGGAAACAGCCAGACCGCACTATCGCCTTGACCGACATCCAGAAACCAGATTTGCGGCTTGAAGGGGGTTGGTTTCATGCCGTCAAGCAACAAAATTCCACAGATCAACATCATCCCAGCCATCAACCGAAAGGCGAAGCGCCTGTAGCTCACTCCTATCCAGATAACCGTCAAAATCAAAGCCAGCACCGTCAACGGCGCAAGTCGCACTTCCCATAGGGGCGCGAAATGGCTGACGAATATCGTCGATGATTCGAGTATTCCCATCAGGAGTTTCACAGTTTCAGCAACCAACGCACCTAAGGGATGAAAGATCAACCCCATCATCAACGACAGCCATGCCCCCATGAAGATAAACTGCATCAGGAGAATGCCGAAAAGATTGAACACCGGACCTCCCAGCGCCATCGCATGGAAATGTTGCGCCGTCAGCGGCATCACCAGCGCTGAAGCCGAGAACGAGATGAACAATGGCATTATCAGCCACTTGCGAATTGTCCGCCCGATCTTGCCTTCGTGAGTGACACGATTGCGGCTGAACTCCTGCATCTTATTTTGGAAGAGGAATATCCCCCCCACCGCCGCGTAAGAAAGCTGAAAGCCTGCATCGAACAGGTCGTCGGGGCGAATGATGAGAATTATCAGCGCGGAAACAGCCAGCGTGTTCAAGGCGGGGCTCCAGCGTTTCAGCAAGGGCGCGCTCAGGAACAGCCACGCCATGACCACCGCCCGCATGGTTGATGCTCGCGGCGGGATGAGCATGATGTAAAACAGCAGCCCCACCATGCAGAAAATCATCCGCGCGTCGTAGCCAAGCCTCAGCATCATTGCCACGCCCAGGATCATTGCCAGCAGGAATCCCACGTGCAAACCCGAGAGCGCGACCAGATGAGCGAGACCGGTGCGGCGCAGAGCATCGTAAAATTTGTTGTTCATATCACGCCGAAAGCCGAGAATTAACGCTTGAACTAAGGTAGCTTGCTGTGGGTACAGGCTGTCAATTTTTCTCTGGAGAAGATTGTAAAATCCATGCTTTATGGGAATTTTAGACTTGAGCAAAACCACATTTGCGTTCTTGTATGCGCGGAATACCCCATGGTAGCCATTGCGCTCGCGCCAGGCTTTGAGGTTGAAATCTCCAGGGTTGCGCTGCGGTTCAAGCGGCTCGATAGTGCCATTGACGCGAATGATCTGACCCGTTTTCAGGTCGCGGTGATTTCCGTAGAGTTTACACCAAAACTTCAGCTTGATTTTCTTGGCGGGTTGGTCGTTTGGTGAAATTGAAAGCGTTCTGACAGCGAAGGATGTCATAGTTTGGGATGAGGAAGGCGGCTCTAAAATCTGGCATTGGATTGACGCTTGAAAGGGCTTCCAATCGTCTGGCGGCTGGGCGGATATATGAAGCGATGCGCCCGAAAACACGAGCGCAAACACGAGGAAAATCTGCCCAGCGGGAAGATTTTGAGACAAACAATATCCGAGCAGACTGACCACTGCCAAGGCAGCACACCAGAGCATCGGCAACGTCAGCCAATACCCCAGCGCAATGCCCAGTGCGATTGCAAGAGCTATCTTGAATGCAGGATAAAACCTCACAATGTGTGGTGACCAAAGCCGCTAAAGATCAGAATTCTGGATTTCTTCCACAATGAGAATCATTTTATCCATGTCGGTAACGCGCACTTTTTTCCCTTTAAGGACTTCACGAGGTGCGCGCGCTTTCCAATATTCGCCATGCACGAAGACCATTCCTTCGGGGTTCAGGTCATCAATAGCTTCGCCATCTTCACCAATAATCCCTTCACTGCCCGTGTCGGTCTTGCGCATTTGAGCGCGCAAACCAAACCCCACGGCTATGACCACAAACAGCACTGTCATGATAACTGTGGGAATAATTACGCTAAGCGAGACGCGCATCAAGCTGGATGGCGCATCAACCAGCACAATCGAGCCGAGCGCGAGCGAACCCGCTCCGCCGATTGTAAGAAGTCCGTAACTGATCACTTTTATCTCCAATATGAGAAGAATGATACCTAAAACGATCAACAACACGCCGACTGTGTTTAGCGGCAGGGTCTGGAAAGCGAGGAACGCCAGCAACAGCGAAATCGTTCCGAAAACACCGGGAAAAATCGCTCCGGGATGAGTAATTTCGAAGATCACGCCGTACATGCCGATCATCATTAATATATAGGCGATGTTCGGATTAGCGATCATGTCAAACAGCTTTTCCTGCCAGCTCATCTCGAAATTCTCGATGGAAGCCCGTGTGGTCGAGATGGTCTTCTCACCGCTGGGGAGCATGACGCTCCGCCCGTCAATGGTGGTCAGGAGCGCATCAAGGTCGGGCGAGATCAGGTCAATGACGTTCAGCTCAAGGGCATCGTTGGCTGTGATGGACGCACTCTCGCGCACGGACGTTTCCGCCCATTCGACGTTGCGGTTGCGTTCTTCAGCGATTGCCCGGATCATTGCCGCGGCATCGTTGGTCACTTTCTCGGTCATAACGCCTGTGCCGGTTGAGTCTTTCTCTTGCCCCGGCATTCCGCCACCGCCAGCTGAGACGGGGTGAGCCGCGCCAATGTTTGCTCCCGGTGCCATCACGGCAACGTGAGCGGCGAGGGTGATGAACACTCCAGCCGATCCCGCGCGCGCGCCAGCGGGGGATACATAGACAACGATTGGCACTTCCGCCGCAAGGAAAGCCTGCACGATGTCGCGGGTGGCTTCGAGCAATCCGCCGGGCGTGTCAAGCTCAACGATCAGGGCTTCGGCGTTGGCATCTTCAGCGCGCTCGACGGCGTTCATGATGAACTTCGCCGTAACGGGGTTGATGGTTCCGTCAATGCGAATGCGGTGGACGATCCCTGCCTGCGCGGCGGATGCTAAGGCTAGCGTCAGCGCGAGCAGCAGGGCTATTTTCTTCAGGTACATTTTCATTTCAGCTCTCTGTTTGGGAGCGGGGGATTTGGGGGAATATCAGGCGAAAC
>CAZAGU010000263.1:0-122 GCA_964484805.1 uncultured bacterium
TTTATCTTAATTGCATTTTTCTTTAATTCGTTAAATCTGTTGTGAATTAAAGACATAAGGAAGAATAACCCTGAAAATTTAAAACTGGATTCCCGCCTTCGCGGGAATGACAACGTAGGGTG
>CAZAGU010000263.1:222-3813 GCA_964484805.1 uncultured bacterium
GGAAGAATGACCCTGAAAATTTAAAACTGGATTCCCGCCTTCGCGGGAATGACAACGTAGGGTGTGGCGAAAGCGCTCAACACATGTGATGATGATTCTCGAACTTTTATGAGGTTGCTTCGTAACTTTGTGCCTCGCAATGACAGTGTGGTGTGTGGGTGGCATGTCCGGCTTGTCCGGACATGTTCCATATAACGCAATCAAACAGCGGAAAGATTCCGCTGTCATCCTCGCGAAAGCGGGCATCCAGATTGCGAGCTTAGGATGCTAACAATCAAGGGCACAGAGGGGATGAATGCGGTGGATACCTGCCTTCGCAGGTATGACAAAAGGAAGAATGACCCTGAAAATTTAAAACTGGATTCCCGCCTTCGCGGGAATGACAATTTATGGTGTTGAGTGGCATATCCAGCTTACTATTTTGTTTCTCCAAATCGAAATCCGAAAACATTTGCATAGTAGATGCAAAATTTTCAGCGAATAACCTTAATCAACCTCAGTAAATGCCAATCACGTCTTGAAAGCTTGACATTTTCGAGTTATATTTGTACGATTAACCTCGGATCAGGGGAAAGCCAAAAATCGTTTTTTTTACAATATACACACGACCTCACTTGGAGCTTGCCATGAAAAGGTTTCCCATCTTATTGGTCACCTTGTCCTTACTGTTAAGCATTGGCTTAATTTCATGCGGTGGAGATGATGATGGCGGCGGTCCCGTCGGACCAACGCTTACAGCACCTCAGAATTTAATCGTTAGTGACATTTCTGCCAATTCCGTTAGTTTGGAATGGGATCAGGACGAACAATATCTTTCAGGATTTCGCGTTCTCCGTGCTGACGGTGAAGGCGCATACGCCCAGATCGAAGAACTTGAAGAGATTGAAACTTCATTTATTGACACAGATTTGAATGAAGGCACTGACTATCGTTATCAGGTCAAAGGCTACACTTTCAATGCGGAATCACCCGCAGCAGAAGTTACAGCCACAACGAACCCTGTTACACCTTCAGATTTACAGGCCGCAAAACTTTCCGGCACATCCATTGAACTGAATTGGTCTGACAATTCAGAAGTTGAAGAAGGTTATGAAGTTCAACGTAGCCTCCGATCAAACGCTGGTTACGACACCGTCGCGACTTTAGCCGCCGATGCAATCACTTACGTTGATGAAGAACTGACGAACAATACGCAGTACTATTATCGCGTTCGTGCAATTCTAGGCGAAGCATTCTCCGATTTCTCAATGGTTGCCAATGCCACAACCACTGTGCCTTGGCCAAACGCTCCCGGTAATTTAACTGCCGAGACGTTCACAGACACAGATATTCAACTCAACTGGGTTGATAGATCCTTCAATGAACTTGGCTTTATTGTCGAGGTAAGCCTGAGCGAAGATGGTGAATGGGTTTTTGCAGACTCAGTGTCCAGGAACACCAGCGGAAACATTCGCCATACAATCAGCCAACTTCAATCGCAGACCATGTTTTACTTCCGCGTTTACGCTTTCAATGACTCAGGTGCCTCCGCTTTGTCGAATGTCGCCAGCGCAGAAACTGAACCCGGTCCACCATTGCCTCCCAGCGATCTCGTGGGCGAATCACCCAATTCGCGAGTTGTGATCCTCGATTGGGCAGACAATTCTAATGACGAAGCTGGTTTCACACTTCAGAAGAAACTATCCGATGCCTCCTCTTGGAGCACACTGGTTGAGTTAGGATCAGATGTAGTTCATTATCAAGATTCTGTCGTTATTCAAAGAACTTCCTATAATTACCGCATCGCCTGTTTCAACGATTATGGTGCTTCAAGCTACTCGAATATCATTGAAGTAACCACACCTGAAGGCCCACCGAGTGCACCAATCTCTCTTGAAGCGATTGCTAGATCTCAGTCGGAAATTGCCCTCACTTGGCGTGATATGTCGAACAATGAGATTGGTTTTCACATCGAAATGAGCATGAACGGCGAAGACGGTTGGGAACTGAATTTCGACGGAGAACCCGGCGTTAACAATCACATCGTGACAGAACTTGCCGGCGAAACAACCTACTATTTCCGCGTGACAGCCTACAATGAACGTGGTGATTCTAACCCGACCAATGTTGCATTTGCAACCACATGGCCAGCACCTCCAGCAGCGCCCACAGAATTGGTCGGGCGCGCGCCAAATTCGAGCGTAGTTAATCTGAGCTGGACTGACAATGCCGATAATGAAGCAGGTTTCCTGATTCAAAAACAACATGATAATGATGGCTGGCTCTCTGCAGCAGAGCTTGAAGCTGATATTACTTCATTTAACGATGAAGTGGTGCAACCAACCTGGACATATATGTATCGCCTTCGTGCTCAAAATGAAGGCGGTGGATCTGATTGGTCAAACGTTATCACAGTTGATGTGCCCAATGGACCACCTTTAGTTCCGGGCAATCTGCAGGCAACTGCCCAGGGTTTGAGCGTTATTCAGGTGGTATGGCAAGACCGCGCAGCGACAGAATCTGGTTACATTATCGAACGTCGTGTCGCTGGTGAAGGTGATTTCTCCTTTCTCTTCGTTGCGGCTGAAAATGCCTCCCTCTATGTTGACGAAGGTCTGGAAATGGAAACCACTTATGAATACCGTGTTAAAGCATACACCGAAAATGGTGATTTCGAATCCGAATACTCCATTGTCGCAAGTGCAACAACGTGGGATCTGATGGCATTTGAAGATGATTTTGAGGACTATCAGGTCAACACTGTTCCAAACAATCCTGCATATACAGTAAACTTAGGTGCCCCTTCAACATTGCTAGTTACCAATGAAGATGTTCACGGTGGTGCTCAGAGCCTTAAATTTGATGATTCAAGTGATAGCGAAACGGCTTATGCTCAGCTAATTATTAACCACGAAAAGGTTGTAGCTGGCGAGGTAAGCATGTGGGTCAAGGTTGCTGCAAATAGTCTGTTTGCAATTATTGGTGGTGATGCGAGCAACGATGCTTCCTTCCAAATCCGTTTTCTGCCTGACGGAACGTTAGCATATCTAGATAACGATCAATTCTATCAGGGACCCCAATACGCATTTGACAGGTGGATCAACATACAGTTTATTTTCAATTCGTTGACAAAATCTTATTCCTTCTTGATTGATGGAACGCCTGTTGCTAGTGATTTGGAACTTTACTCAAGTGATGAGAGTGGGACGTGTGCTTTGATATTTACCTGCTACCAAGGTGAAAATGCTGTCTGTCCATATGCCTTTGTAGATGATATTGTGATTACACACACAGAACAAGAAGCAGGTTTTGTAGGTGCTTCGCGGTCTAGACGTTCCAACACAGCAATCAAAGCAACTGACATCAGAGTACACAAATAAGCTTGACAAGGGACATTTTGCCCCAGAAAATTTCGAAAATACTGATAGCGAACCGTGGTGAAATCGCTGTTCGAGTGATTCGCACCTGTCTTGAGATGGGAATCAACACGGTTGCCGTATATTCAGAAGCAGATCGCACTGCCCCTCACGTCATGATGGCGGATGAGGGGCGGTGCATCGGAGCAGCCCCCGCGCGAGACAGCTACTTGCGCGGGGATGTTATTATTCAGAC
>CAZAGU010000264.1:0-3812 GCA_964484805.1 uncultured bacterium
AAGGGATTACCGCAGAGTCAACCGATTCACCTCAAACTGAAGAACCTGTCGATCAAGCAGAATCTGATTTCCAGATTGAACAGGCTGGAGATTCTGAAGCAATATCGACCATCGAGGAGCGGGATCTGAATGCTGAAGCAGGAGAGCAGGACATCACCAAGATAACAGTGAAACAATTACAGGCACTCGCAAAACAACGTGGGATTGGGATTGCCCGAACTAAGCCAGATTTTCTCAGGATTATCAAAGAGAAAAATCCGAACGAAGATCTGGATCAGCTTGTTGGGAAGACGCTTTTCAACCGGGTCAGCGAACTTCACATCTTGAGGCTGAGATCGAAGGAAGATTTGGTGCGGATGCTTAGTGCATAGATAATTCAGATATTCCCTCCTTTTCCAAATACGAAACGACCTCAGGGTCGTTTTGTTGTGTCAGCCATGCATTATTGGAATGACAAGATAGATTTTATTGGATTTGACAATGTATTCTTCACTGAAACTTCGATTTAGGGAAGTTAAATTTCAGCAAACTTTCATTTAGTTTGAATCAAATGAAAACGATACTATATTCGATTTATTGTGAGAAATCGAAATGAAATCTCAGCATTCATGTAAACAACGACAACATTTCAGAGTCGAAGAAAATGAAAATTATACTCGCAGCTCTTGATATAGGCCTAATCGAGGCTTGGAAAGAAAGATTTCAGGGAGTGGAGAATATCGAGATTTTCCATGGTTCAGCTTTTGACATCCAGACTGATGCAATTGTAAGTCCAGCGAATAGTTTCGGTTTTATGGATGGTGGAATCGACCTCCAAATATCCCAGAATCTTGGATGGGATGTTGAAAAACGCTTACAGGAACTTATCAAGACAAAACACAATGGTGAACTTCTTGTTGGTCAGGCTGAATTGGTTCCAACGAGCAATTCAAAAATTGCCTATGTAATCTCAGCACCAACAATGCGTGTTCCTATGACACTTGAAAAAAGTCCAAATCCATTCTTAGCCACTCGTGCCGTTTTGCAACTGATTAAAGACAATGAAGAAGCCAGGAACAATATTAAGGCAGTGACCTTTCCTGGGATGGGAACGGGTGTAGGACAAGTTAAACCCGAAATTTGTGCATACCAGATGTTCATGGCTGTAGAAGAAGTGCTGTTCGGGAGGAAAAAATTTTTCAAGGATCTCTGGGATGCTCAATGGAATCATCAATATCTTTTTGGATTTCTTGGACGAGTTGAAAACAGGAACTGAATTTGTGCTGGGACACGGACGGTCTGCGGGAGCCTCACACCGCCAGAACGATCTGCTACACACCCTTGATGACTTCAGCTGTGATCTGTAACATGGTCAAGCGCCACGTGAACCGCGAGTCAATCCCTCGGCAAGTTGTTATGGATATGGCAACCTATACTACCCTGAAGCTTTAAGCTTTGGGGTAGTTATGTCCTTCATCTGCGAGAGCTGTCTCTAAAAATGGGAAAAGAGTACCGGAAACTTGCGTGTACACAGTGCTCGTGGTACATTAACAACCAAGTCTTGTTGGGTGTGGAACTTAATGAAAACTGAATGCAAACTAAATGAATGCGGTTCTACCCATTTGGCAGTTGGATCTGCGGTGTCTAAATCAGCTATGAAATTAATAAAATACTTTAAGCTGAATTCAGATGCTACTCTATATTACAATCCAGAACTCGTTCGAGTCAGAGTACCGAAAAGGAAAAATATTCATGCCACGTCTAACTGAATCTGAGCAACAGGAGATCATCCGTTTTATTGCGGCGGATAAACCTTTGCCCGATAAATACCGTTTCTTGCTTTTTGAAGACAAGCGGGAAGTGGAACTGGTCTGGAATGGCAAGACCAGCGAAGTCTGCAATATCGTCCTGCCCTTTCAAGTCATCGAGCAGGTAGATGAACCACGTGCAGAAGAGCCGGAAGAAGCAGTTGAGTTTTTTGGTCAATCCTGGGATAAGTTTTCCACAGACAATCGCGGTCGCCAGCTCAAAGGCTGGACTAATAAGCTTATCTGGGGTGACAATAAACTCATACTTTCCAGCCTTAAGAATGGTACAATTCGTGAGGAAATCGAAAAACAGGGTGGTTTGAAACTCATCTACATTGACCCACCGTTCGATGTCGGTGCCGATTTTTCTATGGATATCCCTATCGGTGACGACACCTTTACCAAAAAGCCCAACATCCTCGAAGAAATCGCCTATCGTGACACCTGGGGCAAAGGTGCTGATTCCTTTATTTCTATGATCTATGAACGGCTGGTGTTGATGCGGGATTTGCTGGCTGAGGATGGGAGTATTTATGTGCATTGTGATTGGAGGCTCAATCATGCGATAAAGGAGGTTCTGATAGAGCTTTTTAAAAGTAGGATACAATCGGAAATAATATGGCCAAGAACTACAAACACCGGTAGTAGTAAAGCATTAGCAAATCGATTTTCATTCGACACAGAAACTATTTACTATTTCACTAAGTCAGACGCTTTCGTATTTAATAAATTGTATAAGCCATATTCAAGTGAATATATAGACCATTATTTCATTCATGATGATAATGATGGAAAAGGACCTTATCAAACTCAAGCTTTAGCTACATATTCCGAAGCGAAACTGCGAAAACTCAGAAGTGAGAATAGAATCATTACCGGTAAAGGAAGATTGTTACGATATAAAGACTATTTGCGTAATAAACCGGGTGTTTCTATAAACAATTTATGGGGTGATATTAAGCCTGTAAATCCAATCGCGATAGAAAAAATTGGTTACCCCACCCAAAAACCCGAAGCCCTACTCGAGCGCATCATCAAAGCCTCCTCTAACGAAGGTGACCTCGTCGCTGATTTCTTTTGTGGTTCCGGTACAACTGCAGCCGTAGCAGAGAAACTCGGACGTAAATGGATCGCTAGCGACCTCGGCAAGTTCGGAATCCATACAACTCGCAAACGTTTGATCGGTGTACAAAGCGAACTCAAGAAAGCCGGAAAGAACTATCGTGCTTTTGAAATCCTGAATCTTGGCAAATACGAACGACAACATTACGTTGGTGTCAATCCCAATCTGCGCGAAGAAGAACAGCAAAAGCAACTGGAGGAAAAAGAGGCTGCATTTCTTGAATTAATCCTGCGAGCTTATGGTGCAGAAAAGACAACCGGTTTTGCTGCTTTTCACGGCAAAAAAGCTGGGCGGCTGGTTACAGTAGGTCCGGTGAATCTTCCTGTGACAAGGTTGTTCGTGGAGGAGATTATTCTGGAATGTCGCAAGAAACATATAACCAAGGTTGATATACTGGGTTTCGAGTTTGAAATGGGACTATTTCCGAATGTGCTGGACGAAGCTCGTACAAAGGGGATCGACATTGCCCCGAAGTATATTCCTGCTGAAGTATTCGACAAACGGGCGGTCGCGAAAAATCAGGTTGTGTTCCATGATGTGTCCTTTATCGAGGTCAAACCTTATGTGGAGAAGAACATGGTTGCAGTGGAGTTGACCGATTTCTCGGTGTTCTATTCTCAAGGATCAATTTCAAACGCTGAGACCACGATTAAGAACAAAGGTAGTCGGATTGTGGTTGAGAAAGGGCAGATTGTAAAAGTCAGCAAAAACAAGGATGGAATTGTTAGTCGTGAAGTGTTAACCCAGAAATGGACAGATTGGATAGACTACTGGGCGGTAGATTTTGACTACGAGAGCAAACGGGAAATCATCCGCGTAAAAAACGAAGATAACGGGGAATGGGAAGAGAGGTGGACAGGTGACTACATCTTTGAGAACGAGTGGCAAAGTTTCCGAACCAA
>CAZAGU010000265.1:0-3701 GCA_964484805.1 uncultured bacterium
CCCAGCGAAGGCAGGAATCCATCGCATTCGTCCCCTCCCCATCCGTCTTTGCGAGGACGGCTTCAGCCCGCCGAAGCAATCTCATAAAAGTTCGAGTATCACCCTCACAACCATCGAGCGCGCCAAATACCCCCAACCACGTCGTACCGGCGAAAGCCGGTACCCAGATTTGATTTTTTAAGGTCATTCTTCCTTATGTCATACCCGCGAAGGCAGGTATCCATCGCATTCATTCCCATCCGTCGGGTGCCCTGTCCGGCTTGCCCGGACAGGTTTCTCCTAATTGCATTTTTCCCAAATCTGTTAAATTTGCTCAATCTGTTGTGAATTAAAAGAACATCACCATTCCGTCACCGTTTCGTCAAATCCTCAATCCCTTACCCAATAGACGTTTCAGCCAATTATGTGACGATGTGACGATTTTCCCTCACCCCACCCCCTGTCGCCATGCGTCGGGTGGCATGTCCGACTTGTCCTCAGGAATCGCAAACATCAAGTATTTTTCGCAAAACACGCGTGAAAATGTTCACTTGAACTGAGTTGTTTGAGCGAGTATTTCTCCATCGTAACAGCTTTAAAATTGAGTTAAATTTAACTATCTTATTATGTTATTATCTGTTTGTGTTACGTTAGTGTCCTTCTTCGCTTTGGCGCTATTTAGCCATTGAGGATTGGCAACAATCGTATCACGTGGCACAACAAAAGGAATCGTTGCCAGAATTCGGCAAGGCGCAAGCCGGACCCAAGCGTACAGCCGAAGAGATTAAGGTGCTGAAAGCCTTCTCAGCGTTCAGCACATACCGAGGTAAGATGTTTAATCCTGAAGATTTATTCAATAGATTGAAGAGAGCCGATCCAGGCTTCTACACACGGTCAGAGTGCGAATCCATTGCCCATAAGCTTGACAGAATCGCAGCCCTGAAGAAGGAAAAAAACGCCGTTCTGCTGGCGCATAACTATCAGCGCCCCGAAATATTCGAAGTTGCAGATTACACCGGCGATTCACTGGGATTGTCTTTGCAAGCCAGCGAAGTTGAATCAGCTGACGTGATCGTTTTCTGCGGCGTTCATTTCATGGCGGAAACCGCCAAGATCGTCAGCCCGGACAAGATCGTAATTCTGCCAAATATCCAGGCCGGATGCTCGCTGGCAGACACCGCCGATGCCGATGACGTTGCCGACCGAATCGAGGAACTCAAGGCGGAATATCCTGATCTTGGCGTGGTCTGCTATGTCAACACCACCGCCGCAGTCAAGGCTCAAAGCGATGCCTGTTGCACTTCATCAAACGCCGCCAAAGTTGTGATCGCGATGCCGAACTCGGCGATTTTATTCCTGCCGGATAAAAACCTCGCCCGTTATGTCGCTCAGGAAGCGCCAGACAAAACGATCATCGCCTGGGACGGACAATGCGATGTGCATAATAATCTTCAGCCAGAAGCAATCCAACGCATTCGTGACAATTACCCGAATCTGAAAGTACTGGTGCATCCAGAATGCCGCGATGACGTGGTGAAACTTGCCGATGCTGTGATGTCAACTTCGGGTATGGTTGATTACGCCATCAAGAGCGATTCGGATCAATTTCTCGCCGTTACCGAGTGCGGTTTATCGGACTTATTGGCGATTCAAGTGCCGAACAAGAAATTCTTCCGCGCCTGCAATGTTTGCCGTTACATGAAAATGATCACGCTCGATAACATCATCGAATCTATGATAAAAATGCAACCTCAGATAGAGCTTGAAGAAAACTTACGACAAAAGGCTGAGCGGTCTATCCGCCACATGTTCGAGCTGACCGATCCTGATCATGTTCCGGTGGCGTTGCGACAGATGTCTGAGGTTGGTGAGTGATTACCGTTTGAAAGGAGTATTATGAATCCAGATCAATTTCGCGATTTGGTGGTATCCACACGATCAATACGTCGGTTTAATAGCGAAAAGCCTGTGTCTATTGACATCTTACGGCAGATGGTCGATATGGCGCGCCAGACTTCATCGTGGCGTAACAAACAACCGTTGAAGTTTATTTTAGTTAATGGCGAAAAGAGCAGATCCAAAGTGTTTTCCTGCCTGAATTGGGCGAAAGCTCTGAAAAATTGGGGTGGACCTACTGAAGGTGAGCAGCCGGCGGGATATGTGATTATCCTTGGCGATACCTCGATTTCTGACAAATACAGCATTGATCCCGGAATTGTTTCTCAAACGCTGATGCTTGCTGCCAAGTCGTTTGATCTGGGCGGATGTATTATGGCATCAGTGGATCGTGATCTGCTCCGCCAAAAGTTAAATATTTCGGAACATTTTGAGATTTTACTGGTGGTCGCAGTTGGTGAACAAGCCGAAGATGTTCAGTTAGAGATTAGAGAAGCTGGTGATGAGCGTCCTTATTGGCGTGATGAAAGTGACGTTCATCATGTGCCTAAGCGGTCGCTGGCTGAGGTTACTATTAGTGAGTTCTCAGATTAGATCGGGTTTTCAGGATATGGCAGATATAAACTGTCCCTTCTCATACTTAGCCTTCGCTGGCATGAGAAGGGCGTTTTTTTGGGTTCACGGTCAAGCCGGACATGCCACCCGCCGCCGGAGCGGCATAAGGAAATATGACCGTTAAAAATGAAATTCTGGGTACCGGCTTTCGCCGGTACGACATGGAGAAGATGAATGCGATGGATACCTGTCTTCGCAGGAATGACATAGGGAAGAAATCCCTAAAAACGTTTCTCTGGGTTCCCGATCAAGCCGGACAGGCCACCCGCCGCCGGAGCGGCATAAGGAAATATGACCGTTAAAAATGAAATTCTGGGTACCGGCTTTCGCCGGTACGACATGGAGAAGATGAATGCGGTGGATACCTGCCTTCGCAGGTATGACATAAGGAAGAACAATTGATTGGATGTTTTAAAGCACTGGGTTCCTGCCTGCGCAGGAACGACAGCGTAGGGAGCGTTTGACGCGCTCCATGATCGTTGGCGTACATCTCGAACTTTTATGAGATTGCTTCGGCGGGCTGAAGCCCTTCTCGCAATGACGGTAAGGAAAAAATCCCTGATTAACGCTCTCTGGGTACCGGCTTTCGCCAGTACGACATGGAGAAGATGAATGCGATGGGTTCCTGCCTTCGCAGGAACGACATAGGGAAGAAATCCCTAAAAACGTTTCTCTGGGTTCCCGATCAAGCCGGGAACGAGGAGAAAAAATAAGGTATGACAGCGGACGCTCGTCCGCTGTACCCTTAGTTCACAACAGATGAAACAGAAAAAATAGATTAGGGAAAAATGCAATTAGGAGAAACATGTCCGGGCAAGCCGGACATGCACCCGGAAAGATTGCTTCATGCCTCGCAAAGACGGTATTTTTCACCCCGGAATGCAGTCGCTTCCGAGCTACCTTACAAGCACAACCTTGCTCATCAAGGCTTTCTCACTTGCCACCAGTTTCACCACATACACCCCACTACTTATCCCATCAGCCACCCACACAGCTTCGTGAGTTCCTGCCGCTTTCACTCCATCCACAAGCCTCGCCACTTCACGCCCGGACAGATCATACACCGTCAGCGAGACATTGCCAATCGTAGGTAGCGAGTAGCCGATAGTCGTCGTAGAGTTGAACGGGTTCGGAGCAGGAGGATACAATGCCAGCCCATTCGGGATAGCGTTCCGGTCGATCACGCCGCCAGCTTCGTTGACGGTGATCTG
>CAZAGU010000266.1:0-3696 GCA_964484805.1 uncultured bacterium
AGCTATGTAATTTCCTATTATCATGGCTGGTTTGCGAAAAAAAATTTCGTATGTACTGTTTTTTCAGGTTACTATCCAACAGTTAACAATTTAAAATTTTCTTTCGCTTAACATTTCTATTGGACATTCGATTCCTCGCCGGTCTTAATTCCCAAATCTAATGTCGCAAGTGTTGCAACGTTTTGTTGCAAAAAGACATTAAGAGCAACGCCCAAAGCGACAAATGAAACATGCTTTGCAACACGAGTGAGATGTTAGAACGCATTGCTCATTGAGTTCAGATATTTGGTTGTGATTCTAATTCCAGTCTTAACAACCGATTCCTTTACGCCAATTCGCCGATTTTACCAGCAGTATGTTTGTTAACCCGCCTGCATCATTCCATCCGTCTTGCTCCAGAATCACGACGGCACGCTTGTTGCACCATTATTAAAATGAAATACAAATTTTCTGGGATGGGTATGTTGATTGCAATTCCGCTTTTAGGACAACGAGTAGCGCCACGTTGCATATTCGCCGACAGTATTTTAATTGCCTCTCTAAAATGGGGAAGGATTAATGTTCGCGGCGAGATTCGTCTCTATGGACATACAAACATGGAATTCTTGAGCGTGTTAGCAGAGCATGATGTTGAGACTTTAATTTGTAGCGGCATTGGCAAATCAACCCGAGAAGCTCTCAACTTGCGCAACGTTGCTATAATAGAAAATGTCACAGGAACCGCAGAAGAATTATTAAAGGCATTGCCACTGGAAAAGGTGAAGTCGGGCTTTGGCTTCGAGGCTTCGACTTTCTCGCCTGTTCAAAATATTGAGCCTGATCCGAAGCTGGATAAATCCTCGCTGGGAATTCAGACGCTTGAAAAGTTAGAAGAAATTGACTGCTTGAATTGCCAGGATCGTGCCTGCTTAAGGGGCGAGAACTGCATTCAATCAGAAGCATACAAGACAGTTAAACCAACCGATGAAGTGCGTGAGATGCTTGAATCGACCATGGATGTGGCTTTCGAGGAAGAACGCAAGCTGTGCCGGATTGCAGAGCTGGTCTATTATTGTCTGGGCATGAAATATAAACGGATCGGTGTGGCATTTTGTATTGACTTGCTTCAACCGGCAACTATTCTGGCAAGTGTATTGAAGCGGTTCTTTACGGTGTTTCCGGTGTGTTGCAAAATTGGCGGCGTGGATAGTGAGATTGACCAAAGTGGATCATCTTACTCGAGCAACAGGCATCGCTCCAACCACATCGCCTGCAATCCGCTCATGCAAGCTGAAGTTCTGAATAAACTTGGAACAGATATGAACGTAATTGTTGGCTTGTGTGTCGGCGCTGACAGCATCTTCACCAGCGCCAGTGAAGCGCCGGTAACGACAATTTTCGTTAAAGACAAATCTCTTGCCAATAATCCGATTGGAGCCATTTACTCGGATTACTATCTCAATGAGATTTGACCAGCGTTGAATTAAATTTTTTTTGCATAAATACAGAAAAGACAGGGAGAAGCAAAATGGCAACACAAACTTTAAAAGCCGTAGGATTCTGCGCTCATTATTCCCAGCAAGGCGACTGGGCGTTTGACTACGCGCTGAAGCTATCACGAGAGCTTAAGGTACAACTGGATGTCTTTCATTTCATGGAAGACCCTTTTGATCCCAATGACCACTCTGCCCAAAATCTTTCAAAGGAAGCGAAGGAGAAGCTGGCAATCGACCGGGAACGTGAATTGAGGATGTATTATGACAGCCGCGCCGGAGATTATCTTGATGTAGGATTCAGGCTTTGCCAAGACAACGACTGGACAGAGTTACATCGCTGTCTATTAATCAGAGAATTCCAGATTCTCGTGCTTGGTTATAACGGTGATAATGCGTATTTTGTGGATAAGCCGATTGAGGAATTTGCAAATAGTTTCGTCTGCCCGGTAATTTTGGTTGGACCGAACGGTTCCGATCAATTTCACTTGAACAGCCAGGCGAACCTCATTTCGCAGCAGCTTCTTTTACCAGAAGGTAGTTTTCACAAAATCGATCTCATCTCGGTTTAGTAGCACGGCATATTTGTGCTGCTGGGAAGTCTGATCATGTCTTGAGATGATGATCCCAGTAGGAATTTTCTGGTTGTGAATGATGTTGCAGTTGTTTGGAATGAGTTTGCGCTCTCGAAATGACTGCAACCTCTGGTGAGGCTGTAGCAACCGGCATTTTGATAGTTTCAATGGAACAAGGTACAGGAATGAATGATCTGAGTGAACTTATCTTTGATAGCATCAGTGATGGCGTATTCACGGTAAACGAGAAGTGCATCATCACGTCGTTCAATAAGGCTGCCGAAGATATCACTGGATTTAAAACCAATGAAGCGGTTGGAAAGCACTGTTTTGACATTTTCCGCACGGAAGTTTGTCACAAAAGATGTGCGCTCAAAGACACGCTTAAAAGCCATGACCCTGTGGCAAACGCGCGAGTAACGATAATCACTCGCGAGGGCTGTGAACTACCCATCAGCGTAACCACGACATTACTGCGGGATAAGGGTGACCGGGTCATTGGAGCTGTGGAGTTCTTTCGCGATATTTCGGAAGTAGAACATCTTCACAAGCGCTTGGATGAGCGCCACGCTCTCAGTGATATTGTGAGTGGAAACGTCGAAATGCAGAACCTGGTTCAATTGCTGCCGGATGTGGCAGAATCCGAATGCAACGTCCTGCTTGAGGGACCAAGTGGATCGGGTAAGGAACTGATCGCGCAGGTTCTTCACAACCTCAGCCCGCGAAAGTATGGACCCTACATCAAGATCAACTGCGCGGCATTGCCGGCAACATTGCTCGAGTCTGAGCTTTTTGGCTACACCAAGGGCGCATTTACCGACGCTAAGCGCGACAAGCCCGGTCAGTTTTGTCTGGCTAATGGTGGGACATTGTTACTTGACGAAATCAGCGAAATGGATATTGCTCTTCAGGTAAAGTTGCTCCGAGTTCTAAACAACGGCGAATATCAGCCTCTCGGATCAACGAATACCATGCGCACCGATGCGCGGATAATTTCAGCGACCAACGCGAATCTCCAAAGTTGCATTGAAGACGGCAGCTTCCGGGAAGACCTGTATTATCGGATTAATGTCGTCAGTCTTCAAATTCCACCGCTGAACGAGCGACCTGAAGATATTCCACTTCTGGTAAATCACTTCATCCAGAAGTTCGGGAAGAAAACCAGAAAATCCATCAAACGAGTTACACCTGAAGCTCTTGCCATACTGCGAAAATTTGCTTTCCCCGGCAATGTCCGAGAATTAGAAAATGTCATTGAACATGCCTTCGTGATGTGCCATGACGACGAGATCAAGCTCGAACACCTGCCGTTAAACATTATCAATAATGGGAAAATTACCAATGGCGTGACTTCGGTTAAAGTTCATGAGAAGCAGGTTATCGCTGAAACTTTGCAACGCAATCAAGGCAACCGCACAGCGACCGCCGAGGAACTTGGCTTACACAGATCAACTCTCTGGCGGAAGATCAGGATGTACAACCTGTAGGGATCGCTGAGGGAGTTAAAGACAACGGTTCCATTTATGCAATGACAAATCTTAAGTTAAACATGATAAACCTTAAATAGTGCCAGACCGAAAAGCGCCAAATCAGAGAAAAAACGGCACATCTTAAAAGATATTATTTCAATTTTCCACGTAGATCGGTAC
>CAZAGU010000267.1:0-3506 GCA_964484805.1 uncultured bacterium
TTTTATGCGCGGCAGAGTCCTTGATGCCAGCTTCCTCGCAAACGATGTCGAAATGTGCTTGATTGATTAATTTGCGGGCGCGGTTTTCAAGGACGACTTCAAGCTTGAAGCTCAAGCTGTAGCGAATGGCATGCTCTAACATGTCCTGTCTCCTTAAGATAACACTTTTTGATTGTGTCAACCTATATCAGGACAAGACATGTGAAGAAAAAAGAGGCGCAGAGAAGTGAATCCCCGCGCCAAACTCATCGTTTGGATGAGCCTTCGCCAATTTATTCCTTGGTGAGTTGCACCCCTGCAGAGCTCACCTCCGCTTAGATCGGTAAAACAAAATAGTGAAAACGTGTGATTATGTAAACAGCGGAGGCAAAATTAACTGAAATGAAGGAAAAAACGCGGTTAGTAGGAAAATACTTAGCAGGCTTCAAAACACATTATTGAGGCTTGTTTTCTGTCCAACAAATAGGGTACACCGTAAGTTCGTTGATGCTATGCAGAAGGTGCTTGAGCTTCCCAATGAAAGGAAAATCGAAATGGGAAAACGCTCGCGAGATGTCGCGATTGAAATGTTCTGCAAAGATAGATTTATTTCTGAACACGTTGCCTTGTATCAAAAACTTTTGGAGGCATAATTTTTCACATTGTGCTCATAAAAGTGAATTTCATTCGTTCATTTTATTATAGCCAATTAACATGACTATTGATGTAAACTTGTAATTCCTAACTTTGGATAGATGACCATGATGGCTGTAATTTTAGCTGGTGGCATGGGCACAAGGCTGAAGCCTTTCACCTTCTCGATTCCTAAACCACTTCTCCCGCTGGGAGATGTTCCAATTTTGGATATCGTTATTTCTCAGCTTGCCGCAGCCGGTTTTGACCGTGTGATTTTGACATTAGGACACATGGCGCACCTTTTCGCCGCTTCCTATGGAGCAGGCGAACGCTTCGGTGTAAAAATCGAGTATTACAGCGAAGATTCACCACTCGGCACAGCCGGCTCTCTCAGGCTGATCAAAGACCTTGAAGAGAATTTTCTGGTGATGAATGGCGACATCCTGACAACGCTGAACTTCCGGGAAATGATACAGCGCCATATTGACAACCGCGCCTTGGGAACAATTGCGCTCCACAACCGCGACGTGATGATTGACTATGGCGTGGTGAAGACTACTACTGAAGGCAACTTGGATCGGTACATTGAGAAGCCGACGTTTCACTACGCTGTCAGCATGGGTGTCAATGTTTTGTCCAGAAAATCCATTGATTTCATCCCAGCGAGTGGGAAATTTGACATGCCGGAATTAATGCTGGCGATGAAAAATGCTGGCAAGCTTGTTCAGACCTACCAGACGGATTGTTATTGGCAGGACATAGGCAGGTTTGACGATTACCAACAGGCGATTGAAGATTTCACTAAAGATAAATACCGGTTCATCCCCAAGGCTGAAGGCTAATTTGTGAAAAAAGCTCTGATAACAGGAGTCAATGGGTTCAGTGCGCAACATTTAGCGCGTCGGTTGCTCGATGATCATTTTCAAGTCATCGGATTGGATATTCAGCAAAATCCACATCCAAACTCGGCGTACTCCGAGTACTATCAATGCGATATTACTGACCACGCCAGACTTGAATCAATCGTCAAATCCACTCAGCCAGACTTCGTTTTCCACCTGGCGGGATTGATCTATGGTTCGGATCTCGCAATCTATCAGACGAATTCCCTCGGACTGATTAACCTGTTGGAAGCACTTCGGCAATACTCCAGCCAATCTCGCATTCTCATTGTTGGCTCTTCTGCTGAATATGGCTATCTTACAGAGGATAATCTGGCTGTTGCTGAAGATTACCATTGTCAGGCCATTCAACATCATCGGCGCGGGTGTTCCCGCGAGCCTCGTGGTTGGAGCATTGCTGCAACGTGCGAAAACGGCGCTTGAAACACAATCCGCACCAATAGTGAAGATCGGTAATCTTGACAGCGAACGGGATTTCATCTCTGTTGACGATGTGGTGGACGCGTACTTGAAAATGATTGAAGGCAATTTCTCTGGTGAGATTTTCAACATCTGCTCTGGAGTTTCAGTTCCGATCAGAGTCATTGCAGAGAAATTACTGGCAAATTCCGAGATTCCGATTCAACTTGAAGTGGATACTTCGCTAGTTGGATCAGCAGAAACGAATCGAATTTTCGGCGATTGCGCCAAGGCAGAAAAGCGTTTTGGTTTTAAACCTGACAAAGATATTTAGAAAGACCTGCGTTCCGCTTGGGATTTTGTGATCGGCGGTACTATGTAAGTTAGCACACTCGCACAAACGTTTGCTTTCAAACTGTTTTTGGCAGAAACTTATAAATGAGAAATTTTTCGAGGAAATAAGTTGAATATATTGATTACTGGTGGAGCTGGTTTCATTGGCTCACACGTTGCCGATTTCCTGTTGGAAAAAGGACACCGCGTAACCATCATTGATGACCTTTCCACAGGCAGAGAATCGAACATCCCTGCCGGATGTGATTTCGTTAAGATGAGCATCTCAGACCCTGCACTCGCTGATGTTTTTCAGAAGAAGCAATTTGATGCTGTCTATCACCTGGCAGCACAGATTGATGTTCGAAAATCAATGCAATCGCCATCTGATGACGTAATGCTGAATGTCGTTGGCAGCCTGAAGTTGCTGGAACACTGCCGCAACTTCAACGTCCGCAAATTCATCTTTGCATCCAGTGGTGGAGCAATCTACGGCGAGCAGGACTACTTCCCTGCCGATGAAAATCATATCCACCATCCTCTGTCCATCTACGGTGTTGACAAACTTGCCGTCGAGCACTACATGTTTGCCATTCACAAAGATTGCGGTCTCGATTGCGTTGCGCTGAGGTTTGCCAATGTCTATGGTCCTCGCCAGAATCACTTAGGTGAAGCGGGTGTGGTTGCAATATTCACAAATCGGATGCTGAAAAATCAACCAGCCACCATCAATGGAGATGGCAAACAGACGCGGGATTATGTCTATGTGCATGATGTCGCTGAAATTAATCGCCTGTCCCTGAATTTGGAAGGCTTTAACGTGATAAACGTCGGCACCGGTGTTGAAACCGACGTGAACGAAATTCACAAAATCCTGAGCGACAAAACTGGTTGCCAACTGCCTCCGAATTTTGGCGCTGCGCAACCCGGTGAACAACAGCGAAGCTCACTGTCCTGCGACCATGCTCTCAAGCTACTGAACTGGAAACCACAAATGAAGCTTGAAGACGGTCTGGAGCAAACGGTTCGCTGGTTTCAATGCCTTTAACCTTCACCGCGGAAGATATGCGACAGATTCGAGCCCACGGCTTAACAGAATCTTTAGCTCAAGAGCAGGTTGAAAAGCTTCTAACTGGCTTTCCACTCGTGTGGCTTAAACCGTATGAGCCAAAAAATTGTACATGAAGCAAGTGCATACCTATACACCACAATATATTGCAGTTACCTTAGCGAAGTGCATACCCAGATTGATTTATT
>CAZAGU010000268.1:0-3494 GCA_964484805.1 uncultured bacterium
TATCGAACTTTTATGAGATTGCTTTGTCCGGCTGAAGCCGTCCTCGCAATGACGGATGGGGAGGGGATGAATGCGGTGGATATCTGCCTTCGCAGGTATGACAAGGAAGAATGACCCTTAAAAAGAAATTCTGGGTACCGGCTTTCGCTGGTACGATGTGGAGGGGATGAATGCGATGGATACCTGCCTTCGCAGGTATGACATAAGGAAGAAATCCCTAAAAACGTTTCTCTGGGTACCGGCTTTCGCCGGTACGACGTGGCATGGAGCGTTAAATGCGCTCGATGATTGTAAAGGTCGTTCTCGAACTTTTATGAGATTACTTCACTTCGCTTGCAATGACGGTGAAGGGAGTGGGTGGCATGTCCGGCTTGCCCTGCCATGTTTAACATAACAGAAACAGTGGACGAAGTACGCTGTCATGCCAAAGAAATGTATTTCCTATCTATTTCAACGTATAGCTTCGATAGACAACTCCTTAACCTTGCGTGGATTATTGATTTGATAGCAGAGAATTGTCCATGGGGTTGTTTGTTTCTCTATTTTCTCGTGACTTGAGTATAGCAGGCAGTATTCCCATACCTTTCCGAAAACCATTTCCGAATATATGCTGAAATCGCCTGGGTCATAAGGCGGGCACTTGCTGCCGGGAATAAATCGCAAGCCAGTGGTGTCAAGCTCGACTTTGGCGCTGTCGGCCAGCGCGGCGAAGCTCGCCGGGCTGGCGTGATGTTCGCCAATATATCCGTCTATCAACGGGATGATTGCCACCATCAGGCTCTCTTGTTGACGAAGTTCCGCTTTGACATACTCGGTCAAATCGTTGGTGCAACAACTAACCAACGCCACAACTATGAGCAAGCTGCCCAAAATACCGAAAAAATTCAACCTGTGTTTAAAAATAACCTTCATTATTCTGCCTTGGGTTGGGTTCAATAAACATGAAAACATCAGTCTTGAACGTTCTTTAAGTTTCACTTTGATAATATAATCACAATCTGTATAGATATCAAGGGCATTCAGCCCATAAAAAAAGATTGCTCCCCTGAAAATAGATCAGAGGAGCAATCTTAAAAATAACAATCGTTCAGGAAATTACTTCAGCAACATTAATTTTCGTGCCTGTTTCATGCCACCTGCTTCTATCTGATATAGATATACTCCGCTTTCCAGGTCAAGGGCATTCAGCTCGAAGATGTGCCCGCCAGCGGGTAACTGTCCCAGATGACTCTGACTGACCAATTTGCCGGAACTATCGAACAGCCTGAAACTGACTTCGCTTGCCTTTGACAGCTCAAACGGGATGGATGTCCGGGCGTTGAAAGGATTAGGGAAGTTCTGGCTGAGCATGAATCCGTCCGGCTGAATGGCATCGCCGTTCACGCTTGCCGGCACACCGCCAATTAGTCTGATGACCATCGGATTGTCAAACGCCGGGTCGTTATGATAGATAAACATGGATTCGTTACTAAGGTCGCGGTTTTCAATGGGCATCCAGAGGAAACGGATGCTGTCTGATGCTTCCGGTTCTACGATGTGAGGGAATTCCGTCAAGGCTTCCATTTCAGCGTGGATTTCGCCGCTAAACGTGATGCTGTCGATTATGCCAGCGCCTGTGCCCGTGTTGGCGATTCTGAAATTGGCAACACCAACCGCGCCAGCGACCACTTCTCCGAAGTCCATGGATAGCCTTGGGAATTCCAATGCGGGAACCATCCGTCGAACGCGAATGCTCGAAGCAAGATTGAAGTCGGGCTCTTCTTCCAATGGCAGAGATGTGATGGAAGCGATTTCGCCAATGCCGGGTGATATCCAACGGTAGGAGTGAGATGCTTGTAACTCATAGCCCAAAGGCAGCTCAACCTCGAAGCGTCTGCCGAGAAGGTATGTTATCGCGATGACTCCCATAGTCCCGGCAGATAAAGTGTGCGTGCGCAAGACAGGAACATTGCCACCACTATATCTTGCCGTCCCGGAGCCATCTATCTCATTGAAAGCGCCGAACTCAATGACGAACATTATGGAGTCTATTATCGCAAATTCGTCGCCCCAGTCTGGGTTTGAAGCGATTGCATAGGAGAAGTTCTGTGCGATTTGCCACTCCTGCCCGTATTCCATGTTCATGGGGGAGATCATTGGCGGATTATCTGGGAAGTCAAGGGGGAATTGGAATCCTTCGTCTTCAGTGCCGCGAATGCCGAGTAAAAACCAGCCGTCTTCACCTAAAAGCTCGTATTGCAACACGTCGCCAATGCCAAGTTCCAACAGCCCAACCGAAGTGCGGATAACGCGATTTGCGTCGGGCAGCTCGTCAATATGCGGGGCATTTTCAGGATTAAGAATTTCGTCAGTTTCAACACGATCAAAAACAAAACCGCTGAAATCCCATTGTTGATTCTCACCGGCATTACCCAGATCAACCTCAATACCCTCAAAGCTTGAATCCGCGTAAAATGACATCATTGTGCCAGGCAGATTGGGAATGTCGCCGGGTTCGATGATAACCTGAGCGATGGCTTGCGACGCGATCAGGCAGGCTGCAAAGATAATAAATAATTTCAAACACCGATCAAAACGCATTACAACTCCTTTATTGTTGGGATTTACCCCGATAAATTTCGAACATCAGACCCTCAGCCAGTTTCACACATCTCCAAGTTTATAGAATTTAAGCTAGTATCTTGGTATTGTCAATCAGTTAATGCTAAAATCAGCGGCAAGTTGTCTTTGAAGGTACATTCCATTCTCAAAATAAATGGTGCGAGTCCTCACATTTACAGCTTAAATCTTTCGTTCCAGTAAATCCACCTCAAACCAGGCCTTGCTCGCGATGTCAACGGCGATGGACTTTAGCTCGAATGGCTGTAACTTCAGATCAATCTCCAAGTCATACATCGGTAGTTTCAGCGTGGTGGATTGCTCTGAGCCAGTCGGTTCAAATAGGCGCACTATTAGCCACGGTTTGTCTTCAGCCATTTTCAAGGCGCTCAGTCTGACGGCATTGTTTGTTAATGACACGCCGTCCCCGGGTGATTTTCCGCCGCCATCCACCCAGGCGCAAAGTGCCATCGGCGGTTGAGAGTGAACGGTGGCTTCGCGGTCGATTTGGTTCAGTCGCTTGTGTTTATCCCCCCCGTTCAGCCAGAATTTGAAGCGATGCTCGCCCTGATCTATGCGCGGCTCGAAACGATCCTGCATCACGATGTGCTGATGTCCTTCGACAGGATGCCCTGCGTAAGCAGGTGAACGCAACAGCGAAAGCCGAAGCTCGCCCTCGTAAAAGTCGAAGCCGTAAACGCCGTCATTGATGACGGTCAACAGCTTTTCATCGGATTCAACGCCTACCCAGCGTTGCGCCAGCAGTTCTTCAGCGCGGCGGAGGTAGCGCTGCACACCGTAGGCTACTTCGCCGATGGGAGCGCCATCGACAAACGGCGTGGGCAGATTCAGCTTCAGCATTCGGTCCTTTTCCTGCCAATAAACGATCAGCTCGA
>CAZAGU010000269.1:0-3487 GCA_964484805.1 uncultured bacterium
AGTTCTTATGGTTAAATCCAGCATTCACAACAGATGAAACGGATTTAACGGATTGGGGAAAATGCAATTGGGAGAAACATTTCCCGCCTTCGCTGGAACGACAAAGTGGATGATACATTGATTGTGATTTAAGAGTAGATGGATTAACAGGTTAAGATTTTTATGTTTGACAAGAAAATACGATGGAGACGGCAAGTTTGGGCGCTAACGTATGTTATCTGGTTAGCCTTAATCATCGTCCTTATTGTTGGAGTGGTGAGCAAACCTCACGGTGGATTGCGAGCGCCTTCAGAACTGTTGCACGGCGTTCATCTGGCTGAAGAAGTGAACTGGATGTCGGTTCATCTCGATGGCAATAAAATAGGTGTCGTCCGCTCAGAGCTTGAGCCACTGGATGACGGCGGCTACGAGTTGCGCGAATTTTCCAACATTCAGGCTGTAATGATGGGCACGCTCCAAAAAATGAGCGTGCGAATGACCGTTAGAACCGATAGTACTCTTGCCATGAGATCATTCGAAGGATTGGTTGAAGTCAGCGAGTACTCGACCTCATTTTCAGGGGAAATTCACGACAAATCGCTCCAGCTTCAGATGAACACTGGCGGGCAAATCACCGAAAAAGCCATTCCCGCACCTGAGCCAATTTACCTAAGTCAAGCAATTAAACCGCTTTTGCAGGCTGGCAGACTGAACAAAAGCGACTCGCTGAAACTGGCGGGTTTCGATCCTCTTAGCCTCGACATGCAGGACATGGTCGTCATTGGTGCTCACCTTGAGCCACACAGGCTCTGGGGTGAAGATGTCATCGCCCGTAAATTGACAACGCGCATGTCAGGCATGGAATCCACCGTATTTGTCGATAAACAGGGCAATACGCTGGCAGAATTTGGGCCAATGGGAATGATTATGCGGCGGGTTGATGAAGAAGACGCAAATTCAGCGCTGTCCAACGATTTCAGCTCCGTAGATTTTCTGTCAATTTATGCCATCAAACCTAAGGGCAAGATTGACGGCCCGCGCAAAGCCAATCACGCCCAGTTTCGCGTTACCGGTTTTGACTTGACCGCTACCATTGAATCCAGCGACCGGCAGTCAATATCACGCAAAGATAAAGAGCTTTTGGTAGTCAGCAGACTTCCTGACAAAGCTGGTGAATCTTTGAAAAACCGAAAGCGCTTCCTGCGCGACGTGCCGTTCATCGAGAGCCGAAACCCTGCCATTAAAGCCGCTGCCATTGAAGCTGTTGCTGGCGCGAAAACCCGGATTGATTCTTTGGAATTCCTGACTCGATGGGTGTTCAAAGAAGTAAAAAAACGCCCGTCGGCAGGCTTGCCTTCAGCGTTAGGCGTGTTGAATCAGAAAGTTGGTGATTGCAACGAGCACAGCGTGCTGTTCACGGCAATGGCACGTTCACTGGGCATTCCCACGCGCTTGCAACTGGGAGTGGTCTATCAGAAGGGCATGTTCTATTACCACGCCTGGACGGCAAGCTGGGTCGAAGATCGCTGGGTGGAATTCGATCCGACCTTCGGACAAATTCGCGCCGATGCCGCCCGAATCGCTCTCGCTTCAGGCAATCTCATGGATTCGATGAAGCTTGTGAACGCCATCGGCAACATTGGCATTGAAATCATTGACGTTAAATAGGAAATACACAAAATGGATAAACCGCTGATTCTAAAAGGCAAAGCCCACATCATTTCTGAGCGGGATGTGGACACCGACATGATTTTTCACAACCGCTACCTGCACATCACCGACAGTGCTGAGATGGCGAAATATATGTTCGACAATCTTCCAGGGCACGAGGATTTTCCGCAGAAAGCCCAGCCGGGCGATATTCTCATCACTGGGCACAACTTCGGCTGTGGTTCGTCGCGTCAACAGGCTGTTGATGGTTTCATCGCGCTGGGAGTAGCGGCGATAGTCGGCACATCGTTTGGCGCAATCTATAAACGCAACACCATCAACGCTGGCTTGCCGCTGGTTGATTGCCCAAGCGTGCTTGATTCAGGAATCAAAGACGGCGATGTGATCGAGATTAATCTTGAAACTGGCGAAATTCGCAATAACGCCGGCGAAATTGTCGCGCAAGGCAAACCTCTCGGTGAAGTTCAGAAGGATATATACTTCGCTGAAGGCTTGCTGGCTTTGGCAGGCAGGGAGTAGTATTGAGTGGATTCAAGACCGGGCTTCGGCTGTTTGATCTGAGTATTTTACTGGCGGTGATTTTTGTGCTGGCAGGATGCTCATCCGACCAAAATGATAAAAAAGCACCGTCATCCAAGGTCTCTGAGGAGGCGGGAGTTACATCCGGTGTCAATCAGATTGTATGCTCCGCGTTTGGTGTTCTTCCCGTGTCGGAGAAGATTTATGCCTATAATCTCTATCAGGCGTTTGCGATCTGCAATAATGCGCATGGGTTCGACCTGAACGACACTGCCCAGCTGGCGAAATTTACTGACCTTTTAGATATAGCTCTGCAGTTTGCCACTGTGGAATCACGTGCCTCGATTACTGACCTATATGACGCTCTGCATGATTCGACTTCGTCTGCTTGGATGCATTATCAGCAACGTCGGACTAACGCCACACGGCAACCGATTGAGCTATATGGCTGGGTTGATGAAGAATCAGGCGTGAAACGGCTGAACGGTGTGATTTGCGTGGCTGACCCAAGTGGTAGCATGAATGGGGAACGACCATATCAACTGCTTTTCAGCACGTCCGCACCGCACAACATTCCTCAAATTCCCTATTTGCAGTTTACAAACTTGCTCGCAGATGGCAAAGGGTCAGACGAAAAGACAGTGTGGAAATACTCTGAATTATCTGCTGTGCGAAATGGCATGGGGGGAATTGAAGATGTTAGGATAGCGTCGCGGTGAGCAGATTTCCCGGTTTACGAGGAGTAGCCCGGAAGCAACTGTATTTCGGGGTGAAATTTTCTTCATTGCGAGGCGCGAAGCAACGAAGCAATCCCTTTGATATTTAAGAGTCTAGGGATGAAAGCCCTGGGTTCCAGCCTTCGCTGGAACGACAGCATAGGGGTGCTCGATACATGCAAGGATGATTCTCGAACTTTTATGAGATTGCTTCGTCGGGCTAAAGCCCTTCTCGCAACGACAGTATGGACTGTGGGTGGCATGTTCGGCTTGCCCGGACAGGTTTCACCTTACGGAAAACAGTGGACGAGCGTCCGCTGTCATCCTCGCGAAGGCGGGGATCCAGATTGAGAGTTTTTGGGAAACGCCCAACCAATGAAACAGATTTAACGGTTTTTTGAGGAAGAATAACCTTAAAAATCAAAACGTCGTACCGGCTTTCGCTGGAACGACAGCGCTAGAAGTCTGGCTGGAAAGGTATAGTTAGATTTCCGACCAGCTTTATTATCATCATTTTAGCTTTACAAAACCTTGAAACAACCTTATATTATGTAATGAATTATCAAAACGTTATATTAACTGGTATGACCACAAATGCTGGG
>CAZAGU010000270.1:0-3486 GCA_964484805.1 uncultured bacterium
TCTCTGAACCCAGTCACGGGAGACATTTAGCGTGGCAGCGATTTTATCTGGGTCTGCTCCTTGCTTTACTGCACGATCAATCATGGCGTGAGCCTGAACTGGCGAGAGCGGATTGACCCGCTTATTATAGGTGTAGGCGTCGATATCTGTGCTAACCAGACATTCGACTTTTGTCATCCCGAGTTCCTTCAGCGCTTCCCAACGAAGGTACCCATCTTTTATATAGTATCGACCTTCCATATCTACAACTGCCAATGGTTCGATCAAGCCGACTTCGCGTATAGAGCTTACGATTTTCCTATAGTTGCGAATCCCGCGAGTATGCTTTGGTCGAGGGAACATAGGATTGAGATCCACTATCGGTAGAACCATGGTCTCGGATTTGAACTCTGTTTGTTTCATCTACTATCCTTTTTATTGTTTTCGAAGAGACTTGCCAGTGAGTTTCCCCTCAGTTTTGGAAAATCCGTGAGTTCTTCGTTTTTTATCAATGTCTCCCATACAGGATCATCTCTTAAACGACGGAATCCGTCAGCGAGAATCACCAACCGATTTTCCGCCCGTTGTGACTTCTGCACAAATTCCTCCTGTTTGGTGAGGGTGCGCTTTATCTCCTCTCGCAGGTCGTCCAAGGTCTTGATTTGGTTTACAATCCTAACTTCTTTAGTAAAAGGAATACGCACTTTTCCAAATCTGTTGCGGAGATCAAGCAGCTTACGTACGGTTTTTAATTCACGGGGGGTGAACTCTCCCTGCTCATAGCCTTCTAATAGGAGTCGCTGATTTTCTGGAGTTGTAGATTTCGCCATTTCAATAGCGACCGTTGCACTTACTCGTCCCTGCTCAACCGCATTCAGAAGAATGTCCTCACCCCAACTGATGAGTGCGAGGTACCCATAAACGGCTTCATCCGACTTGCCTATGACTTCACCAATATCAGTGACTGACATGCCATTATCATAGAGTCCTTTAACCATTTTGGCAAACCAGATGGGAGCAGGCGTCTGACGCGCAGTGTTTTCAGCTATAGACATGATCAAAGCAGTTGGGCGATCAACATCAACCATCAATGCTGGAATTGTCAACTCTCCCAATTGCTGCACCGCTTCAATTCTCCCTTGACCGCAAACCAGCTCGTACATGCCCGTTTTATCTAAATAACGAGTATTGAGTACGACAGGTCGCTTTAAACCCACATCCCTGATCGAATTTACATTTTCTTCAAATTTGCTGGGGTCCCGTTCCCGAGGATTGATGATCTTTATCTTCGAGATCAGAATATCCTGAATCTTGCGCATGATTTTCCTCTGAGTTAGATTGATTGTCCACCGTGGTTGCATCGCTAAAAAGATCGTAGAAATAGGTCAGGTCATCAAATCTGAACACATCCATGTACACTCCATTAGTCCAGGAGATGAATAATTTATCCACCTCCATGGCTATCATAGGGAAGCAGTAGAAATCCTGTATTTTACCTTCGTCATCTGCCAAACGAACAGCAATCGTGATATCGATAGATTGACTTCGGTCGAAGCGGTATGCCCATCGTTTGCGACCGCTTTTATTACGGACACTGGACGCAGCGATACAGATGTTCAGCTGATCATTGATCCGGAAGTAACTGCCCTGATCAACCACATGCAAGCCCATCTGCTCCAGGTTGTCGACAACTTGTTTAAAAAGTTTCGTCTCGATATCCCGCACCAGCTCTTTTAATTCAAGGAAGCGGAAATCATGTGGCGGGATATAACCGACCAGTTTATACGCATTGACCAGTGATCCAAAACGCTTGCTGATGGTCGAGGGAGCTGGGAGCCCCTCAGCAGCTTCAATGATGAGCCCGGAAAGTCTGCCATGCAGCTTGAATAACTGCTGAAGTTTTTCGATCAGTTCCTGGTCGGTGTATTTGGGATTGCGCTGATTGAGTAATTGCTGAGCCTGTGTGAAAGTGTCCTCCGAAACCAGAGCTTCAAAGGCTCCGGGCACAATCACCCAATCATCGCGTGGGTTCTTGCGTGACGGTCCATTCAGACGTTGTGAAGTTCGGTTGTACATCTGAGCGCCGGTGTAGATTTCGTTTTTGAGAATGACTCGGATTGTGCTCCCTGACCACTGTCCACCTCCGGGAGAGGGAACTTGTTGCTGATTCAACATCACCGCAATCTTTGCTTCATGGAGTTGTTCTTCAGTAAATGCTGTAAATATCTTTCTGATCGTTTCCACTTCAGTAACTTCACCGGGCGTTAAGATGACCCGTTCATTGGCGATGGCTTTGCGTTGACCATCCTTCAGAACTCCGACCGGATTGCGTTTTTGATCGAGCCGCATTCGTTCAAACCCGTATGGCGCTGATCCGCCCACACGGTACCCCTGTGCAGCGATGGTCAGTGAACCAGCCAGCACCTTATCACTGAGATTTTTCGAATACTCTGCCGCCATGGCGCGTTTGATCGATTTTATCACTGCATCCATGATGGAATTATCATTCTTGAAAGCTTCTGTGATATAAATGATCTCTTTACCATGTTTTCGACAGATATATTCGAGATGTGCCGATTCATCGATATCCTGGAATCTGCCCCAGCGGGTGACATCCAGGACTAAAATCAGGGTAAATTCCACCTTCCCTGCAATAACATATTCATTGATCAGCTCCTTGAAGGCGTCACGCTTCTCCATTGTCAATCCAGATATCCCATCGTCGACTAAATATTTGACGATGGAGATGTCATGGCGCTCAGCAAAGGCATCAATAGCCTTGCGCTGGTTGAAGATGGAATTTTCCTGCTGATCCCGGGTCGATTTCCTTAAGTAGGCGACAGCACGCAGTTTAGTATTTTTAACAACACTCATCTGCGCGCTTCTGATGTTAAAAGTCTGATCAAGTCCTGCTTGGTACGAAGTCTCGAAATGTGCAAATCACTGACCCGGTTGAATAATACTTTACCGACGAGTTGATCAAGGTCCTCGTCTGGATTCATCTCCTGAATAATCCTCATGAAGTCGGGTTTGGTGCGAGCGATGCCGATGCCACGCTGCTTGGCGAGCGTCTGCAATTCCTTGACCTTCATTTTAGTGATGTCCTGCTCGGGAGTCTCCGACTCGCGGTCAGAGTTTGATTCCGGTGTTTCAACAGATGTCTCGATATTTGATTCTTCGGCAGGTGTGACTTCAGTTGATTGAGCTTCTGTCGCTTCACTTTCCTGCTCATATACTAATCTGACTACGGCAATCATGGGGAAGGATACCGATACTTTCTCGCCATCATCCAACTCTACGATCCAGCCGTGACGTTCTTTGTTGACCAGTTTCCCGATTTTGTCCTTAGAGGGACCGGCAGTGATCAAAACTCTGTCCCCCAATTGCTTCTTCGCTGTACTCATAGTACTCTCCAAGATTTAATTTGTTGTTATGCCTTTATTTAATGGCAGGACGAATTTAAGCGGGGGGTGTGAAAAATCAAGCCTTAGTGAAGAACTTGTCGCA
>CAZAGU010000271.1:0-3478 GCA_964484805.1 uncultured bacterium
CTCAGATCTGTCGATACATAGGGAATTAATTGAACTAACTCCTGTTGAAATAGTGTTTGCTGCATCATGATGAACTCTAACTTGTTGTTTTTATTGCTCTTTCACGCCTAAACAATGGGTGACAGAACTGGGTGACGTTACTTTTTTGCGTCACCCACTTATGTCCTTGTATAACAACCTCTTAGCCAAAAGGGTGACAGAAGGTGACGCAAAATCCCTATTATCTTGCATACACGTGTATATGTGCGTGTAATTATGTGTGTGTATGTATATTGTTTTTTTCTCGCTATGCGTATAACCCCAGAATTGCGTCACCTTCTGTCACCCAATGGCACTAAAAAACGTTCTTACTCATGGAAAATCAATATCTTCAGGGTCAACAAAGTCCATTTCGGCTGTATTCGTTGCGTCACCCGTTGCGTCACCCTCCCCAATGCCCGTCCAGAGGCGGATTCCCTTGGCTCCGCGTCGACGAACGAGGCCTCTCTCGTCTAACTGTGAACCAAATTGACGTTTCGACATTCTTACCTCTTTATTACTTTCACACCATTCGATGTAGATAGCATAAAGCCTTGCGACATTGATCAAGGCATCAGGATGAACAACGCAGCGGTCTGCAATGAATGATCCGAGAATGTCCATATCGGTTTTGTAAGAAGAGGTTGCCTGAGTTACCTCAGCGGGTTCACTCAGACCTTCTCGCTGCCAGTCCAGACAACCTTTGACCGCCCAGGCAAGGATTCCCGAAAACTCCGACTTCAGCTTTTTCAATAAGCTTTTATCCTGATCCTTGGGAGATATGGTGACTTCAAACGGAATCAATCGAATACGCCTCCAAATGCCGTAATCAGTGCTTCGAATAACAGGACGATGGTTAGCTGCCAGCCAGAGTTTGAATGTCGGCTCAAACTCGAACCAGTCCTGGCGCATAAATCGTCCCTTTTGACGATCACCACCAGTCATCTGTTTGACCAGAGTCTCCGCCATGCGCCGTCCTTCCTCGACTTCAGTTGTGGACACAAATCTTGAACCCAGTAACTCCGCTAACCCTGTCGGATGAGACTCCACATTTTTCTGGATGAGTAGTCCGGGTTCGGATTGTCGACCATAGTTGTCGACTAGATCGAGTATGGTTTTCAGAAACGTCGTTTTGCCGTTAGCTCCTTTGCCGTACAAGAAGAACAATACCTGCTCACTGACATCACCGGTCAAAGAGTATCCTACCGCCCTCTGCAGGAAGGTGATTAATGCCTTGTTGCCAGCCATAATCTGTTCCAGAAATCCCTGCCAGACAGGACACTTTGCATCCGGATCGAAATCGACTCTCGCCAATTTTGTGATCAGATCATTTCGTTTGTGCTGGCACAACATTCCTGTTCGCAAATCGATGGTTCCATTATTGACCGTAAAATGCCATGAATGCTGATCCAGTTCATCTGACAACACAGGGATATTCGATTCTGAAGTTGCCAGATTCACCATCGCTCGCAGTTTGTTTGCCGACTCCGAACGCTGCGCATGGTTCAACAGCAACTCTCTTACATCAGGATTCGTATTATTCTTAGCTTCCGTGTACATGGCACGAACCGTCTCTTTAGCCATCTGATCGACCGCGCCTCTTTTGTCTTCAATCCATCTACTCCCGTCCCAAACCAGCCATTTGCTCCATTCATGACAGAAATGTAGATCAATGCCATATTTATGAACAAGTCTTTCAGCATTACCGAGTTCCGTCAAATAGTAGCCACCGACCTTTATCGGCAGCCGTTTTTTTTTCTGTTGAATAGGTTTCTTCAGAACAGGATTCGCTTTAAACCCTTCTCCGGGACTATGACCTTCAATTGCCGTTTCAATTGTGCCTGAGCCGTAAGTCCTGCCATCAGAGAAGTGTGGTTTATCCCATTTCTCCGGTCGAAATAGTCCGGATTGTCTGAAAAGACCATCCAGCCGATTGGCATCATAATTCGTCCACCAAGCCAGAAGATTGCACAGTGCCTGATCGGCTTCTGATTGTGAAGGATATCCAGAGCCCTCCCAATCGCCTCGCCATAGCGCTTCAAACTTGTTTCCACCTTTGGATTTTATCGCTTTGGCGATTACTGCATCATCTGTCAAAACTGTTGGATTGCTGCCATCAGGTGGTGCGCTACGACCTTTGGGTTGCGATTTCTTAAATACCCTCTCATGTAACGAAGTAAGGACATCCTGAATATCCCTGATTTCGCAATTGCCATTTACTATTCCAGTTACCGTGAAGAACCGGTTGGAATCGTACATCTCGATCCGGTCTTTGCGCCGTCCACGCGGTGGCAACTTTCCTAGACCGAGGATGTGAAATCCTTTTCCCGATGGCGACAATTCCGTGTAGCTGTTCAATTCAGAAATGATGTCCGATGCCCAGGGCTCGACTTCACCACTGCCATTTATACATTTATCGAGATCGACTCCAACAAACGGATCATCCTCACTGAACACGAAACCAACGCCACCCAGTTTGCGGTTTAAGGCTCGTTTGACCGCGACATCAAAACTGCCCCAGGTTTCCGGCTGGTTCGACTTGGCATTGTAACCTGTATTCGGATTCATGGGGATCTTGTCGAACTTGCCCGTATTCTCTTTCCACCTAAGGCTGTAAGGCACCCATTGTGGCAACAGAATCATTTCTGCAGGGAAATGTTCTCGAATACGGTCGACATCCTCCAGTGTCATCACATGGGGTTGCGGTGTGGGGGAGGATTTACTCATACCGCTGCCTGTTCAGCCTGCAAAGAACCAACTTTCGCTATTGACAGGAATGTGCGCCTCCTGTCCACAAGCCTCTTCTGTGCACAATTTCTTAACCCCCATTGGTCGCCAATGATAACAGCGCTCTGTCTGGCGCGAGTCACTGCGGTATAAAACAGATTTCTATTGTGCATGAAGGTGTGCGCCTTGTGGATAATGGTTACCACACAGGGATATTCACTGCCTTGCACTTTATGGATCGTGAGAGCATACGCCAGTGAAATATCTCCCAGGTCTGGTGAACCGGGTTCGATCTCGACCGATTTATCCTCAAACTCAATCTTCAGACCTCCACCCGGAATGACATCCGTAATTATCCCCATAGCGCCATTCATAATCGAGGTTTTGTAATTATTGCGAGTCTGGATTACTTTATCATGCAGAAGGAACTTGGGTCGACGTCCAGGCTTTGTAGGTTGGACATCGACATTGAATAGTTTCTTCTTCAATACCTGTTGTAGAATGATATACAAGGCATCCACGCCGAGTGGCCCCTTCTTAGTGGGCGTAATCATCTGAACATCACGCAGCAGATCGAATCCGAGGCGCTCATGCAGAGTGGTTTCGAATAGATCGACCACGAATCGCTGCACATCCATCGCGTCGGTGAACTGATTGATCAAATACCATGGCCTGCGACCGTTGGTACTTTCTGAAGCGGTTTTCCGGACTTCACCTCGAAGGATTGCGATGC
>CAZAGU010000272.1:0-3400 GCA_964484805.1 uncultured bacterium
AAATTGCAGATGAGATTCCAGGCGATGAGGAATTTGCAGAATCAATAATCAAACCTGAACTCACTGAAGGTGATGAAACGCCGGACGAAGACAATGGTCAAGCAGAGACGAGTGAGCTCAGCGAAATAACAGAAACAGACGATGACGAAGAAGAGTTGATTTTTAAAGAACCTGCCTCCTCAGAATTTATCGAAGTTTCTGCCGATGAACCGGAATCTGGCACAGTTGAAGTTACTGCTACTGATGATCTCTCGGAAAGCATTTCTGAGATGGAAGCGAACTCTGGTGTTGAACCTGAAGAAGATGATGAGGTGGATGATGGTTTTGAAGTAGTAGCGACGGAATATGAGGAAGATTACAATGATCCGGTGGAGAAAGTCGAAGAACTTCTTGAGATGGCAAGCAAATCAGGACTTGATGCTGAGATTTTCGACAATCCTGACGAATCTGAGCCTTTAGTGCGTGAGATAGATGCTTCAGATGAACCACAGATCAAGGTAAAACTTCGAGATGAGTCTGCTCAGGATGTGGGATTCCAAATTGAAAAGCCGGAATCCTCACTTCAAACACATCAGCAACGGTCTGAGGATGAGGCAAGACGATTACTCGCGCAAATTGCCAAAGAGGTTACAGAGAGCAACCTTACTGATAATAACGAGGACACTGGTGAGGATGATGAAGAGCATAAGCCGCGCAAGATTATCACTCGCACACGAGCGGAACTTTATGCTCAGCAAGGTGATTATGCTGAAGCAATAAACATGTATCAGGATTTGATTATCTTGCATCCAGATAATAAAAGCTACCGAAACCGCCTTGAAGAGATCAAGGCGAAGTGGGAGCTCATTCAACAACAGGAAAAAATAGACGAGTAAATTTATCACCAGACACGTGATAAATTAGCTCATCAACTTTAACATATACTCCTTAAGCAACTACAAGGATTATTCATGGAAAAACGATTAGATGCGTTGCGCAAGAGATTCCGTTCAATCGGAGTGTCAAATTTTATTGTAACGCGGTTTGAAAATTTCGATCAAGGCAATATTCGCTATCTCTGTGGCTATACTGGGTCAAATGGTATTTTACTTGTAACCGAAAAAGACGCTCATTTTATCACAGATGGCAGATATACAAGTCAGGCCGGTCTTCAGGTCAAAGGCGCTGAAGTGCATATATATTCCGGCGGAACATCAATTTCAGATGCTTTTGTCCGTGAGTTAAAAAACAACGAAGCCATTACCTTACATGGCAAAATCGGTATTGAATCCACCAGCACATCAGTGCAATTCGTCAGTGCTTTGCGAGAGGCTTTTCCGAATTCTCAAATTGTGGAAACAAATGAGGTCGTGGAATTGCTCTCTGCAGTGAGGGATGAGGAGGAAATTGATGCCGTTCGACGTGCGGCAGCGATCACGGACAAAGTCTTTGAGAAACTGACTGAGCTGATTAAACCCGGGGTGACAGAAAGTCAGATTTCAGCAGAAATCACTTATCACCACAAGGTGTTTGGCGCCGAGAGGAATGCATTTGAACCCATCGTCGCCAGCGGCTTGCGTTCAGCGCTACCGCATGGGATTGCCTCGAACAAGGTTATTGAAAAGGGTGATTTCGTAACCTGCGACATGGGCGGTTTTGTGGATGGTTATGCGTCAGATGCGACGAGAACTTATGTGGTTGGAAAACCTTCTGCCAAGCAGAAAGAGGTTTATCAGATCGTATATGAGGCGCAATGCACCGCAGAGGAAGCGGTTGCTCCCGGCGTGAAGGCGTGTGATATTGACAGCATCGCCCGGAACATTATCAGCAAAGCTGGCTATGGTCAATACTTCACCCACAGCCTTGGTCATGGCTTAGGGCACGTGGTTCACGCCTATCCGCGTTTGTCTTATGTCTCAAAGAGCAAACTTGAGCCCGGCAATATTGTGACGGTCGAACCGGGGATTTACATCCATGATTTTGGTGGAGTACGCATCGAGAACGACATAGTGGTTACAACCAATGGGCATGAAGTTCTGAACAAATTCCCCAAAGAGCTGATTGAGCTTTAGTGTTTGGGGCAACATGGTTTGCTTAGATCGTTAAACGGTTAAAGGTTTTGTAAATGAGCAATAAAATATCCGGGCGCATCTGGCTGTTGGGCGAAGACACTGACACAGATGTCATCTATCCGGGTAAATATCTGCCGATTATCATTCCGGAAGAGATGGCGCTCCACGCGATGGAAGGGGTTGATCCCGAATTTCCAAAGAAGCTCCGCAACGGTGATATTATTGTGGCGGGGCCTGGTTTCGGCATCGGATCGAGCCGCGAGCAAGCTGCCACTTGTTTGAAGTTTGCCGGTGTGACGGCGATTGTGTCGCCGGCGGTGGCTCGGATATTCTACCGGAACGCCGTCAATCAGGGGTTGTACCTTGTTCAGGCGGACATCACGGAATTTGTCAAAGACGGCGATGAAATCACCATTGACTTTGATACCTGCACGATTCATCACCCCGGCGGCACGACGGAATTTCCGGCTCTGGCACCATCAGTTCGGGCTATCATTGACGCGGGTGGACTGATTCCGGCTGTGCGCGCCAAGCTTGGCTTCACTGACTAAACAGGCATCAATCCGATGGCAATACATTCAGCGTCCATCCGCCGTTTGATAGGCTTAACGGGGCCAATTGGTTCTGGCAAATCTATGGTGGCGGCGATCTGGCAGGAGCTTGGTGCTGGTGTGGTTGAAGGCGATCGCATGGGCAAGCTGGCGCTTGAGACGGACGGTGAGTTGCGCGAGAATCTGGCGCAACGATTCGGTCGCCAGATTCTGAACGCAGATGGGTTGGTGATTCCTTCCGAGCTGGCGAAGGCGGCGTTTGACACTGAAGCCGGGCGGCAGGATTTAACTCGGCTGACATTTCCGACCTTGTATCGCATCGCCAAAGAACACTTCGCCACTGTGGCTGAAACCAAGACGGTGGTGGTGTTTGATGCGGCGTTGATATATGAATGGGGCGTGGCTGCGGACTTCGATAAAATCGTGGTCGTAACCGCGTCTCAAGACGTTTTGCTAGACAGGGTATGCCGTAGAATGAAAATAAGCCGTTCTGCGGCGTTAAATCGCTTGGCAGCACAGATCCCAGCGGAGGAGAAGGCGCACCGGGCTGACATCGTGATCGTCAATGACGGAAGCCCGGAGCAATTGCGAGAGCGATCGCTGGAGGTCTGGCGGGGGGAGGAGTAGGGGCGAGGTTGTTTGAAGGGATTTTAACCCTTAGATTTGTATCAAAGTGGGGGAGATGTAGCCCGGAAGCGACTGCATTCCGGGGTGAAAAACTATCATCATTGCGATTCAAACAACGGAAGAATTCCGCTGTTATCCTCGCGAAAGCGGGGATCCAGAGAAACGTTTTCA
>CAZAGU010000273.1:0-3378 GCA_964484805.1 uncultured bacterium
CGTGGGAACGAGTAAAACCGCCATCAATCATGGAGCACGTCAACCGCTCCCTACGTTCGTCCGCTGTGGATATGTCAACAATCTTCACAAAACAAACCTTCGTGTTCTTCCTGTCCTTTGTGGTTAATAAACCTAACAGTGCGATCTTAAAACTTCGCGCTGATAAGAATTCGCCGGAAAGTGAACAACACCAGCGAACCGACAAAATGCCCTCGCAATAGCTCACGGTAACGGTCGCAAAACTGCTGGTGCAGGTCTCGCGGCATCCGCTCCAGATAGGGTAACATGGAAGTGCCGGCTGTAAAATCATACACAGCATCGGCGTTCACCAGCAAATGACAATACACCCGATCCACCGCCTCAATTGTTTTCGCGCCGACGTGATGCAACAGATGCGCATATTGCTCGACCTTCAACACCGGGAAGTGCCACTCCCAGCCGTTCAACGCGCTGTAATACGGCTCTTCCGTCGCCACCTGAGCGAGATATTTATGGGCGGGATTGCGTTCGCCAGACGGAAACTGCCAGAGTATCTGCCCGTTAGGATTCAACAATTTTGCCAATGCCGGAATGATGCGGTTGTGGTCGTCAACCCAATGCAACGCCGCGTTTGAGAAAATCAGATCGTAGCCAGAACCAGACTCCGAAAAAGTTTCCTCGATAAAATCCTCGATGGTCTGGCATTTATAACAAATACTGTTGCCAGTATTCAGTTTTGCTTTTTCCAGCATTTCCGGCGAATTGTCAATACCCAGCATTTCACAATTTGGCAGAAGAGCCGCAAGCTTTTCCGTCAGTTCACCTGACCCACAACCCAAGTCAACTACGCGCAAGTCCTGCCTGACATCGAGCATGGCGCAGAGGTCTTCGAAGGGCTGGAACCGCTCGGCTGAAAATTTCAGATATTTTTCCGGATCCCATGCCATGCTATTCTCCCCGGTCAAGCCATGCCAACGCCGCGCGATAGCCTTCTGCGACCAGTTCGTCAGCTTTGCTGAAATCCGCCCAGTGGATATGGTTCACTTCGGGTTCAATCACACCTTCAGCGAGATCAAGATAACCCTGATTCAAGTGGTACTGTGTAATCATCTCCGCCCGCGCGAGAATATCCACAGCATGATAAAAAGGACCGGCATTGTGCAATGTCCGCGGCACCGACACAGCCAGCACTTCCCAGCCCTTCGTTTCCGCCTCTTCGGGGATGGGGATGTTTTTTGTCACACATCCATCCACCAGCAACATATTACCCCACGGCACCGGCGAAAACACACCCGGAATGGATGAGCTAGCCGTCACAGCTTTGGCAATATCCCCCGACCTGAGCTCAATGTCCTCACCGCTGTGTAGATCCGTCGCCACCGCTACGAAGGGGATTTTCAGATCGTCGAAAGTGATATTGCCGAAGGTTTTGCGCATCATCTCCAGCAGTGAATTATCCTTAAAAATAGACTGGGAATGACTTAAATGGGCGATTGTGTGTAGCCGACGAATATGGGTGCTCCAGTCGGACTCGGCACGACTGCCTCGCTGAGCATTGCTGACGACGTGGCTGAGTCCGAAGTCCTTGAAGGCATCACTGGCGATCACCTTGGCCATTATATGCTCCACCTTGGCGGCATCGGCAGTTTGAGCGTAGAGCGCGCCGATAATGGCTCCCATGCTGGTGCCTGTAATCAAGTCAGGCTGCCAGCCGCGCTCTTCGAGAGCTTTTATAACGCCAACATGCGCCAACCCGCGCGCGCCACCGCCACCAAGGGCAAGAATCTTGCCTTTGGTATTGCCGAAATGGTCTCTGAGCCATTCGAAGATCATTTTCGCTC
The DNA here is from genome assembly GCA_964484805.1 of uncultured bacterium. GTDB lineage: Bacteria > Electryoneota > AABM5-125-24 > Hatepunaeales > Hatepunaeaceae > CAZAGU01. The sequence goes on from CAZAGU010000273.1 coordinate 1,821, forward strand.
CCGTGGATGTACATTATAAAATTGTTGCTTCTTTAAAGTCATACTGTATTCAGCCTTGATGCGCCTTAAACGCATCCCATGCTTCTGGAAAGGGCTTTAAAGCGCGTTCAAAGATGCCATTGGTGTAGGCGATTGTCAAACCGTAGTTTGTGACCGGCACTCCAGCCTTGCGACATTGCTCAATCCGCCATAACATCTGCTTGCGGTTGAATGTGCAAGCACCACAATGGATGACCAGCGCAAATTGCTTGAGTTTTTCAGCATCCTCAAAATAATCATGCCCCTGTGCCTGATGAAAATGCAGTTCACCGCCCACATGTTTCTGTAGCCAGTTCGGTATCTTCACCGTGCCAATGTCATCTTGAATCGGGTGATGCGTGCAAGCTTCAGCAACCAGAATATGATCACCCGGCTTGAGTTTGTCAATCGCCAGCGCACCCTCAACGAATGCCGTAAGGTCACCTTTATTTCTGGCGAATAATATCGAAAATGAAGTCAGCGGAATAGGTTCCGGCGTGTCGCGATCAACCTCCTTGAAAGCCTGCGAGTCGGTAACCACCAACGCCGGCGGCTCTTTCAAGCGTGTCAATCCATCGCTGAGCTGTTTTTCTGTCAGGACGAGGCAAAAGGAATTGTTATCCAGCAGATCGCGGATGGTTTGCACTTGTGGCAGAATCATCCGTCCGCGCGGCGCTTCCTTGTCGATTGGTGTCACCAGAACGACCAGACTGCCTTCAGGAACAATGTCGCCGACGATGGCGCGCTGTTCGAGAAATTCCTTCGGAACCGACCGGATCAACGCCAGCCTGAGTTCTTCAACGCCGACTTTTTCTGTGGCAATTGCAAACACGATCGGGATGTTTTTCTTTTTGAGACGCTGAAGAATTGTATCGTCTGGTTTGACGAGATCGATCTTGTTAAAAACGATGATCACCGGGAGCTTGCTTTCGAGCAATTCTGCCAACACTTCTTCTTCGAACTCGCCCCACTTATCGCCAGTGGCAACCAGAATCGCCAGCTCGATGCGCTCGATGATTTTCCGGGTTTTATCGGCGCGTTTTTCGCCGAGCAACCCCACATCATCCAGTCCTGCTGTGTCATAAAAAACGACAGGCCCCAGCGGCAACAATTCCATCGCCTTCAGAACCGGATCGGTGGTCGTTCCGGGCGTGTCGGACACTATGGATAATTGCTGGCGGGTGATAGCGTTGAACAGCGATGACTTGCCGCAATTCCGCCTGCCTAAGATTCCAATCTGAAGGCGTAAGCCTTGTGGTGTTTTCTGCATGTATTTTATCTCTAAAAATCAATCACTGAGTCGTTAGTATTCTGGCTTTCGTGGTTAAAAGCAAAATATTTTCTATGTCATCCCCAACTTGATTGGGGATCCATAGAAACGTTTTCAGGGTCATTCTTCATGTCATTCCAGCGAAGGCTGGAATCCAGTGCTTTAAAAACGTCCAATCAGGATTTTCTTCCTTATGTCATCCCTGCGAAGGCTGTAGCCCATCGCATTCATCCCTAGCCCAAACGATTCCTTCGTGGTTAATGCACCGAA
>CAZAGU010000274.1:0-3359 GCA_964484805.1 uncultured bacterium
TCCCTCATGATATCGTTCAGGGTCTTCATCGAATCTTGAGCCTCATCATCATCTAAATCTTCAAACAAATCAGCCTTACTTAACATTAATTGTAATAACTTAGCTTTAAATGATCCCATCAAGAATAAATTTCTTGGCCTGGAATTTACCCTCTTGATACTTATATAATCTCTGTCACTTTGAATTAGTGATGATAAGTTGAGATTTCCCTCTTGAATTTTCCTGTAGCTATGAAAAAAAAGTAAATTCGGAATCACCAATGGATCTGTCAAATGCCCAATCAAGCACTTAAAACTTTCATATACATCTTGTCTCATGTTGTCCCTCCTATTCGCTATTATTAATACATCCTTGAATTCAGGAGGAATTACATGGCTTTCATAATTACCATTTCGCCAAATTTCAAGTTTACACGACACAAGTTCGTCTCTTTCGAGTAAATACACCTCAGCCAAAATACTTGCAGAATCGGCTCCTGATCGTACAAAATAGTCAGCTGGGCTGATTGTATAACTTTTGTTTATATAGCTTATGAAACGATCCTTTCCAAGACTGAATGACAATAATAGAAGTGCAATTGCCTCAAGAGCAGAGGTTTTGCCTAATCCATTTTGGCTACCCATACCCCACAAGTCTATTTGGAATGGCATTTCACCCAGACTAAAATCTAAGAATAATTCATCAATGCCCTTAAAATTTCTGATAAGGACATTTTTTAGGCGAAATTTATTGTTTTCTTTTTTCATGTCTTCTCCCTTTAGGTTCTCATTTTTCCAAAATCCGTCCTTTATGATCTATCCTTCTTCTCCCTTTCTTCCATCATCTTTCGCATGGCGCGAATGTGTTCAGGAGTCGTTCCACAGCATCCACCAATGATGTTCACTCCAGCATCCAGCAGTTTTTTCGCGCCAGCCGCGAATAGCTCAGGGGACTCTTCCCAGACAGCTTTACCATTGACCATCTCCGGCAATCCGGCATTCGGGCGTATAATTATCGGCAGACTCGTTGACTGGCGGAACTGTTGCGCGATTGGGATCATCATGTCAACACCCAGACTGCAATTTGCACCGACCGCATCCGCGCCAGCGTCGCGATAACGCCGAGCAACTTGCTCCACTTTCTGACCATAAGGCGTGAAATAACCAGCGGGAGTCTGGTTGAAGGTCGCGCTCGCCATGATGAACATGTCCGGCGCCACTTCCCTCGCCATCTCAATCGCAATGACACCCTCACGCAAATCCATCATCGTCTCAATGCTGAAAGCATCAACACCAGCTTCGGCTAAGGCTAAAAACTGCTTGCGGCAACTGTCTTTGTAATCTTCAATTTCGAGATCGCCAAAAGGTTGTAGCGACACGCCACACGAGCCATAATCGCCAGCGATCCAAGCCCGATCACCAACAACCTGTTGGATTATGTCAACAGCCTTGACGCTTATTTCGCGATACTTCTCGCTCAACCCTTTTTCAGCGAGCTTGATGGGTGAACAGCCAAAGGTGTTTGTCTGAATTATTTCCGCACCTGCCTCAAGATATTTCCTGGCAACCTCAGCGATAACTTCAGGATTATCAATGTTCAGCATCTCCAGACATTGAACGTCGCCATGACCCCATTGCTGGAGTAAAGTGCCCATAGCGCCATCGGCAAGAACCGGAAAACCGTCATTCAGTTTCTGTATGATAGTATCCATTCTGATTCCTTAAGAGATTACTCATTCCTGAGTGATTTGAGAGCACAGGATTCGACTTCACAAACTTCGCAAGGGTAGAACTTGCGAACGGATTCAGCTCCGATGCCAATTATCCCGCATGAGGATTTTAACGGGATCATAACACCGGCAGGATTTAGCGATATTTCGCTGAATCCTTTGGACATTAAATCCAATAATTTATACCGTTCTGTTTTATCCCAGCCACAATATCCGGGCTTGTACCTGTTCGTCAAATGTTTTGATTCAGAACGGAAGTATTCGGCGATCTGGTCTTCAAGCCAATCCTCAGCCGCTTCCAGAATCACCGAACCAATCGCATCACTGAGGTAACCCGACATCGGATCGTCAATGGCGAAAAATCCTTGTGACCATGTTTCAAACCGCTGACCCAGGGTTGCGATGAACACGGCAAGCGTTTCCGATGGCGCAAGCTGAGTGACGATTTTGGTGCCAACTTCGAATTGACCGTATTTGAAATTTACAGCATCAGGTTCAAATTTACAAACCCAATCGGGCTCCCATCTGAAACCACACGAAATGTCGAGCTTTCCTGTCGCTTCCTCAATTAGTGATTGGATGTAGTCTTCCACACCGTGCTCAAATGGAACCCGGACATATCCGAGATAACGGAGAACCGCCGCGACATTGACATTCAACTGCGACAACTTGATCGAGTATTTTACTTCCAAACCGTTCATATTCCTAAAAACCATGGACTCTGTCTAAGTGAATCGAAAAACTTTGCGGATCAGGAAAATATCCTGTCACGCCTATTTTATCTGCGAAAGCTTGAGTTACAGGCGCTCCACCGATGTAAATGGGAACATCAGGAACATTTTCTTTCAGCATAGAAGCCGTTGTCTCCATGTTTCCCATCGTGGTCGTCAGCAAGGAGCTCATGGCGATTATCGCGCCCGGATGCGCTTGAACTGCCTCAAGGAACTGTTCCGATGAAACATTTTCGCCGAGATTTACCACTTCCCAACCGCTGCCCTGCAGAACCATGCCGATTATGTTCTTGCCGAGACAGTGAATATCGCCAGCGACGGTGCCGATTATGACTACTCCCTTCCGCCGGACTTCACCGCTGTCGAAATAAGGCTTCAGATGCTCCAGAGCCGCGCTCATGGCTTTGGCAGATATTAAAAGCTCAGGAATGAACGCCTTTCCTTCGGCAAACTGATCGCCAACCCGACGCATCCCAACCATTAAAGCATTCTTCAGAATCTCATCCGGCGCGGCATCATTCTCCAGTGACATCTGGCAAAGCTCCGATGCGCCATCCTGCCCTAATAGGTCTGGAGGATATTTGGAATCTCTGTTTACTTTGCCACGCTCGACACAATAAGCCAGTCGATCAATCAGCTCACTCATTTTTAGCCTTTATATTCTTCCGTAAATTCCGGTTGTATTCGTCAACAATTCTGCCCACAAGCCGGATCCGTTCAATGTCGCCATTTGAGGAAATCTCATCAGAAATTCCTAAGACCAGTCTGGGCGCAAAAAGTTCGATAATCTTCCGCGTCGTCGTCTCAAGCAGTTCCACGGGATAAATATCATCAAAATAAACGGCTGGGATGCCATCAATCAGATAAATTTCATCGCCAAGCGCATCTTTGATCTGTTCCAGCGAGACATCGCCCTGCGG
>CAZAGU010000275.1:0-3313 GCA_964484805.1 uncultured bacterium
TATAGACGGCGCCAAAATTGAAATACCGACTATTTTCGAAGCCGGATTAACCTCCATTGCCATTGATGCGTCACATCTTCCCGATAACGGGAATCTTGCGGCGAATATCGCTCTTAACCCCTTTATACCCAAATGGGCGGGTCTTGAAACGGAAGTCGGTGAAATAAAAGGCAAGAGCGGCCTCTCCACCGTTGATGAAGCCCTGTTTTTGATTCAGGGTCTGAATGCCCATGACATTTTCCCGGACTGGATCGCCTTAAACAACGGAACCACCCACGGCATCGAAGCCAGCGATCAGGGGATTCAGATCGAGTTGACCGCCGATATTCACGAGGCCCTGGCAAAGTACAATATTTCCGGAGCCCAGCACGGTACATCCGGTAACAACTCGGATCGCCTGAGAGCCATTGCAGCCACAACCAAAACCACCAAAGCCAACGTTGCCACAGCCTTGCAGATGATTTCCTGGGGGCTTCAGGTGAATGATTACGGCAATGCCATACTCGATGACAAGGGAGGGTTTATCAAGGTCAAAGGCGAGGGGATGACCGAAGCCATATGGGCACAGATGCTTGCCGAAGCCGATGCAAAGGGGTTGAAAGGCGGAAACTTTAAAAAATTGAACCTGCCCTTTGAAAACAGGCTGCTTGGGCAACCTGAGGAAATAAGGGATAGAATGGTTACAAGAGTCGAAGACTTTGTATATAACATGCTCACCAGGGTCTTCAATGCCGGGGACACCGCCCCCCTGGCCATCGAGGCGATTCTTGCTGCCGGTTCCTATGACGCCGGAGCCAAAACAGGGAGAATTGAAGACCCGGCCCAATGGACGCCTGAAAAATATATCGTACGGGCTGGTGCCATAAACAGCGACAAGGGTTGCAATTATCTGTGTACTAAAAACCGCCCCCAACAAAATATTGGAAGGTCGGTTGGACCAGAAATGTCCCCGAGTACGAGTAAGAAATATAGTAAGATGACCTGCTACAGAAAGCTTCAGATATATAAGAGTTTGAATTGTTTCGCGATCGAGTTTTAAGACATGCTCTCCGAGATAGAAAAGACCGAACGAGGCGATCACTCCAGCAATGCCTAAGACTGTGGCTATACCAAGTACACGATGCATGTTCCAGGCTTCGGGCTCATTTGAGATGTGGGCTCTGTCATAAGCTATAGAAAGGATAGCACTGTCATTAAGCAACGCCAGCAGGACAATCATTACGGCGGTTAAAGGATAAAATCTGAAAACAAGTATGCTCAGAGTCATAAACAGCAAAACACGAATGGTTTCGGCAATCCGATAAGTCGCATAGCTGTTCATTCTCTGGAATATCTTGCGACTTTCCTTGACAGCATCGATAATTACAGATAGGCCCGAGGTCATCAAAACTATATCAGAGGCCGCTCGTGCGGCATCTGTGGCACCAGATACAGCAATTCCGGCATCGGCTTTTTTTAAGGCTGGTGCATCGTTAACTCCATCGCCGGTCATTCCAACGATGTGACCACGTTTTTGTAAAACCTCAACTATGTGGTACTTATGTTCGGGGAATACTTGAGCGAAGCCATCAGCTTGCTCAATAGACTCTGCCAATCGACCTGCTTCATGATGTTTTGTATCACCAAACATTTGAGCGTCGAGGATATTGGTGCCCAATCCTACCTGGCGAGCGATTTCTTTACCGATGGCCACCTGGTCTCCGGTAACCATTTTCACATCTACCCCCATTTGCCTTGCTGCGTCGATAGTGGCTTTGGAATCTTCTCGGGGGATATCAAAAAGCGGAAGTATACCCAGATACTGCCACTGATCTTTTTCGTCAGTTCTGGCAACTCCCAAAGAACGATAACCTTTACCAGCAAATTCATTTACAGTTTTTTCCAGGTCATTTTGTATTTCCGATTTATTTATTGCAAGTTCAAAAATTGCCTGTGGAGCACCTTTGCTGACCTTAAAAGTTTTTCCGCTGGAGTCCTTGACGGTGGCTTCAGTGCGTTTATGTACCGGATCAAAAGGTTGAAAATGCACAACTTGATAAGTATTCATTACCTGTGGATCTTTCAAACCGCTAATCACGGTGAGGTCAATCACATCTTTGTCCTCTGCTCGTGAAGCTAATGCACCTGCAAGAATAATTTCCTCACTTGAGGTCTTTGCCAAGGCAACCGGTTCGCCGAGGGTCAGTTTGTTCTGAGTCAACGTTCCTGTTTTATCCGAACAGAGAATGTCAATGCCTGCAAGTTCTTCGATAGAAGCCAGCCTCCTTACTATTGCTTGTTTAGCCGCCAGTAGTTTGGCACCCACTGCCATGGTCACCGATAGAACTGTCGGCATGGCCACGGGGATCGCTGCCACAGTTAGTACCAGTGCAAATTTCAATGTTGTCAACATGCTTTCATGGCGGAACAAGGCTGTTATCAGTATCAAAACAACGAGGGCTACGGCAATGATTATAAGGTAATCTCCAATTTTTAAGACCGCCTTCTGGAAATGGCTGACGGTCTTGGCTCCTTCGATCATTTGTGCTGTTTTACCGAAATAAGTGTTGGCTCCGGTAGTATAAACAATTGCTTCGATTTCGCCTTGATTTACGATAGAGCCGGAATAAACGCTATCTTCTGTTTTACGCTCGACAGGCAGCGATTCTCCTGTCAGTGCGGATTGATCTACCTCTATTGGGTCGCCTTCCAGAAGCTTGGCATCGGCGGGTATTATATCCCCAAAACGCAGACGAATGATGTCCCCGGGAACCAGTTGCCGTGCGGGAATGCTCTTCCATTTGCCGCTTCGCCGTACACGGGCTCCTATCGCCAGTTTCTTTTTCAGCGCCTCAATGGCATTTCCAGCCTGGTATTCTTCCCAAAAACCCACCGCTGCATTCATTATAAGAAGAATCAGAATAATGGTAAAATCGGTCCAGTCACGTACGATTGCCGAGAGTATCACCGCCGCCTCAATCATCCATGGAATCGGTCCCCAGAAGTAGGAGAGGAACTTGAGAAACGGATTAGCCTTTTCCTCAGGCAACTCGTTGTATCCATACTTGCTTATGCGGTCACTGGCTTCGGAATCAGTAAGTCCGTTTTCTGGTGATACGCCTAATTGTAATACAAGGTCTTTTACGGAAATATCATCTTTTTGTTAGTGTCAGATTCTTTTTTTATATTAAATATTCCTTAACTTAAGGCGGTCATTTTTGATTCCATTTCCAATTACAGATTTCCGGCATGTCTTGGCCGTGCTTGTTGATGTACTGCTTGTGCTCTACGAGCTTATCCCCAACCGCCTGTTTCAGAGCAGCCCCCTTGGGAC
>CAZAGU010000276.1:0-3229 GCA_964484805.1 uncultured bacterium
CAACACTTGACAAGGTCATAGAAATCGCAATGATGGAGAGGGGTTGACCCGGAATGGCAGGTTATCACATTCCCACGCAGGAGCGCGGGAACGAGTAAAAAACAGCGGACAATGTCCGGCTGTCATACTGACCATTCGCGACGATTGAGCAAAGATTTGGCAAAATTACCACTCCAGCCCGCTTGTTGTCTTGAAATCAAGCGGGCTTTTGTTTACTTTCTCAGATGAGTAGAAATACTCAAAGATCAAACTCATTTTTGGTGCCTGAAATGCGTCAAACATAAAGACCCAAAAAAGGCATTGTTCAGTTTGAAAGAATTTCTCGATTTTAATTTTTAAATTTACTACATGGAGTTCCAGATGTTACCTCCTTTTAAGAATGAACCCTTCACCGATTTCACCATTCCCGCCAACCGGGAAGCAATGGAAGCCGCCATTAAAAAGGTGCGCGGTGAACTTGGTAAACGCTACCCAATCGTCATTGACGGCGAACGCTACATGGACGGCGACACATTTGTCTCGACCAACCCCGCTCGCAAGAATGAAGTCATCGGCGAATTTACCAAAGGCACCAAAGAGATGGCGCTGAAAGCCGTTGAAGTCGCTGCAGAACGCTTCGAAGAATGGCGCAAAGTTGACCCTGACGCTCGCGCTCGTTTCCTTCTTCGCGCCGCCGCCAAACTTCGCGCTCGCAAGTTTGAGTTTGCCGCATGGCAGGTTTTTGAAGTATCAAAGAACTGGGCTGAAGCAGACGGCGATATAGCTGAAGCTATCGACTTCCTCGAATTCTACGGTCGTGAAATGATGCGCATTGGTGGCGCACAGCCAGTCGAATACTACCCCGGCGAAGAGAACAATCTCTATTACATGCCATTGGGCGTTGCCGCTGTCATTCCTCCGTGGAATTTCCCCGGCGCAATTATGATCGGAATGACCACAGCCGCCTTAGTCGCTGGAAACACTGTCGTGTTGAAACCAGCATCCGGCGCTCCGACCATCGCATGGAAATTCTTCGAACTAATGGAAGAACTTCACTTGCCCAAGGGCGTGTTGAACTTCCTGCCCGGTCCTGGTGGCGCAATTGGCGACACAATCGTCGATCACCCCAAGACTCGCATTATCGCTTTCACTGGCTCGAAAGAAATCGGTCTGCGCATTCAGGAACGCGCCGCTAAGGTTAATCCCGGTCAGAAATGGATCAAACGCACCGTTCTGGAAATGGGCGGCAAAGACTTCATCTTCGCCGATGAAACTGCCGATCCCGAAGACGTAGCCACCGGAATCGTTATCGCTGCCTTCGGCTTCCAGGGTCAGAAATGCTCCGCTTGCAGCCGCGCGATCATCCACGAAGACATCTACGACGCTGTCGTCAAACTCGTTGTCGCCAAGACCAAAGAAATCAAGGTCAGCGAGCCCGATCACATGGCTTCAGGCATGGGCGCAGTCATCGACAAAGCCGGCTATGAAAAAATCATGAGCTACATCGAAATCGGCAAAACTGAAGGCACATTGCTTACTGGCGGAAATCCTGCCGGCGATGGTGGCTGGTTTATCGAGCCAACAGTCATTGGTGACGTTGCTCCCAATGCCCGGATCGCTCAGGAAGAAATCTTCGGGCCTGTGTTAGCAATAGTTAAGTGCAAGAGCTTCGAAGAGGGTCTTGAAATCGCCAACTCCACCAAATTTGGTTTGACCGGCGCATTGTACAGCCAATGTCGCGACCGTCTCGAAACCGCCCGCCGCGACCTCCATTGCGGTAACCTCTACCTGAACCGAAAATGCACTGGCGCATTGGTTGCCGTTCAGCCTTTCGGCGGATTCAACATGTCCGGCACAGACTCCAAGGCCGGCGGACGTGACTATCTGTTACTGTTCACGCAGGGCAAATCAGTTGCCGAGAAGCTATAACGTTCCTTTCGCTTCCGATATAGTCTTACCGGAAGCATAGTCCAACATTTGCCGCACAGAAGCTCCCAGCAGGACTCGGGAGCTCCTGCGCGGTCGGTACCTTACGGATGATTTATGTATCAACCATCAAGATTTCCAAAAAACAAAAAGCCGCCGACGCTTTTCAACAGCATTGAAGCTGAGGTCGCCGCTCGTCAGGCAGATGGGCAGAATGTTTACGCAATGCACGTCGGGGATACTTTCATGCCCACGCCTGCGCCGATGTTGCAACCAGTCGAAAATGAAGATCAACTCTTCGGCTCAAATCTGAACCGATATGGCAACACATTCGGCGAGCTTGCCTTGCGCTCATTGCTTCTGGAGAAGGTTCAGCAGAAAAATCATATTCCTGTTGAAGATGTCGATTCCATTCAGGTTACAGCCGGCGCGACCGCCGCACTGGAAGCATGCTTCTCGCGTTTGATTGAGCCCGGCTCTGAAGTGTTAGTTTTATCGCCATACTGGACAATTTTACGCCAGGTTGCCGAGCAAGCTAAGGTTCAGATCGTTGAAGTGCCGGTGTTCGACAAGTTAGCTGAAAACCCTGATCTCGACCTGTTTGAACTACTCAATGAGTATGGCAGACCATGGACGAAGGCGATTTATCTGAACACGCCATCCAACCCGACCGGAATGCTGCTAAATCAGAAACAGCTTGAAGCAATTGGCAGATATGCTCAGCGTAGAGATCTGTGGCTATTCTCCGATGAAGCTTATGAGGATTTCATCTTCGATGGCGGTGAACATGTCTCGATAGCCTCTTTGCCGAATCTTCTTGAGCGAACGGTCTCAGTGTTCACTTTCTCGAAAAATCTCAGCACATCGGGCTTACGTCTTGGCTATGCAGTAGGTGCTCCTGCCGTGATCGCTGAAATCAATCGTGGCGTTGTTGGTGGATATTATCATGCGGGGAGATTTGACCAACTGATGGCATGGCGAGGGATGAAGAATTTCGACGAATGCCTTCAGCCGCTCTTCAATGCCTACAAAAGCAACTGGCAATGGGCAAAAGATAATTTGCGCGTGAAATCATTGCCTGTTTCAGCGGGATTCTACTTCTTCATCTGGTTAGGTGAAGACTGGAAGGCTCTGATGGGCGAGAGCAAAATCAAACGGATGCTCGATCATGGCTTAGTGTTGTCGCCGGGCGAAAGCTTTGGCAATGAGTACAACGGCTGGGCGCGTGTTTGCTTCTCGATTTTACCGCCAGATGACCTGAAACTTGCTGTTGAGCGAATCAACGAGATGGTCGGCGCATAGGTATAATTACATCTCTCCTAAT
>CAZAGU010000277.1:0-3213 GCA_964484805.1 uncultured bacterium
CTCCTTTGTAGGGCAAACACCGACAAAAAAATTGATAAATATGCTACAAAAAAATAACAGAAAGAACGATACTCAACCCTAAATTTTTAGGGTATTGTATTACGGATCACACCTTGACGAAAAGTTGTGATCTAAAAGCCGAATAGCGATAGACAAAGTTCTCTTCATATCTATAAATTGTAGTTATTCCATAATATTGAATAATACCGTCGCTATCCTTGAATTTAATAAAATTTCGCAATAATGCAAGAATGTGTAACTCGACTTGATAGTCTATATAAAAAGTCAAACTCCATGCTTCAGCAATCTATATGGAAGAACCTGTCAATAGCCAACAACAGGAGGAAACACATTGAATGATCCGACTGTGAGAAATGAACGAGATGTTGTCATTTTTACTGACACCTTCCGAATTGAAGGCAAGCTTAACATTTTTTCGGGGGTTCGCCTAACAGATTACATGAACGAATCCAAGCCATTCGTCGCCATCACCGATGCTACGATCAAAGATTTAAGTGACCGACAGGTGATGACGGCAGCGTTTCTGAACATTAAGCTGGATGCTATCCAGATTATTGTACCTTCCGATGATGCCTAAAATATATAGCCAGTTCCTGTTTGGTCTGTCCGGTTTTGGAACGCTAATGCCTGAAACGATAATAGTGAGGATGGATTATGGCACAGAATCATCTCGCAATGTAGGAAAAAATCAATGGCAACAATAGAGAAAGTATTTAAAGCAGCGTTAGAGATGGATGCTTCCGATGTTCATGTTGTACCTGGCGAACCTTTTATTGTTCGGCGATACAGTGTACTCACCAAAATGAAAAACACGCCGCTTACACCGGAGCAATGTAAGCAAGTGATCTTGGAAATTTTGACTCCAGTACAACGAAAAAGTCTGTCCAAAATGCGGCAACTCGATTTTGCTATCCAATTCCCCAAATTGGGACGCTTTCGTGGTAGTGCTATGCTGCACAACAATGGCCTGTCTGCAGCATTCCGCATTATTCCTTCGCAAATACCGACGTTGGAATCGTTGGGGATGCCGGATATTATTAAAACTGTTCTGGACAATCATCAGGGACTGATACTGGTGACAGGTGGAACGGGTCACGGGAAATCAACTACTCTGGCTGCGATGGTTGACTATATCAATACCAACAGAGCCCACCATGTGTTGACGGTTGAAGATCCAATTGAATTCATCCATCCAATTAAAAAGTGCGTGATCAATCAAAGGGAAATCGGCACGAATACGCTGTCATATTCCAACGCACTGAAAGGGGCGTTGCGCCAGGATCCGGACGTCATCCTTATTGGTGAACTGCGGGATCTGGAAACTATAGCACTCGCCATATCAGCATCCGAAACCGGTCACCTGGTAATTGGGACCCTTTCAACATCGAGCGCACCAAAAACAGTTGACCGTGTAATCGGCTCCTTTCCAGCAAACGAACAGAGCCAGATCCGGGCGATGATAAGCGAAAGCCTCAAGGCGGTCATCAGCCAGCGTTTGATACCCAGAAAAGATGGCAGCGGCTTGGCGCAGGCCCTGGAAATTCTCATCGGCACCATACCGTTAGCCAACATGATTAAGGACGGGAAAACCTTCCAGATTCCGTCTATGATGCAGACCGCGAAAAATGTCGGTATGTGCATTTTGGACGAATCAATAATGGAATTGCTAAAGGCGGACGTCATAACGGCAGCAGATGCGTATGCCAATGCCACGAAGCCTGATATTTTCAGGTTGCAGTGCAATGAAGAATTAAAAAAACAAAACGAAAGTACTTGATGACACGTTGATAGAAGCCATCTCAAAAAAGTCTTTTCATCCAATATCGGCGTTGAGCCCTCGTCTCAAGTCCTCGACATACTTGAGTATGCCTGCGGGTTGATTTTCGGCTTCGCCTTGATCTCGACTGAAAAGCTTAATTTTGAGATAGCTTCTAATATTAAATAATTGAGGTAACACTTATGCCTAAGATTGACGCCTTCTTTAAGGAGATGAAGGAGCGTGGAGCCAGTGACCTCCACCTGGTGGTCGATTTCCCGCCCATGCTTCGATTGCGCGGAGAATTGGTTCCCATCGACCATGCCAAGTTGACGGCTGAGTCAAACCGTGAGTTGATTTTTGAGATATTGACACCCCAGCAACAGGATGAGGTGAAGAATAAGCGCGATTTCGATATGTCATACGAAATTGAAGGGCTATCCCGATTTCGATGCAACATGTTTTTTCAACACCGGGGCATCAGTGCTGTCTTTCGGATTATTCCGACTAAAATCATGAAAATTGAGGAACTCAATCTCCCGCCGGTAGTAAAAAAGATCGCAGAATTCAAAAAGGGCTTGGTCTTGGTTACCGGACCTACGGGCAGCGGGAAATCCACGACCATGGCCTCCATCATCGATTACATAAACGACACCCGTGCAGCTCATATCATCACAATTGAAGATCCCCTGGAATTTGTCCATCCTAACCGAAAGTGTGTGTTTACCCAGCGAGAAATTGGTACGCATGCGGTGAGTTTCAGCGAAGCCTTGCGGGTTGCTACTCGGGAGAATCCCGATATCATCCTGGTTGGTGAAATGCGGGATTATGAAACTATCTCGCTTGCACTTACCTGTGCCGAATTCGGTATTTTAGTTTTTGGCACACTGCATACCAACAGTGCTGCAAAAACGATAGATCGCATCATCAACGCTTTTCCCGCCGACCAACAACCCCAGACGCGAATGATGCTTTCAGATTCATTGCGTGCGGTAATCGCCCAGCAACTCCTGAAAACCAAGGATGGCAAGGGACGCTGTGCAGCGAACGAAATATTGATTGGATCAGGAGCTTTGGCAAGTATGATCCGTGAAAATAAGATTTCACAGATAAGCTCGATTATTCAAACCGGTACGTCCCAAGGCATGCAGACAATGGACCAGCATCTGATGCAGCTTGTTAAGGATGACGTCATCACTATGGAAACTGCCCACGAAAAGGCCATGGACAAAAAATTTTTTACCTGAAACTTTATTAAGATCTTTTAAATATCCCATCCGCTTGCGGTGGGGTAAACATGCGGGAAAGGGGTTCGAGGGGAAACTACTTGTCCCGTTAAATGCACTTCTCTATTTTTGGAGCGACGATCCATAAATATTAATAAGATAGCGTGGCCTGACCTCGACTGCGGAACCTTGACCGGAAAGCCGAACTGA
>CAZAGU010000278.1:0-3197 GCA_964484805.1 uncultured bacterium
TACGGATAGCCAAAATGCTCTCTATTGTATAATCTGTGCTTACAACACGGGCCCCAGCAATGTGGCAAAAGCGATAGTCGGTAAGCGTGATCTTAAATCGGCTGTAAGGAAAATTAATGCGATGTCTTCAGATGAGCTTTATGCCAAGCTTGTTCGTGATTTACCTTACGAAGAAACTAGGGATTACATTAAGAAAATAGTTGATCGAGTTCCAAATTATGTCGCTTGGCGGTGACATTAAATTTTTAATCTGAGTGAAGTGAACGGGAGTGACGTACTCCATCTCAAAAACGAGGTTGATATGCGAAAGTATTTGCTGATAATAATTCTACTTTTCTGCCCTGCATTGTGCACTGCAACTCTGTCTATCTCTGATCACCAGTATCTTGATCAATTGTTTGATCAGGCAGTTCAGGAGCTCAGTGATAGTTTTTATGAAATTCCATCAGAAAAGACCTCCCGCTTTTCCAATCGAAGCATCGAAGGAATCGCAATTCTGCCATTGGAAGGAGATATTGAAGAGAAGTTTTACAGTCGGTTCAGGTCAACACTGACCAGGTCCCGATTTTTCCTGTATGAGCGAAATGAAATTGAACGCATTCTGAGTAACCAGGGTATTCAACAAGCGGATTACTACTCCAAGGAAGGGCGGTTGCGCATTGGCGAGCTCACCCAGTGGAAAGGGATTGTTTTCGGCAAAATAAATGCCTACACCGAAAACCTGCTGGGCAAGAAACAGATATATCTCGAGGTGAGTCTGGATTTTGACAACCTCGAAACCGGACAGGTTATCTGGAATGAGCATCGCACTTACTCTGCCAAAAAAAAATACTCTCTCTTAGTCTATCCTGTGGTCGTACTCGCGCTTCTAGTTCTTATCTTTTTGCTGAATTGGGCGACTCGTGGGCGCAAAGTATCAGTGGTAACGATTTCCGGGATTCTTGCCATCATCAGTTTTTCCATCTGGTTCTTTGTAATTTAGGAGATTACTATGAAAAAGAGCATTATTCCATTTATCCTGTTTGTTTTTCTGATTGTCTCCTGCGCGCCCCAGCGACAGTATGTTACTCCCGAAAACCAATCAGTTAGTGAAAAGCCGAATCAGATACCAATCTGGTTTTTGAATAGCCGTCCTAACACCGATCGCTTTATCTACGCCGTGGGTTCGGGTAGCTCCCTTGATCATGCGCGCAACGTTGCAACAGCCGAGCTTGCCAACTATTTTGATTCTTACGTCAAGAACAAAACCGAACAGATGATGCGTTCACTGGAAACAGAACGGGGCGAACAGAGTTTGATCTGGTTCGATTGGCAGACTGAATCCCTTTCTCGGTTGCGGTTGCCGGGTGTTTCCTACACTCGTAATGTCGAAGTGGAAGAGCTTCACTATACCGAAGCGCAGCTTGACCTTGAAGTCTTTAACCGCTATCATCAGGAAATCGCCTCGAGGATAACCGATTTGTCAAATCAGGGTGACATCGAAATTGATCCGGGGCGACGGTTCATTTATTATGGTAGCGCAATATCGTTGTTGCCTAAAACCATTTTGCCAGTAGAGATACAAAAACAATCTGCCTGGACTTATCTCAATGGGCAGCTCTCTGAGCTTATCGATCACCTCCATTCTGAATCGAAGTATGAGGGTGAGCAGATTGTGGTCAGAATCAGCCACGCTAACAAGCCTTTCCGGTACGTTCCGATCCGGTTCCAAAACCAGAAAACAGTGAAAGCCGATGAACGGGGCTGTTACTTTTTACCCTCTGACATTATCAGTGGCGGCGAAGAGTTTTCACTTACTATAGATATCGATCTGTTTCCGTATCCTGATGATTTGAACCAGGACGAGATCGACCGCGCCAAGATCCTGCTCCAGCGCATTGCCTGGCAATTACCTGCCCCCGCGCCCCTGATCCGGATATACATCCAGGCATCATATACCGAGGAGAATAGACCCGAGGACACCGGCACGGTCGAACATGCGCTCGCCAGAATAGTATCGAATGCCGGATTGCGGACAACGAATGATCGTTCTGAAGCGACACACCTCCTTGAAGTTGAGATTGAAACCTACTTATCATCTGTAAATCAGCATCTGGGTAATTTCTGCAAAGCACGGGGCACGGTAAGACTAATCGGAAACAGTGGCGTGATTAAGGTTTTTTCTTTTCTGGATAGCGATGAACAAACCAAAGCCGTCAATCAAAATCGGGATGTTGCCTTTCGTGAAGCGCGGCAGAAAATGCTCAATCTGGTGGAAGCACAACTAACACCGTATTTACGAGAATTAGATCATTAACACAGAGGTTTTTATGTCTTTAAAATATTTCGGGAAATCAGTCAAGGGCACTAGGTCTTCTGAAAACGAGGATTTTTTCCTGCTCCCAGAGGACAATGAGCAGTTGGGTGTAAACGTCGATTTATCCCGTGGCTCTCTATTTATCTTGTGCGATGGGATGGGTGGCGCGGCTTCTGGCGAGGTCGTCAGCAATCTCTGCGCCAACTGGTTTTTGAAGGAATTTTACTCTGAAACAGATTCGAGCGATCCCGCTTCCTGGCTGTTAGAGGAAATCAAAAGCCTGAACAATCGACTGTATCAACTATCAACCGAGCATAAGCAATATCGTGGCATGGGGACGACGCTTGTCAATCTGCTCATCCGGGAAAACAAAGCGTGGGTCAACAATGTCGGGGACAGTCGGCTCTACCGGTTCAGCAATGGTCAACTGACTCAAGTCACTGAGGATCAGTCCCCGGTCTGGCGTCTTTACCGTGAAGGCGCGATTACCAAGGACGAGATCCTAACCAACAAGCGCAAGAATGAAATCTCTCAAGCCATAGCAAGTTCGCCGGTGGTTGAACCGAACAGCTATCAATTTGAACTTTCTGGTGAATGTATATTTTTGATGTGCAGCGACGGCTTGACCGACGTTGCTACAGACAGTCAGATTGAGCAGGCATTCCAGGCGCAACAGTCTTTGGAAGGTATTTCGGAGGGGTTGTTCAAGCTGGCGCGAGATGGCAAAACCGAGGATGACACGACCATCATCCTGGTCTCAAACTGTTTGTAAATCGGAGCAAGAGAGGAATAGTAATGCCTTATTGTAAGAAATGCGGTCTCGAACTGGACGCCGACACGGCGTTCTGCCCGAAATGTGGGGCACCGAATGTGTTATCATCCGGTGCGTCATCCGATTCTG
>CAZAGU010000279.1:0-3189 GCA_964484805.1 uncultured bacterium
ACCATTATCTGACGTACTGCTATGAAAGCCTTTGTAATGTTGAAGGTTCTATAGTCACGTTTGGCTTCAATTTTGGCCCCTACGACGAACACATTATCAATGCTATTAATAGAGCGGCAAAGCACGGCAGGAAGGTATCTGACAAGCTCTGGAGCCTGTACGTCGGCGTCTATTCACATGCGGATAGGAAGCACATGGAGCAGATCGCAGGGAAGTTCAAATGCAAGGTACGAATCTATGACGCAAAGACCGCACATGTCTGGGAGACAAGAAAGAAATGAAACATAACGAGTACATGCACGCGGACTGGACACTGAGCCTCTCGTTCCTCGCTCTGCATTGTCTCCCGCCGGTGATGCTTGGGCTGGCATTAAGGACAACAAAATGACACCGGAACAGTTGATCATAGCCGCTACTGAGTTCTACCTGAATTCGCGGGATTTCAATGGTTATCCAGGGCATCATATCCACCGACAACATGGGCTGAGCTACGAAGCCATCAGAAAGCTCTTTGTTGACTTAGTGGCTGACGGTCGAGGAACGATTATCTTTGGCGACATTCACCCGAACCCACACATACTGGCCTTTGCGGACGAAGCGCCGGAAGAACAACTCAAGAAGGTTGAATCCATGGCATTGGAACATGCGTGTCTCTACCCATCGGCGCAGCACCTATCATCGGTGGTCTCACATGCAGACTATCAGGATCGACCATTTAGCCGGGAACTGGCACTGGGCGCAGGTCAACTGGAATTCAGATCATTCGACCTCACCGTATTGGAGAGTTATCGCAACGATCCACGCTACCATTACGATAACGACGATATACGCGGTAATATATGTGTAGCTGATGAGTTCTACGAGTCTGATCAGATGCACGAGAAAGACCAAGTAATTCTGGAGACCTTTGGTTTCTCTTACGACGAGCAAATGAACAGAGCCGTCGCGGCTTTTCTCATCTACCTCAATCGGCTAAGTCCTGAACATCAGCAGATATGGAACTCGAAGCGACTTCCCGGAGACTTCAAACTTCATCCAGATTACTACAGAAACTCCATCCTCGGTGATTGGGGAAGCGGTATTTCGATTTTCAATGCATTCATTGAGGAACTTAAGATAATCAACCTCATGTGCGCTGCTATGGGTCGTCCAGCGTTGTTCAGAGATGCCTTCGAGAACAACCGTCCGAGGAACTTCTCGTTCTTGGTTCGTCCAACTCAGGAGGAGTTCAACGACTTTGTCATGACCTTGGACAAGATGATGTCTGACAACATCAGTAAGAAGTTTTTCAAGGATGAAGTGCCAATTGAAACCGAGGAAGCGCGTAGCGATGGAAAGATTGTCGTTCGGCAGAAGGGAACGATCGCGATTCTTGAGGATTGGCTCGCGATCCGTGGTTATCCAAAAACCCCAAACTCGTTGAACGATATGTTAGCAATATTTAAGCAAGTGCGTAAGCTGAGGCAGAAACCTGCCCATTCTGTGCGGGAGGACGTTTTTGATCAGGCGTTTTTTCACAGGCAGAGGGAATTGATTGTTGCGGCATACGCGGCAATTAGAACGCTCAGATTTATTTTTGCGAATCATCCGGCCGTGAAAGCTGCTGACATAAATATTCCTGATCTTATACAAAAAGGAAATATTTGGACAGAATAGATGCCAACGCTCCGGCTCCAACTGACCTTTGGCAGCTGAGCCGGAGCGTTATGTTTTAATTTATGATTTAAGGCATTTTCAATAAAACAGACTGTAAATAGAAAGGGTAACAAATTGGAAGTTGGAGCTTATGAAATAGCATTGATCGGCGTTGGGGGTGCCTTAGTTGGAGCTCTCGTTGGTGCTTGGATTGCTTATCGGTTCTCTCTCAAGCTAGCAGACAATAATGCTAGACGAGAAGCCAATCGACGTTTAATTTCTGCTTTCCATAGTGAACTTTCTGACATATATCCTACCCCTGTGAACTGGCCAAATAATATCGACAGTTTTTTGAAATCTAAGTTCTCAAAGCTTCAAGCTGCAGTTGGGGAATTTAGGCATTACCTTCCAATTCAAGAGTGGCAGGCTTTTGATACTGCATGGTTTAATTATTACTGTTCTACAGGCCGGGATGTTGACAAATCATGCCAAAGCTATCTTCATTATATGGATTTCATTTCAACAACAAGCGATCATAAAACTACGAAGAACGATGGCCAAAAGAATCTTAAAGATAACGTCGATAATATATTGATATTTACAAAGAAAACATAACCTCCCTGCTTCTCTCTGACCGGTGTTACGCTGTCGCTACACACCGTCAGATGAGCAGGCAGTTAAGTGCTTGAGTAGGGCTAGTGGATTAAATGAAGATCCTTGTCGAGAAAATTGAAATTAAATTAGAAAGTCAAGAAGCTATTAGCTTGGAGACAGCTAAGAATAATATCCTTCCGAATGTTTCCGGCTTTTATTGGATTTACACAAAATTGCCGATGGATAAATTTGCTAAAGCCGCCTCACCTTCAAATTCAGCTCATATAGATTTTTCGCGATTAGCAAAAATTCATATTGGGGTAAAGTCAATTATCACCCAAACTGATACCGAATATTGGTGCATCTATAATGGGAAAGCCAAACAATTAAGAAATAGAATAGCTGCCCAATTTACGAATACAAAAGGTAAAACAGGAAAGCTGGCATTGCTGCGTTGCTTTCAAAAAGCAGATTTTCGAATTAAATATATTGCTTGCGATACTGATAGTATTCAACGTGGCATTCCCGAAAAGTATGATGATATTAAACGAGATCTTGAGCGCGTATGGAGGCTTAGTTATGGCTGGCCATTTTTATGTCGCACATAACAATTCGCGCATGTCACTCACTACGTTCGTTCGGACGGCCTACGGCCTCGGTAATACAGGGTAATATTGGAACGCTTCCCATATTTTCTTCGGATTGTCCCTTCGAAGGTTGGTGCAGAAGGTATTTGACACGGATCGGCCAAAAGTCTTCCTTGTCGAGGTTGGGACCGGACCCCAAGAACCCACGGAAAGTCTACATCCTTAAGATGTAGGATGGCAGGAGCCTTAATATGAACGTAGGAGGTATTCATTAAATGAAAGCTACATTATTTAATGAAGTCGGATAGTTTCTATCAACGCTTATTGACAATATTGACATGGGCATCATTGGCCTTCCCGATATTCAGCGGCC
>CAZAGU010000280.1:0-3165 GCA_964484805.1 uncultured bacterium
TATGTCATACCTGCGAAGGCAGGTATCCACCGCATTCATCCCCTTCCCATCCGTCATTGCGAGAAGGGCTTTAGCCCGACGAAGCAATCTCATAAAAGTTCGAGAATCACATTTACAATCACTGAGCGCGTCAAACGCATTCCGACCACGTCGTACCTGCGAAGGCCGCTACCCAGAATTTATTTTTTCACGGTCATTCTTCCTTAAAAAATCTGCTTCTTGTGTTGTGCATTCCCGTTACCGCACCAGCACAACTTTCACGCGTGAATTCATTGCCTTTCATCATCAGGAGGAGGGCGGATAGTCTAATTCTGCAAACTCACTTGATTTCCTATGGTTCAGTGTTTAGTTTTTGATGAAAATATTCGTAATTTTAGGTGTAAATAAAACAGGAGGCTATTCTGACCGCTGAAGAACAAGTACGGGAAGCTCTCGAACTGGTTCGCCCTGCACTGCAAAAGGATGAAGGCGACCTTAAGCTCGAGAAAATCGACAATTCCAAAGTCTATATAAGCCTGACGGGCTCTTGCGTAGGATGTCCCTCAGTGCGCACCCACTTGCAACGCGCCATCAAATCCGCCCTGACGCTCAAAGCGCCGACGATTGATGAGCTGATCATCAACTTGCCCAACGGCGACGAACTAACCACCAAGCCCGATCCGAACAACGTCTATGCCGGCATGAAACGCATCGAAGGCGTGAAGCTGATTATTGCTGTGGCTTCTGGCAAAGGCGGCGTGGGCAAATCCACTGTCGCTGTGAACCTTGCGCTGGCGCTGAAAGCGCGCGGCATGACTGTCGGTTTGCTGGATGCCGATCTCTATGGCCCCAGCACCCCAACCATGCTCGGCATCAAGGAAGCGCCAGTATCGGTCTATAAACTGCTGAAGCCGGCGACTGCTTATGGTTTGAAGGTCATGTCGGTCGGCTTTTTTGTGAAGACCGCCGCGGCGATGATCTGGCGGGGTCCCATGGTGATGAAGGCTATCGACCAGCTATTAACCGAAGTCGATTGGGGCAATCTCGATTGCCTGGTGATCGACATGCCGCCGGGAACTGGCGATGTCCAGCTTTCGCTGGCGCAACGTGTGCCCATTGACGCTTCGGTAATCGTCACCACGCCGTCCGACGTGGCGCTGATTGACGCGCGGCGCGGGCTTGAGATGTTCAAAAAGCTGAACGTCCGCGTTTTGGGCATCGTCGAAAACATGAGCTACTTCCTCTGCCCCCACTGCGGCGAAAAGACCAACATCTTCTCGGCAGGCGGCGGCAAGGAAACAGCCGACAAGATACACACGCCCTTCCTCGGCGATATTCCGCTCGATCCTTACATTCGCAGCACTGGCGATTCCGGCAAACCGATGATGGTTGCTGATCCGAATTCGCCGCAAGCAATACGATTCGGGAAGGTTGTCACCAACATCTGGAATCAAATCGAGTTGGAACTTCCATCGTGGAATAAGAGCGGCTGTCATTTCTTTTCACCAGTGTCCAGCCGGGACGATCTCAGAGGGTAGATGTGAAATCTGGCGTTTCCCCATCGCCATCAAGCATTGGCTTGGTGATATTTCTGCTTTCGATTGCGGTTGTGATGTTTGCGCCGCAGATAACTTACGCTCAGGCGAACTCAGCCGTGCCGTCGGCATGGCTGGATTCGCTGGTTGCGAATGAGTGGCGGATTGAAAACGACGGCATGTTTGGCAGTTACCGGATGAAGAAGGTCGAGACCTTGCTGAAAAAATCCGGCGAGATCCAGCGGTCGGACACATCCTTTATTCTTGTCCAGATAGATGAGAACGGATTGCAAGAACGTTTTCTGACCGATGAAGCGGGGGACATCGTTGAGCCAATGCCTGAAGATTCCGAACAGAAGGGCGCGAAAGAGCCTTTACTGGCGACTCATCCGGAGTATCGCGATTTTTACAGTTATAGTGTTGAATCGACAGGTGTGGCGAACCTGGTAAAAATCACTTGCGAGCCCAAGCCGGACAACAGCGAGGGCATGTTCACAGCGCTCGAAGTGGACACGACGAGTTGGATGGTGTTCAGCATTGAGAGCATTCCGAATCCACTGCCGCCGAGGGTGAAGGAGCTGACGATGGCGGTGAGTTATGAGCCTTATGGTGAAGGTCGCGCTCGCCCGTCGCGGTTGATTTCTCACGCTCACGCCTCGGTTCTGTTTCTGCAAGTTTATCTGACGGTCGAAATGGAGTTTTTCGACTATCGGGAGTAGGGGAGAATTTTATCCGCAGATCTCACCGATTACGCAGATTAATATGCTATTCTCCCTAATCTATTAAATCGGCTTAATCTGTTGTGAATTAAGAACTAAGAATGAATTCGCTGTCTGGGAGCCGTAGCCCGGAAGCGACTTATTGCCATCACAAATGACCCAATATGGTAACACCAGCACTTGAAATTCTGAACGGGACATAACGCCTCGCGGGGTTTGGGGGTTAGAAGGGCAGGTCGTCGTCAACTACTTTTTTCGCCTTGAAGCTCAACAAAGCTTCTTTGAATGGGGCTCCCCAGCCATTAAGCCAGTCTTCATCCCATTCATCAAAAATATTTAATCCTAAGTCACACAAGGCATTATAAATTTGTGTATCTCTTTGATGTAATCGCCTATTAATATAGTGCTTTAACCGAGTAGAATGATCTGGATCAAGGTTTGGCAACATTTCAAAGAAATTTTCTATGACATATTGAGTTTCATATATTTCTTCAGAATGAAACATATCAATCAAGACTTCCAGTAATTTGTCCCTTGCGCAGAATACTTTGACAATCTTCTTCAAACTAAGCCCAACATAAGCTCTTACCTCATCCACACCTTCAATATATCCGCAACTCCTCACGTTTTCTATCAGGACAATCCTTGGCAAATCCAATAGCTACACAATCATATCTTTGCCAGTACTCCGTTGGAAAAAGTTTTACGATATAGTACAAAGATTCCTCATAATGTGATTTTGATAGGTTCCGTAATTCCTCATTTATCATGTCAATTACACGAGATATCTGGTTCTCATCCATCACTTTCAGAAATTCGGTCATGAAGACTTCTAAAGAGTCAGCATTTCCCTTTTCTTTGCTACGGAATAGGTGTACATCGGATCTTTATAGGTAAAATAGCCTAAAGTACAAATACATAAACATATAGCT
>CAZAGU010000281.1:0-3116 GCA_964484805.1 uncultured bacterium
AAGCGTAAATGTCCTTGAATTGCTCAATCTGATTTCCACCATCGTAAAACCGCCACTCCTCGATGTTGGGTTGAGCGTAGGATGCGCTGGAAAGTATAAAGATAACAAGCAGTAACTTTTTCATGATAATAATCCTATCTAAGAAAACTTTTCACAATGTTAAATGTGTTAGGTCTGTAAGCATTCTTTAAACTCTTAATCTGGGTTCCCGATCAGGTCGGGAACGAGGAGAAGAGGGGATGAATGCGATGGATACCTGCCTTCGCAGGTATGACATTAAGGAACAATGACCTGAAATCAAAACTGGATACCCGCTTTCGCGGGTATGACAGCGTGTTGGTGCGTTTAGCACGCTCGACACAAGTGAAGTTGATTATCGAACTCATATGAGATTGTTTCGTCGCTTTGTGCCTCGCAATGACTGTAAGGAAGAAATCCCTGATTAACGCTCTCTGGATACCAGCCTTCGCTGGAATGACAGCGGAAATCTTCCGCTGTGGGTTTCTCGTTCCCATGCTCCCGCGTGGGAATGTAATAATCTGTTTCATCTGTTGTGTGTTCGGATCGTTATGGACAGAGTTCTCCCGGAGGCTGTCCGGGAATGGTTTAAGGGTTGTCGAATGGAAAGTCGCTGGGTGCATATCGCCATCCACTGAAAATCTATCTAAAAAATTCAATGTCTTCGCTATGGTACTTTAAGATCAGGATAAAAAATGAAACGGCTGTCGGCGTAAAAACGATCAACTGATTCGCAATGTAAAAAAAATCAAGGACGTGTCAAGGACCTTTTAACGTTTGCACTCAAACTATAATATATAAACATACCGGTGGGTTGTCAAGGAGACTATCCGAAATCTATGCAAATCTAAGTCGGCTCGTTTGGAAACAATAGATTCATTTAAAGAAATCTACTCTGACGCATTAGCAAAGCCCTCAAAGACTTGTACAGACGCGGGAAGATAGTTACAATTATATAATAGGAGTCTGAGAATAATAATGCTTTTACCGCCTGTATTGACGGCGAGGCATCATTAGTACACAACATCAATGAATTCAGGCGTTCTCGTAATCTGGAGGCAATCTCGCGGAATCGGATCTCGTTGACCGGGTTTCGCGTTCAAAAAGATGAATAGACATAATTTGAGCCGGAACGACCTCTGCTGGTGCGGCAGTGGTAAAAAATACAAACGGTGTCACATGATTCCTGATTTAACATCCAAGGGAAAAATCATACCTCACGGGCTTGATTCCAATCCAAACGAGATATTGATCAAAACACCAGAGCAGATAGAAGGCATTCGGCAGGCTGGGAAAATCACTGCCGAAATTCTCGATCTCGTGGCTTCAGCCATTTGCGCAGGCATGTCCACGAACGAGATTAATTCGCTTGTACATTCTGCAACCTTGGCGCGAAATGGCGTGCCAGCGCCGCTCCATTACAACGGCTTTCCTAAATCTGTCTGCACATCGTTGAATAATGTCGTGTGTCATGGGATTCCCGATGGCACCATCCTGAAAGATGGCGATATAATCAACGTGGATGTAACAACCATTTACGGCGGTTACTATGGCGATGCCAGCCGCATGTTCATGATCGGTAATGTCAGCGATGTAGCCCAAAATTTAGTGCGCGTAACCAAAGAATGCCTGGAAATCGGCATCGAGCAAGTCCAACCGGGCAATCACATCGGTGACATCGGATTTTTCGTCCAGAAGCATGCCGAAGAAAATGGACTTTCCGTTGTGCGGGATTACACTGGGCATGGCGTAGGCATTTCGTTCCACGAGCCCCCCACAATACTGCACTATGGCAGACGCGGTTTTGGCGCAGTGATCAAGCCGAATATGGTGTTTACAATTGAGCCGATGATTAACTCAGGAAAATATGCCACATCTCTGCTTCGGGATGGCTGGACTGCTGTGACCAAAGACAGCTCGCTGTCAGCGCAATGGGAACACACTATCCGAGTTACTGAGGATGGCTTCGAGATATTGACTGTTCTTTGAGTTTTCAGTCGGATTGATCGCATTTAGCAACTTCAGCCGGATAAAAAATCAGAATGATCTTGATCTGTGGCTGAGAATTCTTGCAAATGCTCTTCTGAGAGCTCATATTACAAGATTGTCTGAAAGAATTTCATGTTCGTCAGATAATAACGCCCTCGTAGCTCAGCTGGATAGAGCGACGGATTCCTAATCCGTAGGTCACAGGTTCAAATCCTGTCGGGGGTACAGGTTGTAAAGTTAGGTATTTTAGCTAGATAGCAAATCCCCGCTCAGAATATGGGCGGGGATTTGTGTAATATGGGTGCTTTGGCTAAGTATTCATCGTGTAAGGACTTAGTATTGAAAATTTTTTGTCTGGATTTCAGCGAGTTAACTAATTTAAGATGCGAACAAACAAACAACCGGTTGTAGCTTATTATCTTTGTGCTACAACCAGTCATCTGATATTGGAGCCGAAATCTTCAAGAGTTAGGGAACTTTAGATTTGTTGTTTGAGTTTCTCCGCTTTTTCTTTTTCTTTTTTGCACTCGTTAATTCTATTCAAATAAACCTTGTTCTGTGGTTGTAGCTTCATCGACATCTTGAAATTTGCTAGAGCCTCATCGTGTTTACCAAGATACATTTGCGCTAAACCTAAGTTGTAGTGTGCCTTTGCTTTGCATTTTGGTTCTAGATTGCTCTTTTTTGATGATTCCTCAAGAATTGATATGGCCTCATCCCATTCACCAATTTTCATCTGAAGTATGGCACTCTCAACCTCAGGTAACATTTTATCTTTTAAGAACGATGCTTTAACTTGGACATCATATGGAGCAATCACTCTTGTAAAAGATGAAATAACATTATTGATGCATAAAGTTAATAAAGCAGTTTGGTCAATCGATGGTGGATCTTTTCGATCAGCAGATGTTTTATCAGAATATGCGGAATTTAGGTTTTTGATTGCTAAAATTTTTCCAGTTTTCATATCAACCAATTGAAGGTTCACTTTTAAGGTGTAAACACCCTTGCGTGTGAACCATTGATGATATTTCCCTGCTTTGTCGGTGTATGGATCACCTTTTGTTAGTTCTTGTTTAAAGTCACTTGTTTGAACTCTGCCAAAAACC
>CAZAGU010000282.1:0-3087 GCA_964484805.1 uncultured bacterium
ACCTCGGCCTGATATCGCGCTGACCATCGCACACGCGGCGGCGAGTGAAAGTTGGCGCTCAAAAATATCGCACCTCGCGCGGGCGGACGGCTGGGGCGTTTCAATAATTCGTAATGCGCGGCGGTGTGTGTGTGGCCGGTTAATTTAACTACGAATAGGGCTTCGCTTGGCAGCGACCAAAGGGGTATCCCCTCTGGACTCCCCAAAAAGGGTAAAAGAGCAAAAGAGTCCAAGGGTAATCAGTCCCGGGAACAACGAAACCCTTGTCGAAGTGCCTGAATGCCGGGGGTAATCCGTTGAAGAGTTTACCAATGTGTGGTACCGAACTATATGTAAGGTGAATCCCAAGAAGGAAAATCTGAAATGGAAATAATGCTAACGATCTTATTTGGAGTTGGTCTCTATGCAGCCATTTTTGCCGCCTCACGACTTCACGAGGAATTTACCTCGGAATATCCATTCATTTTCTTACCGCTTTTTTTTACGGGCTTAGGGCTGCTTCTCTTTGTTCCAATTAGTTTCGCTATTTCCCGATGGGATGTGTTGTTAGTAGGATTTTTTCTTAATTTGACCGTAAGTTTATTAGGTCATTTTGCCACTGTGGAAGAAATCAAAAAAGAAGCAGATAAGTGGTGGCGTTTTGGTCCGTTAAAACAAATAAAAAAAAGAAAAGGTTATGTAATTGATAAAAGCATTCAAAGAAATGCCGCAAGTACTCGCTTTGGTCTTACAATAATTGGAGTGAAACATTGGTGGAATCAATGGTTCGGTGAAGATGGCTGGACTGAAGAAGAACGCGAATCCTTTTTACGGCATGAATGTGGGCACACTGTATTTGCGATTCCGATAATTTTCTTGGAAACACTGGTATTTTACCTGTTTTTTGAGAATTTAACTTGGACTTGGGCAGTGTTGTCATTGCCTTTTATTCTGTTCAGCGTATGGACTTTGGTTAATTGGCTGGATGAATTATTGGCAGATGCTTGGACAAGAGGAATATTCCCGGACTTTGTTACGTGCAATGAACATCCCTGGTGGTATAAAGCTTTTGGCGGTGTGGGCAAATTTTCTCATCCACCGTTTTGGATGCGGAAAATCGTAATGTATTTGACACGAGGATTTCTGAAACTAATTCATGCAATCCGATACGCGCAAGGGAAATCTACCGACCTACCCAGTGATCAACATGAAACCAAGACGCATTCGCACGAAGATTCTTCGCGTTCCTTTCCCGAGAATAGGGACGAGATGAGTGATGAACAACATACAATCATGAAAGCTCTGGACTGGGCTTATGACCAGGCTCTGGATACAAAGATTCCTGGTTTGGACAGCGCCCATAAACTCGCAAAGGAATATTTGAATAGAGATGGGACTTTGGAGCAGAAAGTCAATCAACTAATCCGCTGGCAGAATGCCAAATGCGCCACATCGGGTTTTATTACGGGACTCGGAGGCGTTTTAACATTGCCAATAGCGATACCGGCTAATCTTTCCTCTGTGCTGTTCGTTCAGATTCGTATGATTGCAGCTATCGCTATTATGGGCGGGAATGATCCGCATGACGACCGAGTTCAGACGCTGGCTTATGTTTGCCTGCTAGGAAATTCCGGTAACGAAGTACTTAAACAAGCTGGGGTCAAGATCGGGACAAAAATGGCAACCAATGCCATCAAGAAGATATCCTTCGACATTATCAAGGAGATCAACAAAAAGGTCGGATTCCGGCTTCTGACCAAATTCGGCGAGAAGGGTGCCATCAATCTCGGGAAGGCCGTACCGCTGGTCGGCGGAGTCGTCGGTGGAACGCTCGATGCCCTGGCTACGGATGCCATCGGGAATGCGGCGCGGAGAATGTTTGTCGCGAAGAATGTTCGTGGCGAACTAATAGGCTGGATTCGTAAATACATTTGAATCGAGGAATTACATTCGATTCTTTTTACCACTTCTTCTCTGAAA
This sequence comes from uncultured bacterium, assembly GCA_964484805.1. Lineage (GTDB taxonomy): Bacteria > Electryoneota > AABM5-125-24 > Hatepunaeales > Hatepunaeaceae > CAZAGU01. Next base: position 1,960 of record CAZAGU010000282.1, read on the forward strand.
CTCTCTATAAAAAGTTTCTTTTCAATCTGAAGTGAAATGCGCACTACATTTCCGGTCTTTTCATTTCACGCAATTTTTTCACTTCAATTTCATCTTCAAAAACGACGGAAATTTCCTCTGCCTTACGATCACCGAGTTTCGTTATAAGTTCGGTGATCATCTCCCGGGGTTTTTCTTTGGCCTTTTCGAGAATCCCTCGTTTGATCGCCCGAAGTTTCCATCGGTTTTTTATCGTACTCAATTTATTTATATATCTCTGCTCGTTTCCCAAAGTCGCAAATAAAGTCCTGTCAACATCAGTGATCTTGGTTTTATCCACCTCCAAATTCACGTCCAGAATTTCGGGTTTGGGGAGGGAGATGTAGATTTTTTGATCCTCCTCGGAACTGTAAAAACGAATGAAATTCTTAGGCAGCTTTTCCAGGTTGATCCCTGCTTTGACATATCCACTCGTTTGAAAATCGATGGTTCTGATGCCGATAGGACCAAGCCATTTGACTTTGTTGATGGTTTTCTGGTCGTATGTCCCGGTGAACTCCATTTTCATTGTCGCCAGTTCGAGGATTTTTATTTCCTCCACGTGCTCGACCAGTTGAAAAAGGCGAACTTCGTTCTTAATAAAGTAGTGTTTCAACAGAGCCGTAATCGAGGACATCGATGGGCTTGTCAGCACCATCGCGCCAAAGATGACGATTTCTATGAGAAGCAAAGTAATAACCACGCCGCGTATTCTGCCCAGCATTTTCAATCCATCCTTTTTCAATTTGTCTCAAAGCAATACTGAACCGTCGGCACCAAATGTCAATTATAGGAATAATTATGTTTTGGTTCAGCGTGAATTGGACAAATCCGACTCACGTATAAGCTAGTCTCGGAACCCCATGTGCCGAACGCACAGATCACGCAATCGGACTGCCGTATTTTGGGTTCATCTGATTACTCCACCTCAAAATGCTCCGCTCGATTTTGGGATTTCCAGACAAATGGAGACAGGGTTAGAAGCACTTGAAGTTCATATCGGTATTTGGCCATGAATTTGAAAAGCTGAGCATAGAGGGTCTTTTGATCGGTTCTCGTCTTACGCAATCGCCGACGTGATCCAAAATAAAGGGATGGGTTGTCGAAATG
>CAZAGU010000283.1:0-3086 GCA_964484805.1 uncultured bacterium
TGGGTACCGGCTTTCGCCGGTACGACGTGGTTGGGGGTATTTGGCGCGCTCGATGATTGTGATAGTCATTCTCGAACTTTTATGAGATTGCTTCGGCACTTTGTGCCTCGCAAAGACGGAGGGGGTTTTGCCCCGGGATGCGGTCGCTCCCGGGCTACGGCTCCAGCCTTCGCAGGTTTGACAAAGGAAGAATGACCCTGAAAACGTTTTTCTGGATCCCCGCCTTCGCGAGGATAACAGCGGACTTTGTTCGCTGTTAATAATTGTTCCCACGCAGGAGCATGGGAACAAGGTGGACTATTGGGAGATGCTCGTTCCCACGCTTCTGCATGGGAACGCCAAAAATCTCAATCTGGGTACCGGCTTTCGCCGGTACGACGTGGTTGGGGGCGTTTGGCGCGCTCAATAATTGTGAGGGTTATTCTCAAACATTTATGAGATTGCTTCGGCACTTCGTGCCTCGCAAAGACGGAGGGAGGGTTGCCGCGGGATACTGTCGCTCATGGGCAACAGCTCGATAGGGATAAATGCGGTGGACGCCTGCCTTCGCTGAAGCGACATGAGGAAGAATGACCGGAAAAAATCCTCATGCTGTGGCAATGTGGTATTTCGTGCCGCGCCCGCGACCACGACAACTCACCACGCCATCCTCTTCCAATAAATGCAAATGCCGGCGGGCGGTGGCTTCACTCATGCTGAAATGATGAGCGTAATCGCCAGTCGAGAATCCAGACTTCCGAGAATCAAGAAATGCTGTTACTTGGTCTGCCGGAATTCTACCGATCTTTTCGACATAAGTTGCGTTTGTCCTGCCATTGGCAGTATCATCACTGGAGTCAATCTGTAGGTTAACTTCATGATTAAAGACCAGGTGTTCAGGCAGAATGATATTACCCGGACAGAGCACTAACGCTCGCGCCACGACATTTTGCAATTCCCGAACATTGCCATACCAAGCATATTCTTTCAGCGCCTGAAAAGATTCTGGTGAAAAAAATTTGTTGGATAGCTGAGGGTTGTCGTTTTTAAAGATGTTCAAAAAATGTAACGCCAGCTTTTTAATGTCGGTTTTTCGCTCCCGTAATGGTGGCACATACAGCGGGATCACTGCCAGACGATAGAACAAATCTCGGCGGAATTTTCCGCTGTTGACTTCAGTTTCAAGCTGTTTATTTGAGATTGCCACAAGTCGAAAATCAACATTCACAGTATTGCCGCCGATTTTCTGAGCCTCGCCGCTCTGCAACGCCCGCAGGAGAATCGGCTGTGAAGCAAGCGGTAATTCCGAAATTTCATCAAGCACCAACGTGCCGCCGTTAGCTTGTTCAAACCAACCTTTGCGCCCGTTTCTGCTTGCTCCAGTGAAAGCGCCGCTCGCGTAGCCATGAAATTCCGCCGCAGTGAGTGAATCCGGTACGCCGCCACAGTTGACAAACACACAGTCTTTGCTGCGCCTTCGGCTGTTATTGTGAATGCACTGGGCGATTAGCTCCTTGCCAACGCCGGTCTCACCGATAATCAGCACCGGGAATTCACTTTGAGCGACCGCAATAGCCTGACCAATCAGCTTCTGCCAGGAAGGAGCGTTACCAACGATTTCCGAGCAGTTTATTTGCGCGGGAAAGCCCGTGGGCTGAAACGCAGTTGATGCTGGTTGAATTTTCGGCGCGGCTAGCTCATTAATCTCAAGCGCGGTTTCTGTCTTGGACGTTGAAGATTGTTGCCAGACGGCGTTAAGCCACTGTATGGAAGCTGTAATCGCTTGATTTTCAGAAGAAATTCTGTGAAACAGTTGCTGGCAAAGTCTGGGGATGGGTTGATTTTCGTCGCTTGAATCTGGAGTATCATCGGGTTGCCATTTCTCGATGAAGAGCAGAAAATCATAGACTCGTTGGGGATAATGTTCTAACAAAAATTCGTACACTTGCGTGCGAACGATGTTTTTTAGTGTGGAGTTTCTAGTATAACTTGTCATGTTTTATGTTGAGAGATTGGTATTTGATCTGTTTGGCTGATCTAAATTTTCAGCAAAACATTACTTTGTTGCGCCCAGCATTTTTAGCACCATAGAGAGCTTTATCCGCCTGCTCGATTAGATCAATAAGCTTATCCACAGGAGTTGTCGGATAGTGAATTGCACCGATGCTTATGGTGACATGAGCCGGACGGTTGGAGTCTTTTTCCTGAAAATTAAAGTCTTCAATGGCTTTGCGCAGTTTTTCCGCGACTACCTCAACGCCATGAATTGAAGTTTCAGGCAATAGCAAAACAAACTCCTCGCCACCAAATCGAGCGACGACATCAATGCTACGCACGTTAGCTCGCAAGATATTGGCGATCTCGATTAATATTTTATCTCCGACGATGTGGCCATAGTGGTCATTGACATTCTTAAATAAATCAATGTCAGCCATTAGACAACCTAGTTGTCCCTTAAAACGTTTGACGCGTGAGAATTCAATTTCCGCAAGATCGTTGAAGGTTTTGTGATTCATTAGTTGAGTTAATCCGTCAATCTGGGAGAGCTGTTTCAAGCGGATGTTTTCTTTTTTTAGCACCACAAGCTGACGGGAGAGCATCCTGATTTTGATTGATTTTTTAATATGGTAGCCGATTTCAGCGCTGGAGAACGGGGCGCGGATGCATTGATCAATGCCATACTGCCAAAGGTTTGGATCGACAGGTTTTTTGGATTGAGTAATCAGCACCATAATGGGAATGTCGGGGTCTTTGCTTCGGGTTTTAATCACCAGATCAAGGATTTTTAGATTGGGCAAATCTTCCTCGATGATAAGAAGATCAAGCTCGGTGTTGCGGATGATGCTTTCAATTTTTGCCACGTCAAGTTCTTCAATAAACTTGAAATTGTCCTCTTTCTGGAGCTGTTTTAATAGATCAGAGCTTGATAAATAAGGAGATCCTGCAAGAATGGTGTAAGGCTTATTTCTCTCGATCATTGTTCCATTCCCTTATGATTCTTGATGCCCAGTAACTTGACTGAAGTTTCGCAGTTAAAGAGCGGTTAAGAGATTTCACGAAATCAAAGCCGTTTTTGAAAAAGAGAACTCCGACGTCGGAATGACGAT
>CAZAGU010000284.1:0-3070 GCA_964484805.1 uncultured bacterium
TGACAGCAAGGAGTTTATCTTGCTCTTCCTTTCTTAGACGTTCTGACTGCTTGCGTTGCTGTGCCTCTTTAGTGGGGTCATTGTCAGCTTTATACTTTATATAGCTGTTTTTATTAAACTTACGCAACAAGTCAAGATACATCTCTTCTGTAACCGGATGCATCAACTTCCGGCTCACATCATAACCACGATCTTCAAGAAATGCAATAAGTTCGGTTGACTCTTTCTTAAGCTCTCTGCCGACCTCAAAGACTCTTCTAAGTTTTTTTTCTTCCGTCCTTGCATCCATCTGTAGGTCTATACTCCTCGAACTGAAATCAAAAGCTTGATGAAATTACTCATACACTGGTTGATCGCCCGCATCCCCTTCTTCAAAGTATGCGCCAAGCACCTCAACGATAACAGACAATAGCTGCTCGTCCTCATGCACAACTTGAAGAAGTAGGTCTCGCGAAGCGTTTAGCACATCTTCAGCAGAATGGAATCCTGCTTGAATCAACATCTCAATGATTTCTGGTGAAAGTCCATCCACATCCCGTAAATCTAACTCTTCCTGGAAATACTCACTCACACGAATCGGCTCTATCTCATAGCCGGAAAGCTGTGAAGCCAAGCGAACATTCTGCCCCTTCCTGCCAATGGCAAGAGGCATTTGTTCGTCTTGGATTACCGCCTGAACACGATTTGAGTCAGGTAAAAAGTTCAATTCCAAAGGAATAACCGGCGCTAATGACCGCCGTATAAATGTATCCGGGTCTGGAGACCACGGGATAATATCAATCTTTTCTCGATTAAGCTCTTTGACAACAGTCTGAATGCGCACGCCTTTCATTCCGACACAGGCGCCAACCGGATCTACGCGCTTGTCATTGGAATCAACCGCGATTTTTGTGCGGTCGCCTGCTTCGCGCGCAATGGCTTTGATTTCGACAATACCATCATAGATTTCCGGTACTTCAAGCTCAAATAGCCTCTTCACAAAGCTCGTACTGCGTCGCGAGACAATAATCTCAGGGTCTCTTGTGGTCTCACGTACTTCAAGCACAATTGACTTGACTGATTCGCCACGCCGGTAGCGTTCATTGTAAACCTGTTCGCTACGAGGCATAACTACTTCAGTCTTCTCTATATTCAGTCTGATTTCGTGACGACTGGTCTGATGAATATCGCCAATGACAATCTCACCAACCCGCTGACTGAATTCTTCAAAAAGATTATTCTTTTCAATCTCTCGCAATTGCTGAATCAAGTGTTGTTTTGCTGAGGTGATGATACGACGACCGAATTCCTTTTCGTAGTCAACCATCACAACTGTTTCTTCCCCGACTTGAGCATAGGGATCATTTTCAAGCGCTTCAGTTATGCCAATTTCGGTACCAGGATTGATTTCAAGGCTATCCGCAACGACCATCTTAATGCACTGAATCTCTATGTCACCTTTTTCAGGGTTGAAAATCACGCTAAAATTATCGGATTCACCGTATTTTTTCTTAATCATCGCATTGAACACGGATTCAATTATTTCTTGAAAAACCTCTCGTTCAATACCCTTCTCCTTAAGAAGGAGTGATACGGCATCTACAACATCATGCTTCATGACGTTTCCGCTTTGACTTCATCTTTTGATTGCCCACATCTAAAACTATTTTTGCCCCAGCCAATTCACGGATTGGGTACTCCGCCAATTGATCGTCTTCCTGAAGAGAAACTGTGCCATCTTCGGCAACATCTTGAATAATCCCTTCATAGACCTTGCGCTCAGATTTCAACTTAATCCTGCGCCCTTCGTTCTTGATAAATTGCCAGATCTCCGTCAAAGGAAAGTTGACGCCGGGTGAGGAAACTTCAAGCCTGAATGCAGCGGGAATCTTCGCCTCCAAGCTGAAAAGATCATTGAAGAATCGCGCGGTTCGCACACAATCCTCAATCGTGATGTATTCTGTATCCTTGTCAATATAGACTTGGATAATCGGCTCATTAATGGCCCCGTCTATCTTTATATCACAGAGTATGAAATTATGCTCGGTGAGATACGGGGTAATCAGCCGTTTTATGTGATCGTGTAAAGCTGACATTCAAAAATCGCTTATAAGAAAAAGAGTGGGTGTCAAGCCCACTCCATTATACAATGATACGAAAATAAAAAGGTTAAAGCAACAGTATTATCCAAGAAACTCTAACTCGGCAAGATTATTGCGAGCTTGGTCAGCCACACGGGCTTTTGGATATTTGCTGATAACCGATTTGTAAATTCGTTTGGCTTCTTCGTAGCGAGACAATTTTTTCATACAATCGCCAGCATCAAGCAACGCCACCGCCGCATTAAAATGAGTGGGAAAATGCGTTGCTGCAGCCTGATAATTCTTGGCAGCTTCTTCGTAGTTTTTATTGCCAGACGCAATGACACCAAGTGCATTGTAAGCCGAGAAAGCCAGATAGGGCTGATCTTTGTGACGATTCGCAAGCTCATGAAAAAGTTCTTCAGCCTGAGGATATTCACCTCTTTGCTGATGAATTCGCCCCTTTAGAAAAAGCGCCATCGTAGCGGAACGGGTTCCGGAAAAGTCATTCTGGATAATGTCGATGTGCTTCAGGGCTTCTTCATAATCTGCCTGCATGAAAGCATCGCGGGCGAGGAGCTCCTCATAAGCCGCATCACTCTCTTTTGCGTTCTGGGTCATGTTAATGAACCCGGCAACTACTACCACCACTAAAATCGCAGCGACACCATAAACTAAACTCTTCCAGTTCTCACGAAAAAATTGCTGGGATTTTGCTGAATATATAAGAAGATTATCTTCTTTTAATTTCGCCTTTACCAGCCGTTTGCGTGGTTTTAACATCGTTAAGTTAAACTCCAATGATTCCAGAAAAAATTAAACAGTAAATATACAAAGCTTTTGTCTAAAGCACAAACACATCATTCAGATTCAGAGCCATCTTTCAAGATTCTTTCCGTTCTGTATGCAGAAATCAACATTTTATCCAGAACTTCCGCGCCAACAATGGTTTCAATGCCGGTATCAAGATAAAAAGCGGGTAAAAGATTGAATACTTCCGGCAATTTCAA
>CAZAGU010000285.1:0-3068 GCA_964484805.1 uncultured bacterium
TCGCTTTGATATAGCTTAACTTCAGGTCTGTCGTCAAGAGCAAGCGCCATTGACCTCGTCGTGAAAATCTGCTCAATATCAATTTAACCCGCCCGACAGTCTTGTATTCGACGAACGCTTCGATGTATCTTGAATGAAGCTTTCGGCAACGCTTGGCTTGTTACTTCAACGCTTGTCGAAGCTATTTGGCGTTGTAATCTTCGCCTTCATAGACGTACAACCGCTTGTCCTGACGAACCATGCCCAGAAAGTGGATTGCGCCGTTTCAATTGTTTTTGCGTCATTCCAAAAGGACGCTTTGCGTTACGACCTTTTCCCGCGTACAGAGAAAAATCCAGAGGATACATGCTTACTCCATCCCAGAAACTGTAGAGCAAGCATCGAATACCCAAGGCTGAACGGCGGCTTACGTGATTGAAGACCTTGCCAATATTTTCGATGTGGTCGCCTGTTTTTCTGATCATCGTGTCGTCGATAATGCCGCAAATCGGCGACTGCTGGTCATTGGGTGCTTTAGCCGAATTGCGGAACACTTTGGCGACGGCGTACATAAGTTTGCGCCAGTTCAGGTTTTCGTTGTTCATTCAGCGGTAGAATGCGTCTTTTCCGGCGATAGTAAGCGCATACCTGCTGTTCATGAAACTTCGTACGGTGGTGACCATCAGGATGGGGAGGAGTAACAGGATTGAGAGGATTTCAGTGGTTTTATGGCCTCTTTTTTTACTGAATCCGCATTAGCGGGCAAGCTTTTGCGGACGAAAACTGGCAAACAGGTCAAGTATCGTCATTCCGATGTCGGAGTTCTCTTTTTCAAAAACGGCTTTGATTTCGTGAATTGCGAGGACATTTCTTTGGTTTAGCATGGTTCCGGCTCTCTTTGTTGTGTTTTGTTAAGCAACTATAAGATAACATATTAGATGCCGGTTTCCATGCTATTACGTGAAATCTCTTAACCGCTCTTTAACTGCGAAACTTCAGTAAGAGTCATTATCAACCGCAGTTTTTTCCAACACTTTGGGAGAATGTACTTGAACTCGCCAAATTACAAAAAGTATTCGTCCCCGATGCAGTGATTTTAGAACTTGAAAAGCAGGACGACGGCGTGTCTAATTGGTGCAAGCATAACGAGTCCGTTCTTTCGTTTAGTTCTTCAAAAGCTGCTCAGGAGATTGTGACTGAACTGACAAACAAATATCCACAGTTCAATTATTCAGGCATAGGGCGACATAAAAATTTGCAGACCTGTTTGTTATCGCTTGCGCAATTGTCAACAATGACTCAGTTGTAACTGATGAGAGAGGAACAGGAAACCCTAATGGACCAAAAATGCCTGATATTTGTCGATCAGAAGGTGTGAAATGCATCAGGTTCCACAACATTATCACACTTGAAAAGTGGGTGTTTAAGTAGATCGTTATTAACACAGAGATTTTTCACATACATTTTCGTTGATTTTTTTTAACGTTTCAGGAGCATACATGCGGCGATTATTTACTATTCTGTTGACAATCAGCCTGACGATGCTGGTTGTGTCTTGCGGTGGCGGCGGCGATGACACCAAAGCCAAACGGCCATCCACACGCTTCGTGTCCATCGGCACTGGCGGCGTAACCGGCGTGTACTATCCCGTCGGCGGCGCTATTGCCAAGATGCTGAACGACAAAGCTGATGAATATGGCATGAAAGTCACAGTTCAGGCAACTGGCGGATCAGTGTTTAACATCAACTCAGTAATGTCCGGCGACCTCGATGTCGGCATCGCCCAAGCCGACCGCCAATATCAAGCCGTCCACGGTATGGCAGAATGGAAAGGCAAACCACAATCTAAGCTTCGCTCGGTGATGAGCCTCCACACTGAAGCCGTCACTTTGATCGCATCCGACCCCAGCGGAATCTGGAAAGCGGAAGATATGCGCGGCAAACGCATCGCCATCGGCAACCCCGGTTCAGGACACCGTGGCAATGCTATCGACGCGCTCGGAGTCTATGGCATGACTCTCTCTGACATTAACGCTGAAGATTTGAAACCAGCAGAATGCGCCGGAATGTTGCAAGACGGCAGAATTGATGCTTACTTTTATACTGTAGGACACCCGAACGGCTCGATCAAAGAGGCAGTCGCTGGCAAAACCAAAGTCCACTTTGTGTCATTTGATCGCGGCGAGGAACTGATCAAATCCAAACCGTATTACAGCCGATCAGCGACCATTCACATCAGTTACTACCCCGGAGTATCCAACACTGAAGATGTTCTTACCTTCGGCGTTAAAGCTGTGCTGGTATCTTCAGCCGATGTTGATGATGATATTATCTACACGTTGGTTAAGGAAGTGATGGAAAACTTCGATCACTTTAAGTCGCAACACGTTGCCTTCGCCGATCTGACCAAGGAAGGAATGCTGGAATCTCTGAGTGCGCCAATGCACCCCGGCGCTGTGAAGTATTTTCTGGAAGCTGGATTGCTGAAAACTTCCGAGACAATGACGGAACACGCATCAAAGTAGAAATGATGTAGAGATCACAAAACGGTTACAAAAATTCAACACTATCAATGGTTAAGTAACAATTCATGCACGGTTCGCAAGTGAACGAAAATCCAGAGCTGGACAAAAAAACCCAAGCTATTATCGAGGAACTTTCGGGTCCTCGTAAGCTGTTTGGATGGCAGGAAGCCGCATTATTCACGATTGCGCTTTCCTGGTCACTGTTTCAGCTCTCTTTAGGCAGCATTCTCCTTTTGAACTCCACTCTTGTGCGGAGTATCCATTTATGTTTTGCCATTTCAATCGTTTACACAAGTTACCCACTCTTCAAGAAAACAAAGTCAGGACTGATTGGGTTGCTCTGCAAACGGGATCGTTTCCATTTTCTGGAACTATTCCTAGCAGTTTTGGCAGCATTAGCCGCGCTCTACATCGCCCTCGATTATACTGGCATCGCCGAACGCATTGGCAACCCGATTTCCCGAGATCGGGCGATTGGATTTTTCCTATTTATTCTGGTGCTTGAAGCGGCGCGACGGGTTGTTGGTCCTGCCTTGCCGATTCTGGCGAGTATATTTTCATTGT
>CAZAGU010000286.1:0-2994 GCA_964484805.1 uncultured bacterium
GCTCAAGGTTTCTATCCCTCTGACCCCGCGAAATTGACCCGGGATGTCAAAGACTACATTTCCTCCGCCGAAACCAAACGTCCGGCAAAGCCGCTCGGGCTGATTGCGCCTCACGCCGGCTATGTTTTTTCAGGCCCCGTCGCTGGCTGGGCATATCGCCAGATTGAAGGACACAGCTATGACAGCGTGGTCGTGCTCTCACCCAGCCACGCCGAGCTCATCCCCTTCGCTTCCGTAATGACCTCCGGCGAGTACATCACGCCTCTCGGTGCCGTTCCGGTTGATGGTGAACTCGCGGACTACCTCCTATCTACCACCGATTCTCTTGTGCAGGGCTCGCTGAAGGGGCATCTGAACCACGGTTGGGGCGTTTCAGAACATGCGCTTGAAGTGCAACTGCCGTTTTTGCAGGTTGCGCTGGGCGATTTCAAGCTTGTGCCGATTATCGTCGGTGACACAAGCTGGGCAGGCTGCAAATCGCTGGCTGAGGGATTGGCTAAGGTTATGAGTAATTATAACGTGCTGATTGTTGCATCGAGTGATTTATCGCATTATCATAGCTATAATGAAGCTTATGCCCGCGACCGGGAGGTCATTGCCGCAATTCGCAACGGTCAGGCGCAGGAGATTGCTGAAAAATGCCAGACGCAACAGCTTGAAGCCTGCGGTGGCGCGCCGATTGCCGCAATGCTGGCGGTCGCTGAAATGTCGGGCGGTTGCGAAGTGGAAATCCTTCGCCATCGCACATCAGGGGATGTGCCGTATGGAAGCCGTGGTCAGGTCGTTGGCTATATGGCAGCGGCGCTTTACAGGAAATAGAATGAACACTGAGAAAAATAAAGAGCAGCTCACACCCGATGTCTCCTTGTCAGCCGAAGAGCAACATTGGTTGATCCAGCAGGCGAAGCAGGCGATTACAGACCAATTGAAGGACACAAAGCCGGAATTCGATGATTCGGAGCTGTCGCCGATGTTGAAGGCAGAGCGAGCTTTGTTCGTTACGCTGAAGAAAAATGATCGGCTTCGCGGTTGCATCGGACACATTCAGCCCATGGGAAGCCTTGCCTCTGAAGTCCGCAAGGTCGCCTGTCTGGCGGCGTTTGAAGACCCTCGCTTTCCGAATGTTGAGCTTGATGAAGTCAAAGACCTTCACTTTGAAATTACCATTATGAGCCCGATGAGGCAGGTGAAAAAATTTAATCTTATCGAGCCGGGCACACACGGATTGATGATCCGCAAGGGATATTATCAGGGATTATTACTGCCGCAGGTTGCCACGGAATACGGCTGGAATCGTGAAGAATTTCTTTCGCATACTTGCGTGAAAGCGGGATTGCCACCGGATGAATGGCGGCGGAAACCAGAAGTCTTCGTTTTCACGGCGTTTATTTTTAACGATTCCGAAGCTTAAAACGCTCTGGTGGCGTTCAAAGGGTTCATTGCATGTTCAAGAGGGCAGTTGGTTCTTGACAATACAATAGGTTAAAAGTATATTTACTTACAATCTGCCTTATTCTGTGTTTTCGTTTTTCACCGACTGGAAAATGAATCCCGTTTCACTTGTCGAAGAAAAGGAGTAAATCATCGACGGAAATAAGAAAATTCGGGTGATGATCGCCAAACCCGGACTTGACGGACATGATCGCGGCGCGAAAGTTATGGCTGCCGCTTTCCGTGATGCTGGAATGGAAGTAATCTATCTTGGACTGCGTCAGACACCGGAAATGATCGTTGAAGCGGCTTTGCAGGAGGATGTCGATGTGGTCGCGCTTTCAATTCTTTCGGGAGCGCACATGACTATCTATCCTCGTGTCATGGAGATGATGAACAGCAATGGGCTGACAGATGTGCTCCTAACCGGAGGGGGGATTATTCCTGAAGAAGACGCATCGGAACTTAAGCGGATCGGAGTTGGGGAGTTATTCGGCCCGGGAACGTCGGTTGAAAAGCCGATTAAATACATTAAGCAATGGGTTGCCGAAAATCGGCGTGAAGTTTGAATTTAACGTTTCGAGGTAAATATGTCTGGACATTCTAAGTGGGCGACGATTAAACGTAAAAAAGAAAAAACTGATGCCACAAGAGGCAAGGTTTTTTCTAAGCTTATCAAAGAAATCACTATTGCAGCGCGTATCGGTGGCGGTGATGAAACAGGCAACCCTCGATTACGATCGGCTGTTCTCGCTGCTAAAGCAGCCAATATGCCAGCCAACAACGTCGAGCGTGCCATTAAAAAAGGCACCGGCGATCTTCCAGGTGTCACTTACGAAGAAATTACCTACGAAGCCTACGGCCCCGGTGGCACTGCCTTCCTCATTGAAGTCTTAACGGACAACCGCAACCGCGCCATCAGCGAGATTCGCCATCTTGTCGGAAAATGCAATGGCAATATGGCTGAAGCTGGCGCTGTGGGCTGGATGTTTACCCGTCTGGGGCAGATAACAGTTCCAGTCGAAGGCAACGACGAAGACGAGCTGATGATGGTCGCTCTGGATGCTGGTGCTGATGATATGGTGCGCGAAGATGAATCATTCATCATCACAACAACACCAGAAATTCTGGATGCCGTCCGGGAAGCATTAGAAAAAGCTGAAATCACCATCGAACTGGCTGAAGCAGCCATGATTCCGCAAACTTTGGTTCCTGCTGAAGGTTCAATTGCAAGGCAAGCCCTGCGCATGATGGATCAGCTTGATGACCACGACGATGTCACTCAATTCTGGACAAATGTTGACATTGACGACAGCTTTATCGAAGAAGAAGAATGATTATCGCTGGCGTTGATCCGGGTCTAGCGGTTACAGGATTTGGCTTGATTCAGGTCAAAGGAAATTTGATCACCCCCCTCAAATGGGGGGTGATTCGCTCCGGGAAGGGTGAACTTTCCGACCGATTGAAAATCCTCCATAATCGACTTGGCGAGATTTTGCAGGAACACAAGCCCGACGTTGTTGCGATTGAAGATATTTTCTTCGGCGCAAACCCTCGCAGTGC
>CAZAGU010000287.1:0-2981 GCA_964484805.1 uncultured bacterium
TACAGTAGCCTGCCGTACCTCACTAAACTCCGCACATCACCTGTGAATGATTGCGGATCGATTATACTCAGACCGGCTTTCTGTTGCTCTTCGTCAACGAAGGTTTTCGTCTTTTCCATCATCTCTTTGTCTTTGGTGATGGTTGCCCCTTGGCGAAGTTGACGTCGGTTTTTACTGTCTTCCCGCAGCTTTCCATTAAGCATAAACAAGAGGCGGCTGAGATGCAGAGGTCTTACTACTCTGTGAACCGCGCGGGTAAACCTGTTTTTCTGAAGAAACTGAACAGTCCTACCCGTCAGCTCAGCTATTACCGGGTCTCGTAGTTCGAGTGGCTCTCGTCTAAGCAGCACACGCCTTCCATGGGAGAAAAATGGGAACTCAAGCAATTGTGGATTGAGCTGCTGCAGAACTCGCAACAAAAATTGATCATTCCTTCTCCAATTAAAGGGCACTTCAAATGCAAGTTCATGCAAATCATAGGTATTAAAAACGGAAACGGAGCACGTGAACTCGTTAATAAAAGTATCAAACGGTGGATGCGCGCTCCTCACCCAGGGATCGTAAACAAGCTCAAAGCTGTCCCGATGGTACCGTCCTCCTGTCTTTTCAACACCAAAGCTATCTGCGTTATTTTCGATTTTTGCCTGAATGTAGCCATAAAAGTCTTCATAGGGTAATTTCAGCACCTGCCGCACCTGTCCATTGAAACGAGAAAGGTGATACTCCGTAAATTGGGCAGGCGTAAAATGCTCCGCCGAAAATTGCTTTTTCCAATAAATAGAGAGATCCAATGAACCAGCCATTTTTATCATTTCGCAGTAAAGGCCACTGATACAGAGGGCAGATGATCCGAAGGCGCCAGACGCAAAGCCCTCAAAAAAGTTCGTAGAGTATCCACCTACGCTGAAGAATCCGTAATTCTTATACCATTCGTCATAACGATTTACGCCATCTGCATCTTCCTCCTGCCAATTGACAACATCCAAGGGAAGCTCAAATGCATCGGCGTACATGCGAAGGATCGCCAAGTCTTCCGGTTGAGTGCCTATTCGAGAACCAACCCCATGGACCAACCGCGGCTTCGCACCGTTGGCCAAGAGACCGGCCAGGAAAAGCCTATTGTCTGTGCCTCCAGTCGCTGATATCGATATATCACCAGCGAAGGCGTTTTGGAGTACATTGAGTTTTGACTTGAGAAGGTCGGCAATTCTGGATGCCATCCGGTCCATCGTTTTGTCGGTCGTTGGAGTGATTGCTCGCTCATAGGGCAGGGCTACGATTTGCATTGTGGGGGTTTGCGGATCGGTCGAGACGTATTCCGTGCCCACCAGCTTGTACACATCCTTGAAAATGGTGTCCTTGCCGATCACTGCGCCAACAAAGGCATCCTCGATAAGCACAAGTTCATTCAACCCAAGTCGAGTACCCGTACAAGAGACGGCTTCAGCCACCGTAGCAAGGGAATTCGACACGATCCATCGAGTCTCGTCAACGTAGTAATACGTCATCAAGCCTTCGTACTTATCAAGAAATAAATAGAGGCTACCATTCTTCTTAACAGCAACGAAGTAGGTACCCATGGCATTCTTCCGCAGCCCATCAACATCACCGTCGAAGTCACGGTACAGGTGTGTCAGCGCCTCTGCGCCGATTGAGTTCTTGTAGACAAGCGTTCCCGCACTGGCAACGATGTCGCCATTCTGTAGTTTTACCAAGTTTTCTATTGGGTTTCGCTTCTTTCTGTGAGCGACAAGGAATATGCCCCCACATGCGACTGTTTCATAGTTTACAAACCCTGCTTTTTTGTCTCTTTCGAGAGCCCACGAATACAATTCGCGGTCATTCGTCACGGTCAATCGTCCCATTGCTACCCATACCTCCTTTCTCGGCGAGATCAGTGTTTCCTTCTTCACATGCTGTCATCAGCAAAGCAACGTCGTCTTCCTCAATCATTTCAGCCAAGTCATAACTACCTCGCTTCGTTGACCTTGCCCATATCGTTGTGATCAGTTTTCAAAGGCGACCTTTCCTGGATCGCTTTGTTTTGGCTTTTTCTCTTTGCGGAACTGATCTTTTGTCTTTATCATTTTTGCCGGGACACCCCCGACAACACTATAGGATTCGACATCTTTAGTTACGACTGAACCAGCCCCAACCACAGCATTCCTACCGACAGTAACACCTAACAATATTGTACTATTCGCACCTATCCACGCACCTTTCTGGATTCTGATCTTTTTTGACTCATAATATCCCTGCTCACTAATTGGCAACGCAGGATCATCATACCGATGGTTATGAACATAAAAATGAACACCAGCACCTATTAATACATCGTCTTCAATAATGACATTGCCTTGCCCCCCATAATTAGCAAAAATCATGCTCCCGGGACGAATGGTAACATTGTTTCCAATATAAATTTGGGATGCGCATACTGCGTATGCATAGGGTCTAAACTCTGAATTTTCACCAAAATGCTTGAATTTTTTTTTACAAATCCAACGATTGAGTCTCGGAAAGAACAATAAAAAGTGGGTAAGGGGAATATCGGGACCTAACCGGTCACACGTAATAAACCACCATAATCTTTTTAACATACCGAGCCCTCTCACAGATCAACATTCATTTTGTAACGGCGCGTAATCGTTACGAATAGATCTTTCGTTAAAACTACTCTTGATCTGGTGGATAGTGTCAGGAATTTAATTTACCAGGCAGTCCAGCCGCCATCCACTATTATATTCTGTCCCGTCACATAGGAAGACAGGTCACTTGCGAGGTAAGCAGCCACTCCTTTGAAATCCTCTTCAATAGCCATGCGTTTTAGAGGCGTTCTGTCTATGTACCTCTTGCAGAACTGTTCCGGTTGATCCCGCCACACTCCACCCGGAGTAATTGCATTAACTCTGACATCTGGAGCCAAAACGGTTGCGAGCCATCGGGTTAATTGCAGGAGGCCTCCTTTACTTGCTGCATAC
>CAZAGU010000288.1:0-2963 GCA_964484805.1 uncultured bacterium
TTCCACATTTTCCTTTCTCATTTCACAAAGAGGAAGTCTTAATTCTGGAATTATCTTTCCCATCATTCCAAGGGCTGTTTTTACAGGTATCGGATTTGTTTCATAGAATAATGCCCCAAATAGCGGAAACAAGTTGAAATGAATTTTTCTGGATTCTTCTAAATTGCCATTCAAAAAACTTTTTACCATCTCGGACATATGCCTCGGAGCTACATTTGCCGCAACTGATATTACTCCCTTTGCTCCAAGCGCCATCATGGGCAGTGTCAGAGCATCATCTCCTGAAAGGATAGTTATATCACACATATTCATTATGGAGCTAACCTGATTCAAGCTCCCGCTTGCCTCCTTTATGGCAACAATATTATCAATCTTTGAAAGCTTCGCAACGGTCTCGGGCAAGATGCTTATCCCTGTTCTTGAAGGCACATTATACAGTATGATAGGAATATCTACTGCTTTAGCTATCTTCTCATAATGAAGGTACAGTCCTTCAGGAGTCGGTTTGTTATAATATGGAGTGATCAGTAAGGCTCCGTCTGCTCCAGCGTCTTTGGCAGACATTGTAAGCGCCAAAGCCTCTTCAGTACTATTTGAACCTGTTCCTGCAATTACAGGAACTCTTCCATTAACAATATCAATAACTAATTTTATCATATATTTCTGTTCATTATGAGTAAGCGTAGCTGCTTCTCCTGTACACCCGCATGGAAGAATTGCACTTGTACCCTCTGAAATATGGAATTCAATCAGTTCTGACAATCTTTGTTTATCAATCTTGCCATTTTCAAACGGGGTAACTATTGCAACTATTGACCCTTCAAACATATTTATACCTCCTTTGTTACACAATATCTTTTTTGAACGTTATTTTTATACGCGCTATTGAAATCACATCATTATTCCTTAGATGGTGTCTTTCTATTTTTCTGCCATTTACAATAGTCCCCGATTCACTTGCCATATCATAGAGAATATACCCTTCCCTCTCCGGTCTGATCTTAGCGTGAACCCTGGATACTCCCATACCGTTAATTACAATATCGTTGGAACTATACCTTCCGATAATAATTTCCTTCTTAGAATGTAATTCATATTCTCTTGCTAATCCATATCTACCCTCAACAATCAATTTAGCAAGCACCAAAGGCAGATTTGCCTCAATCTCTCCTTTGGGAATATGTCCAAGCAATTCATGTTTTCTTTTAACCTCCATTTCATGCTCACTTTTTCTCATTGCTTCATCCCTTGTCTTTCTGCGAATTTGGGACAGATAGGACAATAACACAATGACAGTAAAAATTCCTAACTCAATACCTAATATCGATGCAAAGAAAATGCCCGGAGTATTATGTACAAACTTCTCAACTTTGCTAACGGCAAAACTGTGCAGAAAAAATCCCAGCACAACAAAAACCACGCTTAAGGTAATGACTAACCCCTTACGTCTCATATCGCCCCCGTGTGATAATTCTAGCATACACTATACAGGCGTGCAATAGAAAACAGAGATTACCTCATCCTTAAAAAAGCCTCTATAAATTTATCAATATCCCCATCCATAACTGCCTGCACATTTCCTGTTTCAATTCCTGTCCGATGATCCTTAACAAGTGTATACGGCTGGAACACATATGAACGGATCTGAGAACCCCATTCTATTTTTTTCTTGTCCTTATTATATTTTTGTATTTCTTCTTCCTTCTTTCGCATGTGATACTCAACCAGCCGTGCCTTTAACACCTTCATTGCAGTCAACTTGTTTTTAAGCTGAGAACGTTCGTTCTGGCATTGCGTAACTACGCCTGTTGGTAAATGTGTGATACGTACAGCTGAGTCAGTAGTATTGATATGCTGTCCTCCATGTCCGCTTGCATGATAAGTATCAATTCTCAGATCGCCTTCATTAATATCAACATCAATATCGTCATCCACCTCAGCGATCACGTCAGCAGAACAAAACGAGGTGTGTCTTCTTTTATTTGCATCAAATGGAGATATTCTTACAAGCCTGTGCACACCTATTTCCGAACGCAGATAGCCATACGCATAATCACCCTTAACTATAATTGTCACGGTTTTTATACCCGCTTCTTCACCTGCCAGAATATCAGCGATCTCTGTTTTAAAACCTCTTTTTTCCGCCCACTTGACATACATTTTCAGAAGCATCTCTACCCAGTCGCATGCCTCCGTACCTCCCGCACCTGAATGAAGCGTCATAATAGCGTTATTTCCGTCATACTTACCGCTTAAAGTTAAAGTTACTTCAAATTTCTTATAATCTTCCTCCAGTTTCTCAAGCTCTGCGGCAATTTCAGAAGAGATTGAGTTATCTTTCTCTGATAAGGCAAGTTCAACCAGTTCCGAAGTATTATCTGTTTCTTTAATAAGAGTATCAAGAGGCGTGATGATATCTTTTAAGCTTTTGATCTGTTTTATGATACCGGCGGCTTTTCTGTTATCCAGCCAGAAGTCCTGCTTTAAAGTCTTTTCTTCTAACTGCTCTATTTCTTTCTGTTTCTTGGAGTAGTCAAAGATACACCTTTGCGTGATCCAGACTCTCCCTTAATATATTTAATCTTTGTTTTAGATGTTCCATGCTAAACTCCAACTCATCCCCTTGCCCCTTCTCTTGACAAAGAAAGGGGAGACTGTTTTTATTTGATTAACCCGATGAATTCTTCTACAGTTAGTCCGGCTTGTCTGATTCCCCGTAACCGGCAGATCGGCTTTGTTTCTTCTTCGTTTTCGTTTCCTGCCGTGCGTGCGAGCGGGCGAGGGGAAGCTGTGCGGGCGCATGCAGACCGTTATCCTTATCGCTGGGCCTCCCGGGTGCTAGGATCCACGTGTGTGTCCGGTCCTTTTTGCGGTCATCTTTTGTGCACAGGCGCATTGGTTTTAATAGCATTTGGCACTTCTTTTGTTCGGCGCGTTCTTTTCGTGTTGCTGTGTGCATGGGC
>CAZAGU010000289.1:0-2925 GCA_964484805.1 uncultured bacterium
CCTGCCTTCGCAGGTATGACATAAGGAAGAAAACCTGATTGGACGTTTTTAAAGCACTGGGCTCTAGCCTACGCTGGAGCGACAGCGCAAGGAGCGTCTAACGTGCTCGATGAATGTGAAGGTGATTCTCGAACTCTTCATGAGGTTGCTTCATCGCTACGCTTCCTCGCCACTCAATGGCAACACATTTCGCAAGGAGAATCTTTGTGCGCTTTGTGTTCTTGGTGGTTAAAGTTCAGCCCTAGATGAGGTCGCTCCCCATCACGCATACAGCAAATCAACAACAGCCTGAACTTGTGCAAGCACAGCCTCTACATTCTCTGATGCGTCAATCACATTCCCCACATCACCATAAGTCTTAATTTCCCGCAAATACCCATCCCTGACCTTGCTGAAAAATTCAGCGCCGTTCTGCTCGATGCGATCCTGCGAACTGCCGATGCGAGCCAGCGCCGTCTCAACCGGCAGATCAAACAGCATCACCAGATCAGGCTGAATTCCTACGGTCGCCATGTCGTTCACCTGTTTGATGAAATCGACATCCAAGCCGCGCCCATATCCCTGATACACCACCGATGATAACCCGAACCTATCCAGTAGCACCGTAATGCCCTTATCCAGCATTGGCTTGATAATCAGCCGTGATAGCTCGGCACGCGCCGCCGCAAAGAGCAGATACTCAGCTGTTGAACCGATGCCGCCGTGGAAATCCTCACGCGCCAGCAGAATCTTACGGATAGCTTCTCCCAATGGAGTGCCGCCGGGTTCGCGAAACAGCGAATTGAGAATGCCTTTATCCTTGAGAAATTGATGAACAAGCTGCGCCTGAGTGGTTTTGCCTGAGCCATCAATGCCTTCAAATACGATTAGTTTTCCGTTCAAGTTGTTTTGCTTCTTTGTTTAAATCCACGTGCAAGCAATATTGCTCCAGCAGTGAACATGGCGAGCGAGATGACCATGCTGAGCGTCAGATCAAATGAACCCAGCTTGAGCAAAATCATTCCCGGGCGGTAGTAGCGGACGGTCTCATTGGCGAAGCGGAATAATCCATATAACGTTAGTAGCCAGGCAAACAGCTCGCCTTCAAATTTAACGCGAGTCCGGCGCATAACCAACACCGCGGCAATCGCCAAGTTGTAGATAATCGCGTAAAGCTGTGTTGGGTGGATATGTTCATGTGGATATATATATCCCGCTGAGCATGTTTGCGGGAAAACCATCCCCCAAGGCAGATCCGTCGGCACACCGAAACAGCATCCGTTCAGCAGGCAGCCAATTCTGCCAATGCCAAACCCCAGAGCCGCTCCCGGAGCAAGAATGCCAAGCAATTTCAGCAGGCTGATATTTTTTCTTTTTGCAAAATACCAGACCGCCGGCACAGCCGCGACGAAACCACCCAGAACCACCAGCCCGGCGATGCCGATTGTGCCGTCGCTCTGGAACGGGCTGATAATATCGAGCCATCTGCCTTGAAATTCATCAAGGTGGAATGCCACGTAAGTGATCCGTGCGCCGATAATTGACGAAATCAGAACCCACATCACAGCGTCAATTATCAGGTTTGGGTCAACCTTTTCTTTTTTGCTGATGGCTGTCGCCAGCCACGTTCCCAGCGCGAACCCGAGGAACACCATCAAGCCGTAGCTGTGCAGTTTGATGGCTCCGAAATCTATTAGTACAGGATGCGTGATGCCTCCATTTCGCGTTTCTGATGAATTGCAAAAAATTTGTTACTATTTTGTGCATTTCACCAGTAAAATCGTCAAGCTAAAGAATAAGAGTGATATGCTGGACATGTTCCGACCCTATCACCCATCATCTCAAATATTTTTTTCATACAAGAAAATCAAAGCTACTTATCTTTTTCCCGGCTATGCCTATCATGGATGCTCACTTTCATGGTTGGCTTGCCCAGAATTTGAACTTCATCGTTTTTCACCTTTTCAATAGCTTCATTGAGTGTCATTCCGTGACAAGAGTAAACTGTCCAACCCATGTCGGTGACATCCTCATACGCTTGTGGTCCAATATTGCGAACAATTACACGATCAATGTCCTGGTTTGCAAATCTGTCCAGCCCATGATTGGGTTCTTCATGATTGACTCCATCTGTGAAATGATGTTCCGTTGTTTCTGAGTCTATAACTAAGAAATGAGGTGAAAATCCAAATAGTTTGGAGATTCTCGCATTTAAATCCTTAGTATCTACAGGGATAAGAAATTTCATGATTTCCCTTTTTGTTTTATGTTTAACATATTTATCACACTTCTTGAAAGTACTGCTTTTACGAGCGGAGTGAAACCATCAAAGCGTTTAGTGTCAATAGAATTTCTGGAGTGCCATTGTCTAGGCTACGAACTACACAACTGCTGTCAAACCCGCGAAGGCAGGAACCCACCGCAACCATCCCAATCTGTCATTGCGAGGCACAAAGTGCCGAAGCAATCTCATAAAAGTTCGAGATTCATCTTCACAATCATCGAGCACGCCAAACGCCCCTGTGCTGTCATACCCGCGAAGGCCGGTATCCAGTTAATAATTGTTCCCACGCAGGAGCATGGGAACAAGGTGGACTAGTGGGCGTTACTCGTTCCCATGCTCCTGCGTGGGAATGCCTAATCCCCTACTTCACACACACCAGTTTGCGCGTGGTCTGGTGGCCGCCACTCGTGAGGCGCACTATATCACGCCGGACTCAGGCGCTGTCCAAGGATAAACTCCATCGCCAAACTCTCAATCTGGATCCCCGCTTTCGCGAGGATGACAGCGGAATTCTTCCGCTGTGAATTAGTTCAACACTGTTCACAAAACAAAGCTTTGTGCCCTTGGTGCTTAATTATTTTCCCCCCGGAATGCAGTCGCTTCCGAACTACAAATCCCTACCTGCGCCGTCATAGCGAGCGATTAAATGGCCCCCAGATTTT
>CAZAGU010000290.1:0-2924 GCA_964484805.1 uncultured bacterium
GGAGTGAAATGATAAAAAAAATCATCATGGTCGTGCTGATGGTCGCGCTGTTTGCCGGCGCGGTGGGAGTGGGTGTGCATGTCCTCAACAAGGAGGCGAGGGCGGACTATCAACTAATTGTTAAGATAACCGTCAATTGGGCGAGAGATAATATCGATCCATACGATATCGATGCCACAGCGGAATTGCTCAATGCTAACAATGAAGTAATTGCCACTAAAGAGCTTATTCCAAATCCAGGTTTAACAGCCTTCTCCAGTATGTTTTTTAACTTTTCGAGCACTGCTGTCCGTGTCAGATTTAATTATAACCCAGAGAACTTAGATTGGCAAGGTGCCGAACCGCCAGTTGTGTGGGATATACAGTGGCCTGTCCTACCAGATATGGTTTTGGATCTCGTTCCATTTGATTAGTGAATTCTTTTAGTCACCTCACCCTAATATAGGTGAGGTGGCTAAAACTATGTTATAGGTGAGGAAGTGTTTAAAAGACTGTTGGTTATATTATTGTTGCACCTGTTACTTCAGGTTTCCTTTGCCCAACCAAACATCGCTTGGTGGCGGACTTATGACGCTGGAGGGGTGCGCAACGAACATCTTGCGGATATTTATCGGGTATTCAACGGCGGGTATATTGCCTGCGGTGGGAGTAATTACCGCGTATGGATTATCCGTGTGGATGATGACGGTGAGTTGATCTGGTCTTCAATCCTCGATGCTGGACGTGCAAATTCCATTATCGAGACCGATGATGGTGATTTTGTTTTGGGTTGCACAATTGACGATGATAGAGGGCAATCACAGTTCGGTGCGATTAGGATTAACCCTGAAGGTGAGTTAGTGTGGCAGGAGGTCTATTGCTTTGGTGGATGCCACTCCGTGATAGAGCTAAAAAGTGGCGAATTCCTACTTAGTGGTACTTTCACAGAAGGCAATAGGCGTGAGGGACATATCCGGATGATAGAATCAGATGGACAGACTATCTGGTCACAAATTTACGGACAGCAACCAGCATCCTTCCGCGGAATGCGAGAAACAAATGGTGGTGTTGTGTTGACAGGACCTAACAATGGTGCGGGCTGGGATCGGCGTTGGTGTTGTCTAAAGGTCGATTTTAACGGTGAAGTAATCTGGACAAATATTTATGAATCAGATATTGGCAACACACCACATTCAATTGAATCAACTCTGGATAATGGATTTCTAATAGCTGGCAGTTGGTATAATTTTGATGATTACCACCATTATCATGTAGCAGTTTTAAAAATTGAAGATAATGGAGGTGCCGCTTGGCATCATAGATATCCGATTGAGGGGATGAATGAGAATTGTCGTTGTGTCTGTAGAACCCCTGAACAGGATTTTATCCTTGTAGGTCAGAGTGGGTCAAGTTCGAGACATGTTGTATATCGCATCAATCCCGGTGGAGAAGTACGTTGGCGTCAACTTTTAGATTTTGATGATGGCGTTGAATACGCAGTTAGTTCAAATTCATTAAAATCCGTAATTAACGGGCATAATAATGCCATCCTGGCATCTGGAACAATTCTTCTTCGGGATAACCAGAGAAGATCTGATGGTCTTATCGTCAAACTAGAGCCCGAAATTCTCGGTCCTTATTTCATCGCTTGGTCGCCTGAAGACACTGTGTTTACTACATTGCTTGGTGACACTGTTGCATTTTCTGTGGAAGCTGTGAACCAGCAAGGCGATGAGCTAAGCTATGCCTGGTATTACGCCGATACGTTGCGTGGGCAAAATACAGAATTTGAAATGGTCTTCGATTCATTGGGCGTATTTGAAGTTCAATGCCGCGCTTCCGATGCCGAATTCACCGCCGCCATCACTTGGCACATCACGGTTGACGACTTCTTCATCCGTCAGATATTACCCGACAGTCTGCAAATGATAGTCAGGCGTGGGAGCACACTCCCCTTCACCATTGATGTCGCTTGCGTCGAGCCGGATGCGCCCACCATCGAGTGGTCAACGGTCAACCGCGACAACGACCACGAATATCTGGGCGAAGCGGATTCGATTGATGTTACCTTCGACCTTGCTGGTGAATGGGCTGTTGAAGCGGAGGCGATCTGGGGTGAGGAGCGCGAATCGGTTCGCTGGGCTGTGGATGTCCGATCCGCCGTCTGGTGGTGGATGCCGCATGAAGAGGCGATCTCGGTCAATCAACACGAGCGACGCGATTTCTCGGTTTTCCCCTTCGACCCGGACTCGGATAGCTTGAGCGTGGCTTGGTGGTTCGATGGCGAGTCCCTCGACTGCGCTGCCGAAGCCTTATCGCTTGATTTTCCTGATCTTGGCGAGCACAGCTTGATGACCATCGTCCGCGACGGCGTGGAAGCCGACACGATTCACTGGCAGATCATCGTCAACGACCCCGGCGGCGTGTTCGACCGGAACGCTATCCCGACCGAACTAGCGCTGTATCCCCCCGCGCCGAACCCTTTTAACTCCACCACCACCATCTCCTACTCCCTGCCCGCGGCGGGAGCGGTCTCGCTGACGGTGTATGATCTATCAGGGCGTGAAGTTGCACGGCTTGCCGATGGCGTGATGCAGGCTGGAACGCATGAAGCGGTGTGGGTGGCGGACGGTGTGAGTAGTGGGGTGTATGTGGTGTGTTTGGATGCTGGAGGCGTGCCGATGCGGGAGAAGGTTGTGTTGGTGAAGTAATGGGAACGCACAACAGATTTAACGGATTAAACAGATGGGGGATGAATGCGATGAGTCCAGCCTTCGCAGATATGACATAAGGGAGAATGACCCTGAAAGTTTAAAACTGGATTCCCAATCAAGTTGGGAATGACGAAGGGAGGGGGATGAAAGCGATGGATACCTGCCTTCGCAGTAACGACATAAGGATGAATGACCCTGAAAAATGAAATTCTGGGTACCGGCTTTCGCCGG
>CAZAGU010000291.1:0-2922 GCA_964484805.1 uncultured bacterium
GTCTGGGCCGTATCTCAGTCCCAGTGTGGCTGATCATCCTCTCAGACCAGCTACTTATCGTAGCCTTGGTAGGCCATTACCCCACCAACAAGCTAATAAGACGCAGGCCTATCTTCGAGCGCCCGAAGGCTTTTATCTAAATGCCATGCGACATAAAGACTTCATGCGGTATTGTACTCAGTTTCCCGAGCTTATCCCCCACTCAAAGGTAAGTTGCCCACGCGTTACTCACCCATCCGCCACGCTACTAAACCAACCGAAGCTGATCTTTGGCGTTCGACTTGCATGTGTTAAGCGTGCCGCTAGCGTTCGTCCTGAGCCAGGATCAAACTCTCCGTTGTAAAAAATATATAACGGAATAAATTAACTATCGATTTTGTTTTCGAAGTTAGACATTGGGGAAATGCCTAACCGCGCGCATTTGTCAAAGAACTTTATCTTCTGGTGAACCTGCCGAAGCAGGTGCATTTCAAAGACGAAATATAATCTAAGGATTTCGATTCGGATTGTCAAGCGTTATTTCAAAGACTTTCAACGATCTCTAAAACTTGCTTAACTATCCTAACGCAATCTTATTTGATTTCTAAAGAACAAGGAAAAAAAGAGAAAAAAAATCACACACTGTTCACCCTAAGCCTGTAGCCTCAACACTCAACATTTAAATTATCAAGCCAGCTGTCTGTCAGGGCTTTCCGCGTGCGATCGTATAATATATGAAAACCATTATCAGAAATGCAACAGTTTAATTCTTTTTTTTCGCCTCAAATAAGAAATGGTTCAAATTCTGCAAATCAACCTCAATCACCACTTCCTACATCAGATATACGTCACCATGCGAAATAAAAATTACCGCCGCATTATGAAATATCTTATTTCAGATATTCTCGATAATGCATTTCAAATAACAAACGATTTAAGGATACTGTCGATAGGCTGTTTTCTTCAACATTCTGAATTCCGCGATACTCGCTTAAAACGCCGGTAATGTTATCCGGCATAGAGGTGAGCAAATCTAAGTTGTCACATATACGGTTGACGACATCAACCAGCTCGATTGCGTGCCTGCGCGAACCATCAGCGTTGTCTTTAGAGAACAACCACGACTCAAGACCCTCCCTCAATCGTGGGTCTATAGTATAATAAATCAAATCCGAAAAAGCATCTCATTTGGAAAAATATTTGGCGCAAAACAATTTTAAATCGTAAAAATCATCAACAGCGGACATCTATCGGTTCAAAGGATAGCCATTGAATGTCACTTTCACCATCCTGTTACTGGTTTCAGGGTCTATCCAGCGGCCAATCGTCCGAAATGAATGCACCCAGACATCCGTTTGCTCGGCGACAGCTCGGCTGATATTACTGTCCGATGTCCTCCCGACACTCTTCCGCTTTACTGCCACAGAAAACGCCGCATCCCGCCGAGCCACCGATTCCGCTTCAAGCCAGCTCGAAACCGGCTGATAATATGGAGGCGAGGTGCTGACCAGCGTGAACCGATCATTGTCAACGTCAAATATATCACCTGCAGGGGAAGGTTTCAACTCCTGGCTGAAGGACACTTCGCCCAATCCCACCAGCATCACAGCAATTTCGCGGGTGATAAATGAATCCAACCGAACCACATGCGCGGCGAAAGGGGCAAATCCGGCGCTATCCACTATACAATGCACGGTGTTTCCCATCAGCACAGTGCCCACTCCGGATGTTATCGATCCTTTCTCGCCCACAATCCGGCATCCTTGATTCAGATACAACCGCCAAGCTCCATCAAGGAACGCCTCCTCAAAGCTGGAATTTATCTCTACATGAGGTAAGGCGTAGCCAACTTCGACCTCCACATCCTGATCGACAGGAGGCTGCCAGAACCATGAAGGGAGGTAAGGTTCATCGGCGAGCGCCAGCTGAACGAACGATATCGCCGCCAAAATAAAAACCGTTAGCAATGTTTTTCTCATATCTCCACCGTTTTTCGACGTAATGTCTCAGCTTGTAATAATAAATATAATGTGAACGCACCCCAGATCCACATTGTCAAGGGATTTCTTCCTTATGTCGCTAATTCACAACAGATTTAATGGATTAAACAGATTAGGGAAAATGCAATCTCAAAGCGATGGATACCTGCCTAACCCTCCCCGTCATTGCTTCGCTTCGCTCGCAATGACGACGGGGGATGAAAGCGACGGACGATAGCCTTCGATAGTATGACATAAGGAAAAATAACCCTAAAAACGTTTTTCTGGATCCCCAATCAAGTTGGGGATGAGGAGAGAAAATAAGGTATGATGGTGGCGTAAAGTTGCTGTCATTCCAGTGAGTCTTGGCTAGAGCCGTAGCCCGTGAGCGACTGCATCGCGGGGAAAACAGGGATAAATGCGGTGGATACCGGCTTTCGCGGGGATGACGGGGAGTTACCTCACCAACACCACCTTGCTCATCAGTGCCTTTTCTCCAGCATCCAGCTTCACCACATAGACCCCACTAGCCATGCCATCCGCCACCCATACGGCTTCATGCGCTCCGGCGGGTTTTACGCCATCAACGAGGTTTGCCACCAGCCGACCAGCAAGATCATACACCGCCAGCGACACATTCCCCGCCGCGGGAAGTGAGTAGCCGATGGTGGTGGTGCTGTTGAAGGGATTCGGAGCGGGTGGATACAGCGCAAGCTCGGTCGGGATGGCGTTTCGGTCGAACACGCCGCCGGGATCGTTGACTGTGATCTGCCAGTGGATAGTATCGGCTTCGATGCCATCGTGGACGATGGTGGTCAAAGAATGCTCGCCAAGGTCGGGAAAATCAAGCGATAAGGCTTCAGTTTGGCAATCCAGCGAATCACCATCCAGCCACCAAGCAATGCTCAAGCTATCCGAGTCCGGGTCGAAAGGAAAGACCGAGAACTCACGTCGCTCGTTTTGA
>CAZAGU010000292.1:0-2882 GCA_964484805.1 uncultured bacterium
CTGGAACGGCAACCGGGGTCAGCGCGATGTTATCTGCTTATTGATAATGTATTGTGATGCATAGATAGGTATCACCTGCTTCACAAAGCAGTAACTTTTTACAATTCTTGAAAATTGTCGGCTCTGTCGTATAGTCACCAGTAATTGATCGACGGTCAAGGTTGGTTTGCAGAGGATTTATGTAGAAGGAGCTGGTGAAATGCCACGACGCAGACGGGGATTCGGTCCGGATGGGGCCTGTTGCCACATTACCCAGCGCTGTGCCAACGGGGATTTTTTGTTGAAGTTCAAGTGTGACCGGCGGAACTATGTACGTCGGCTCGAAGAGGGGCTCTCACGACACGCGGTATCTCTGCTTAATTATGTCGTGACTTCGAACCACAGCCATCTTCTGATCTGGTCCGAACGTCCATCCGAAATCACAGGTCTGATGCAGTTTCTGGGGGGGACAACGGCGCAGGACTATAACCGCCGCAAGAAACGCCATGGGGCATACTGGGGTGACCGTTACCATGTTACGTTGGTTCAGTCCGGTTCACATTTGGGTCGGTGTCTTTTTTATGTCGACATGAACATGGTCCGGGCCGGTGTAGTACAGCATCCATCGGCCTGGGAAACGGGGGGCTGTTGCGAACTGATGGGAAAATTGCCGGATAGCAATCTGATCGATCAGACGGCGCTGGTCCGACTTGTGGCATGCGGTGACGTGGCAAACTTCCGCACTTGGCACAAGCGAACAGTTGACGAGCTCTGTGCTCGTGCGCTGCACCTGCGGGAGCCTTGGTGGACCAAAGCCGTCGCGGTCGGCAGCCACGACTGGATTGCGCCGCTCGCAGACCGATCCGCGATGTCCTTCCGAACCGTGCGGCAGACCGATACGGGAGACGGGTCTGATGTGTGGACCATTGGAATGAGCCAACGCCACCGGCAGGGCTTTCTGAACAGCTTTGAGTGATCGGCTGGTAAGAATTGCAGATAACTGGCCCAATTAGTCTCCTTTCAGCAGACTTCGTACCTCAGTCGCTGAAGAGCACGTTAAGACGCGGAATGATGAACTGGGATATTCTAGAGAAAGACCGGCGGCTCTACTAAAACGAGGAAATCTAATGGAAATTATCGCGTTTAAATATGGCGAATCTTTATTCAGTACTGAAAAAATATTTTATAAGGATAATAGACATGAATTAGTTCCTTTTTCGTGGTTATTTTACCTGATTAAGAATAGCGGAAAATTTATTTTAGTGGATACGGGTTTCTCAACCGAGATGTTTATCGAAAGATATAAAATAGAAAATTATGAAAATCCGCTCAAGATCTTAAAAAACAACAATATACAACCAGAGGAAATAACAGACCTGATTATCACGCATGCTCATTTCGATCACGTTGGTAATATAAGCAAGTTCCCCCACGCCTCTATATTTATTCAATCAGATGAATTAAAAGGGTTGAGTAAACATATGGACACATCGCGATTCGGCAAGCAAATTGTTGAATTTAATGACAAGTTGGAAATTGGAAATACTGGGATTTCAGTTGTCAAAATTGGAGGACATACTTCAGGATCAAGCATTGTAAAGGTCAACAGTGCTGAAGGTGATATAATTATCACAGGTGACGAAGCTTATTTGTATGAAAATATAGTTAAAGACATACCAATTGGCACTTACCATAATGCGGAAAAGAACCGATTATTCATAAAGAGTTTGAACAAAAGCATTAAAAATGTTTTTACATTTCATGACCCTTCAATTGTCCCGGCAAAGGAACAATACAAAATTTTCTCATTTTGAATTACTGATTTGTAGCTACCTACAGCTCATAACAAAGCCATGCAGACGGACGCTCGTACCTCGCGCCATTGAAAACAGTTGGGGACGTACCTGCGCAAGTATCACATTATGAGCTTGAGTATGACAAAGGTGTGATTAAAAGGAACTTAGCGTGAAAACTAGTGTGCTGGGCATTTTGATATAAGGCACACTCGGTGTCTCACGGGCAAGGAAGAACCGCTTTACGTCTTGAATCCACGTAGGTCCATCTTTCATCGCCTTTCACGTTCCGTTACGCCCGGATTCCAAGCAATCGCTCGATGGTTCCGCTGTAGATCATCTCCAATTCCGCGTCCGGCAGTCCCAGGTCGGCGTGCCGCCGCAGCGCGGTCGGCAGCGAATTGTCCACATACTGCCGGCAAGCCGAATAGTCCGTCCCGAAGATCAGCCGTTCCGGCCCGACAGCCTCATAGAACCGGCGTAGCTCGTTCGCGTTTGTGATGGCGGTGTCGAAGAAGACCTTCGGGTTGTCGAAGAACACGTCCATCTTCTTCTCGCCGCCGTTGGATTCGCCGAGGTGAGGGATGATGACCGTCAACTCCGGGTTGCGCTCGATGAAACTCGCCGTGTTGTCGAACTCCTCCTCCAGAAGCACTGGGAGCGCGAGCCGTTTCATCTCGCCCAGGAAGGCTTCGCAGGCGTCGCAGTCGTAGTCGTAGGCGGGCTCGTTCGCGTGTCGGTGCCATTTGATCCCAGCGTATTGGTCCAGGTTTTCCGGTATCACATAGTCGGTCCATACGGTGTACAAGGGATGCACGTCCGGCTCCCCCTCGGCAATACTCAGGATGTACGCGTTCGCCGCGTTCCTCTGGTCGAGCGTGTTCTCGTTGCGATAGATGTCCTCAGGGAAGGCCAAGATGACGGCCCCCGAGGCGTTGACCTCCCGCAGTTCCTCCCACATCTGATCTTTGGGGTAGTACTTCGCTCCTGCCAGGCGCGAATTTCCACAATGTACATGGGCGTCGATGATCTTCATGTTATTAACCACATATTCAAATTTATATGACATAAAAAAACCTACGTCCTTAAGATACTACATTTCTTGGCCTT
>CAZAGU010000293.1:0-2880 GCA_964484805.1 uncultured bacterium
TTGCCCTGACACTTCGATGATAAGGTTAAGCAGGTCAGGCTGTCCATCATCCAGTCGAACGATGAAGTCAGGAACATAATAACGTGAAATCCCGCCCATGGTGTAGGGAATATGAAAATTCAGGTTTTGATTCTTAACATAGTAAACGACCTCATCCATATCCTCAAGAGTTTGCGCCATCTTCTGCTCCCAGACATTCGTGTCCGCGACTACATGAGATATATGACATTTCGCAGGGTCAGTCTGATATGTAGGTTTAGCTGTGTCGAAAGATACAGATTTTGTCGAGCCCGTCTGTTCGTACGGGTGTAAAATTGGCATCAGTATTTTATCCCCTTCAATGGATTCCACAATCGCTCCCTTGATGCGATCAACAGCCTGATGTTTAAGCTGGGTCAGCAATAGCATTCCCGGAAAAACATCGTCTTTCAAGGTCAGACATTCATCCATCCATCTTTGACATATTTTCACCAAGCTTGGGAACAGCCAGGGTTTTGTGATGCCATCTTTATCCTTGTACTCGTCCAATGTCAGACGCGCCAGATGGAACGCTATTTCTTGTACTCGTGCCTTTTTAAGACTATCAAGCGTATGATACACTACCTTCCCGGCAATGGGAGCTACCTCGGTTTTCGTTGGCAAATCTGCCGTTGAAAGGGTGAAATTGGATTCATGGGTGAAGGTTGCTACAAGCTTTTCTGATGGCAATTTGTACCGATAGCCGGACACGATAGGGAAAGTAATTTCACATTCTTTCCTTTCATCGAGGGCTCTAACTCGTGTAGTGTCCGCCGGCAATGTTATTTTGTTGCCTGATCCAGAAACAGGCAAGAACGAGAATGGCACACCATAAACTTCAGCATATTCTGGTGCGAAGGATTCTATCTCAATTTCCTTCCCATTGATGACAGTGTTTCTCTTCTCCAAGACATAACTTCGCCGACGCAATCCTCGTCCAACGACCTGTTCGCAGAGCAATTGTGTGCCAAATTTACGGATGCCAAGAATATGGGTTACAGTGTTGGCATCCCATCCTTCAGTGAGCATCGAGACAGAAACGACACATTTGATATTTTCTCCAAGCTTTCCGGCTTTTCCCACAGTATTCATCACTTCGCGAAGTACATTTTCGTCTTTGATTGTTTCGGTGGTACTTCCGGGAAATCTAACCATGTACTCAGCCTTGAATTTATCAATTTCCAGTTTAGCGAATTGTTTAAACTCATCTGTCATGGCTTCGCCAGATTCAAGTTGGACGCTGTCAACAAGGATTGTGTTCGGATTATGCAACCAATTACCGTCCTTCTCATTGCTGAAAAGCTTCAATGCTCCGGGAACGACAACTTTTTCCTCAGGATTGATTTTTTTAGTCCAGCCAGCGATATAATCATAAACTAATTTGGAAACAAGGGTATTATTGCAGATGACAATAAAAACAGGCGGTGTCTGCCCTTTTTCCTTAGCTTCCCCGTTCTCATCCCAAGCTTTGTAATACATCTCATAATTACTGTACAAGCTTTGTAATGCACCTTCAAGTGGTACAGGTAGGTTAGGCTCAACTCCTTTGTATTTTGCTTTGCTTCGCCTTGCTTTGGGCAATGAGTCTTTAATACTTAACCATAGTTCCCTATAAGTTGGAGTATCGCTGGTCAGCGAATCGTCTGAAACTGGCACTCTCGGCACCTTGACAATTCCACTCTCGATTGCATCTATCAACGAGAAATCCGAAACCACCCATGGGAATAGCGTTCCTTCAGGGTGTCCCGATCCTCGAAGGAAAAATGGGGTGGCGGAAAGATCATAGACAGTTCGAACTCCCACCTTGCTCTGAATGGCTTCCAAGCCTGAAATCCAAATCCGAGCGGCTTCTTCACGTTGCTTTGCGTCCTGAAGGTCGTCGCCTTTAAGATTTATTTTGTCGTCCGTACGCTTATGCCGGTAACAATGGTGTGCCTCATCATTAATTACTATGATATTCTTCTTGTTCCCAAAGTTCTTAAGGACACGCCTGACCATTTCGTCATTTGTCTCTTTGAAAGGACTGGGCTCCGAACTGTCTTTTGCTAAAATGGCTTTAGTGAGTTTTCCGGCTTTGCTTTTTTCTCTGAGTTGCATCGAGTGGAAGTTGGTTACGATGATCTTGATTCTTCCAAGATCACGCAACATTTCCGGCGGGACAATATCCCATTGTGTGAAGTAGTTCTCAACATCATTTGGTAGAAGAACCCGGAGTCGGTCTCGGATTGTGATCCCAGGAGTGACTATTAAAAATGCGTCAGTGAATAATTTTGCTTGGGGATTAGAGAATTTATTCAACGCCTGCCATGCAATCAGCATTGCCATGACGACTGTTTTACCGGATCCAGTTGCCATCTTCACCGCTACTCGATACAAATTTGGATTATATTCATCAGCCTGTTGTTTTAGAGAATTTTCAATCCAAACATCACTAAACTTCTTTGCGACTTCAGCAATGTAAATTATTGTCTCAAGAGCTTCTATCTGACAGAAAAACAATCGCTTATGCCGATCAGCGTCTTTCCAGTGTGCAAGCAATCTTCTTGAAGTCTGTGTGATTCCTGCATAGCCACCCTCACGCCAGATATTTACTCGTCCACGGATACGATTGATTTCTTTGTTTGGTTTTAAACGGTCATGAGTCCATTCGCTAAGCCCAAGGGAAGTTTGTTTCCCCTGTTTACGTGACGGTGGAATCGGAATGAAGTAGGTACTTATCCGACGACCATCGACAATATCGTTTGTGATGCCATCATCATCGAAGCGGAAATGCCTTTGAGGCGCTTCAAATGGTGAATTTAAAATAGGATTCTCGATAATTACTTGCTTCATAAATAGCACACTTTGTTTTACTGAGTATTC
>CAZAGU010000294.1:0-2127 GCA_964484805.1 uncultured bacterium
GTACCAGAGCGTCACAGCTTAGGGGCATTTCCAAATCCGTTTAACAATCAGATGACCATCAATTATACTCTGGAAAAGCCCGGAGATGTCAAAATTGCCTTGTTTGATCCGAGTGGGCGCAGATTAGGCTATCGAGCCTTTAATTCAATGTCTGCAGGTTCTCATGTGATACCATTGAGTGCTCTTTTCCCCTCAAGCCAACAACTACCAGCAGGATGTTATTGGGTTGTTATGGATCATGAAGACATTGAAATTACCAAGCAAATTCTTAAGTTGCCGTGAACAAAGAGCTTTGCACATAGTCGAAGATGAAAGCGGTGGATACCTGCCTTCGCAGGTATGACATAAGGAAGAAATTCCTGCCACAGGTGGCGATTTTGTCCAATTGACTCGTGAGTGAAAAAATGATTCGACTTTTCCAAAACCCGCTTTTTGCCGGATTGATACTCCTTATCTTATCCGCAACCCCGGCTTTAGCGATTGACAATAATACTGGCATTTCCGACGACCTCATCGCCAACCTGATCACCGGTAGCGACGATCAAGCGGTCTCCGCCGTGGCTCAGCTCGCGGTATGCGAATATACCACGCTGGTTCAGGCGTTACAAGATTTTCGCGACTATCCCCAGTCAAAGCAACTGGGTGGCTTCGTTCACTATCTGTATTCTGCGAATGATTCCGCCGAGGCCCCGTGGTTTGTCTTCGTTCCTGAAGGCTATAACCCCACCACGCCAACGCCAATGGTCATTTGGCTTCATGGTGGAGTTGGCAGGCGGGAATTCATCACCCAAGATACAGCGTATGCCTCAACCGCCGATGATTTCCTTGATCTCGATGCCATAACGATGTGCCGCGAAAACAACTGGCTCTGCGTCGTACCAATGGCTCGTTTTGATTGCCTGTGGTGGAACAACACGGGAATGAATTATCTGACGGACATCATCCGCCAGATCAAGCGTGGCTATAACATTGATGACAGCCGCGTGATCTTGAGCGGTTTTTCCGATGGTGGCTCTGGCAGCTACCATTTCGCTTTCCTCGCCCCAACCGATTTCTCCCTGATCTTCCCCTATTCCGGGCATATTGGCGTCGGTTCTCGCATCGGCGGAATGCAGGTCTATCCGCACAATCTGGCAGTCCGCCCAATCTACGCTGTCAATGGCGGCGCTGATGGGTTATATCCAGCGGCGGCGTTTGTCGATCCGTTGCGGCAGATTATCCTCGCCACCGATGCGCGGCTGAGCTACACTGTCTATGACACCGCGCACCACGACCACGGCTATTTGCGCCTAGAAATGCCTAAGATGGCGGACAGGATCAGAAAATATGCTCGCGATCCCTTCGCCAGCAAGCTATATTGGGAATGTAACGATCTTTCGTATGGTCGCGCTGACTGGATCGAAATCACGGGCATTGATACAACGCTTGAGCGCGCGGAATGGCAGACGGAAGTGAATTACCAGCTCGAAGACAGCCGGATCACCGTCGGTTTCATGGCAAACCGTGAATTTGCCGATACAAAGGTGCTGGTCGAGAGTCTGTCCGATGATGAAGACGCACCAGCGCGAACCGCTGGATTGCTGGCAGGTGATCATATCCTTGAGTTCGACGGCATTCCCCTCGCCAGCCTGGCAGATCTCGGACGGGCGAAAGATACCAAACAGCGCGGCGACAGCTTCACCATGAAAGTAAGTCGCGACGGCAAAGAGATCATGCTGAGCGGCAAGTTCCCGCCCATTGGGCATTACGATCAATTTGTCTATGAAAAGCCATCAGCCGCCGTTCGCGCAGTAAACAGTGGGAATTCGTTCTTTGTAGAAACATCGCGGGTCGCCAGTCTTTCTATTTACATTCACCCGCGCATGGTTCAGCTTGACCAGCCGGTGAAAATCATCGTGAACGGCAAAGAACTTTTCAACGGCATTCTTCAGCCGGATGCTGAATTCATGCTCGATGAATTCCGACATGATCATGACCGCCAACTCCTTTGGGCTGGGAAGATTGACGTAACCTTGTAGCGGTTGGCAGGGTCTGATAATAAGGTGGGAACGACAGCGACGGAAGGAAGCCGTAGCCCGGAAGCGACTGCATTCCGGGGTGAAATTACTATTGTCATTGCGGCGGGTG
>CAZAGU010000294.1:2137-2874 GCA_964484805.1 uncultured bacterium
CATTCTTCACAGCGGAAGGATTCCGCTGACAGGCGATATTCGAAGTGCCGAAGCAATAGAAATCTCTCCCGTCATTGCGAGGAAGCGAAGCGACGAAGCAATCTCATGAGAGTTTAATGAAAAACGCTTACGTTTACATAATCACCAACGATTCAAACGAAGTGCTTTACACGGGAGTTACAAGCGATCTTGTTAAAAGGATTTATGAACACAAGAATAAATTCGTTGACAGTTTCTCAAAAAAGTATAACCTGACAAAACTGGTTTATTATGAGGTTTGCGATGACATCCAAACGGCTATTACGCGAGAGAAACAGATTAAAGGCGGTTCTCGGCAAAGAAAGACGAAGTTGATTGATGAAATGAATGGGGCATGGATAGATTTGTACGACTCAATCTTATGAAAAAACTTTTATAAGATTGAGTCGTCGCTTCGCTTCCTCGCAATGACAGAGTGGGGGGCGTTTGGCGCGCTCGATTGATTGCAGATGTGATTCTCGAACTCTGATGAGATTGCTTCGTCGCTTCGCTTCCTCGCAATGACGGATAGCAACAATTGGGTACGTTTGATGCGCTCCATCATAGCAAATGTGATTCTCGAACTCTTATGAGATTGCTTCGTCGCTTCGCTTCCTCGCAACGACGGATAGCAACAATTGGGTGCGTTTGATGCGCTCCATCGTAGCAAATGTGATTCTCGAACTCTTATGAGATTGCTTCGTCGCTTCGCTTCCTCG
>CAZAGU010000295.1:0-2874 GCA_964484805.1 uncultured bacterium
ACTCCAGTTTACAGTGCAGACGACTTTGTCGCCCTTGATGTAACCGTTCGTTCCGCGGTCC
This sequence comes from uncultured bacterium, assembly GCA_964484805.1. Taxonomy (GTDB): domain Bacteria; phylum Electryoneota; class AABM5-125-24; order Hatepunaeales; family Hatepunaeaceae; genus CAZAGU01. Next base: position 62 of record CAZAGU010000295.1, read on the forward strand.
CGGAGAATTACTATCTTTCCAGCAACTACCCGAACCCGTTCAACAGCGTAACGCGGTTGACGTTCGGTATGCCTGAAGCGAACAACATCAACATCAATGTTTACGATGTTAATGGTCGTTTGGTTCAGAATCTTGTGAACACGACGATGGAAGCTGGCAACCATGTTATCACATGGGATGCTCAGAACACATCCGCTGGTGTTTATGTGATTCGGATGGAATCCGGTTCATTCAGCAAAGCCCAGAAGGTTATGCTAGTGAAGTAAGCTGTAATTCTCAGCAAAGATCGCTGAATTCCAAAAAATCCACCCGCCGGGTATACCGGCGGGTGGATTTCATTTTAGAATTTTGTATTTTCATGTAAAATTTATTGATATAATATTATTTTTTTTGTATCATTATATAATTCTAGGTGCGAAGGGATTTTTCTGTCGTTTTACATCATCCTAGTTTCTGGTAAGATATTAAAACGAACGATGTAAAGCCTTTTTCAACATTCACAAATTCTGTGGATTGCTCTTACCGGCAATCAGATCAACAGTTGAAATTCTTATTTCTTGTGTGATTGTTGATAAGCCGTTGCATTTTTTATCTCCTTGCACCAACTATGCCTTTAGAACCACACACTTGCTTTTCCTCACGGGCTTCGGAATTATTCTGCTTCCTAAACATTGATTGAGGTTGTTCTGTGATGTTAATCACAGCTTTACACGGGCAAATGCGTACCTTGCAATTACTTAGCGCACTACTACCACCGATTTTGCTAACCGAAATTTCCCAACGACCTAAGTCTTTAATTTAATCATTTTAAGGGACTTTGCAGAAGAGTTTTCCTCTTGATGTTTACAGAAATTCATTTTTAAATATTCCTTAATTAAGGGTTTTCCCATGAATCGTGACAAACTCGTTTTCCTATTAGCGGCGATCTTTGTGCTAAGTTCAGCTGCTTATGGTCAGCATTACGAATTTATCAGAACGGATACTAATGCATCCAATCTGGTTCAGAATGCTACCATTAACGACGAGTCGCTTGTTGCCGGGGATGAAATAGCAGTTTTCACCCCTGGTGGTGTCTGCGCTGGTGCCGTGGTGGTTCAAGATGGTGAACCGCCGGTAGGCTGCACAGCATTTGGCGACGATGCACAAACAGAAGAAATAGATGGTTTTGGCGATGGTGAAACAATCGAGTACCGTTTTTGGGATGCTTCATCCGAACGGGAAATCATTGCTGAACCAACATTCCGCGAGGGTGGAGTTGAATGGGCTGTGAACCTGTTCAATGTGCTCGATCTTGCCGCGGTTGTTCAAGACGATGAACCGGAAATATCTTTTGTCAGTGCCTACGACACACCCGGTGGCGCCCGGGATGTTTTTGTTTTGGATAATTTAGCCTACGTTGCCGATTGGGCTTCAGGGCTGGCGATTATTGATGTTTCCGACCCAGAAAATCCTACTGGTCTTGGCTCCTATAACACTCCAGGTATTGCCGCGGCTGTTACAGTCTCAGGCAATTATGCTTACGTCGCTGACTGGAACAACGGTCTGGTAATTTTGGATGTGTCCAACCCGGAAGACATCACTCTGGTTGGGAATGTTGACACTCCCAGCCAAGCCGCAGATGTCATTATCGCTGGCAATTACGCCATCGTTGCTGACTGGGCATCAGGCGTTCAGATAATTGACATTTCAGATCCAACCGATCCGGCAGTTGTAGCGAACGCTCGTGTCAACGGTAATGCTGTGAATATGATTCTTCAAGGATCAGTTTTGTTTGTGACAGCTGATGGCTCAGGTTTGGTGGTGCTTGATGTCAGCAATATGGAAGCCCCTGAACTGATCAGCTCCCGCGCTATTGACCGGGCTTATGGTCTGGATGTCATTGGTGATCTTGCATATGTGTCCCACTGGACACATGGTTTGACAGTTGTTGATGTCTCTGATGTCAACGAAATGCAGGTTGTTGGAAATTACAACACCGCTGGCGAAGCGCTGAATGTTGCAGTTTATGGCAATCTTGCCTTTGTGTCTGACTGTATGGCAGGCGTGGCTGTTGTTGATGTTGCTGATTTCGAGGCACTTGCTTTGGTTTCGAGCTTTGACACCGACAGCGAAGCTCGCACGACCCAACTCGTGGGCGATTACGCTTATGTCGCTGACTGGGATGCAGGATTGGTAATACTTGACGTAAGCCAGATTACTGCCCTTGATGACAGCGATGCGTTAATGACATATACACCTGTAGCACTTCCTTATGGTGATGTGTTGGTAGGTGAAGCTGTAGAGTTTGGTGTTCTCGTTGCCAATAAAGGCGGCGATATTCTGGAAATATCAGATGTTTACACCACAGGTGAAGGCTTCAGTGTCAATTTTGATGCTGTACATCTTCTTCCCGGTCAGAATGCCATTATTCCGGTTGTTTTTGTTCCAGAAGCTGGAGGCAATTATCAAGGCGCTCTGACAATCATCACTAATGCTAACGATGCTGAATTGGTTCTTAATGGAGCCGGTATTGGCAACGAAGTGCTGGCATTAATTTTCGATCCCGAATCCCTTGAATTCGGCGAGGTTGAACTCGGAGATGAGGGTGAATTGGTTTTAACCATCACCAATAATCTCGATGAGGAAATACAGGTCGTTTCGGTTAGGTCCGATAACGATGCCTTTACCCACGACTTTGAAAATCCTGAAGAAGGACCGCATTTTCAATGGACGCAGACCGATGTCAACCATTCCATTTTAATTAATGAATTTTCCTACAACGACGAATCCTTTTCGCTCGGTGATGAAATCGGTGTCTTCACACCAAATGGACT
>CAZAGU010000296.1:0-2834 GCA_964484805.1 uncultured bacterium
GCTTCAACCATCTGCTGCTTCTGACAAAATGATGCCTGTCTGTCCTCCTGTATCTGTAACCCGGTAATGTCAACGGTTACATCAGTCAAACTTCCATTGCAACTCTCTATCACATCCTCTAATATTTCCTCGGGTGAGATTCTGAAGTCCTCCAGTAGATTCAACAGCCGGGTCAGACTTTTCAAGATGCTGCTCCCTGATGATTCCAAGATGGCTTTGATCTTGTCGAGGGATTTTATCTCCTTTTCAATGAGCTCAAAATCGTTCTGGTAGTCGGGCAATATCTTCGCCTTGAAAACTTCGGTCAAATGGGAACTTATGCTCTGATAATCATCCCTGAATTCCCTGAAAATCTTCCTGAATTCTTCGACAGTCGTACATTTTCTGGCATCACGGAATCCAGGTCGCAGTCTGTTGTGGTGAGCTGCACGAACTTCTTCATGCAGCCCTTCCATCTGCTGTGGCATCAGTTGTTCAATTAATCGCTTCACAGCTTTTCGCCATTCCGATGAACTCAGCCCGGACAAATCATAAACCTCTTCATCAGTATTGACCTGTCCTGATGCTGCAGTGCCTCTGCATAGTCAAAAGTCCATCCGGCACGGAAATGCCTTGGTCACCCGAATAGCGAAGCTATATTAAGGCATGCTTCAATCAATCATCACAATATTCAGAGCTATAACCGGATCTATCCGGCGGGAATGCACAGAACATTTCAGTTCAGTCAACGAGATGCACCTTCGGAGAATCCTGCGCGAATACATCGATGGATATTACAACATCTAGCGAACTCATCTATCGTTGGGCAAGGATTGTCCAGAACCGCGTGATGTAGAACAGACAGCGGCTGGCTATGTATTTCAGCTACCAATTCTCGGTGGGCTTCATCATCGCTACTATCGGCGCGCGGCATAATTCTTCTCGAAGTCTCCAGTCGTTTTTCCGAATTCCTCGGGATAACTCTGCCCTCTCAGTGTGATTAGAGCCTGCCAATTGGCGAATCAACTTCTTCTGCCGCATTCCGAGTCGAAATTTACACTCCTTGTAACTTCCACAGCAACCTTTCACAAGCAAAACCTCAGGAGGTTTTGCCTCGGATGGACTTTTGACGAGGGACAGGTCTTATTGCATCCTTGACAACGCGCTCTTTGATCACTATATTGGCTCAGTTCCGTGCTCAGTTCTAGTGACGCTGGATAAGGCCGGCAGTTGACCGATAGAGACTACACCACCTGCCAACTATTTTGGAGGGATGACACAACTGGCGACCGAGAGTTAGCGAATTACATTCAGAATTAATAGCCTTGCCTCTACACACGGATACGCTCGGAGATATTAGCCCCGGTTCGGAAGCATGAGGTTGAGTATCTATTTCCCAATGGTTGAAAACTTCATTTAAGGGGTATCAGTGAATCATCAGACTAAGAATTATAGGCATTTTCTATGGACGCCACCCATTTACCGCTACCTCGATAAGTGTTTCGGCGAGGATTTTTTTTCGACTGGAGCAATCCGCCTCAGTTCGTTTCGACAATTTCATCAACATTCTGATGAACAACGTTTTGATCCTTTAGAAGGAAGGACATTTTTCGTCCACACCAATGCTGAAGGAACCGGACAAACGATTACTGCCGAAGCAGAGCATGGCAATAATGCCTATATCCTCTGCGGTTCTCTTACTCTTGATTCCGAATTGTGTGCCCAATTTGGTGAAGCATATTTCATCAAAATCAATAACAGCACTTCATTTGCTGAAGCAATCGCCGCGCATATTCCAGGTATTATTGATAGCCACGAGATGCCATGCATATATCTACGGCATAAGATATTCTATACCGACATAGGGCATATTGAAATTCCCGGATTACCAGACGAGGTCAAGGCATGTTACTATGATGATGAAGAACTAAAACAGGTTCTTTTACGCACAATGAATCGTATTCCGTATTTCCTCAAATCACATGAATACCGGCATCAGATTGAGTATCGCTTCGTTTGGTTGACGGATCACCCTGTGGAAACTCATATCGACATCGTAGTTCCAGAGGCAATTCCTTTTTGCTCACGCCCTTCACCATTGGAACTATTAGAACTTTCATCATCTGCATCTTCCTTATCTATGAGGCGATGATGACGATCACATAGAAGCATCAAGTTCTCGATATCTTGAATAATGAATTTTGGAATGCAATCTTGTGGATCATTAATATCTGCAGGGAAGGTAAATCTAAATTTGGGATCCTTGAAGAAATCACATCTTTCACGCCCATAGTATTTAAATACTAAACTCATGACAACTCCTCAGTTTCTCTAAATCTTATGTTTTGTTTTTTTAATGTGAAAATCTGAACATTAAAATATTTCCCATTTAATGTAATCCTTCCAAACAACATGTCTATGGGTCCGCTGTTCTATCCCAAAGATGCTCATAATGTCTGAATGCAAACTGCTCACCATAATTTTTCACATTATCAGAAACGTTAATTAGGTGACATTTCCCCTTCCCTCGATTGAACGTCTTCAAATCATTTTGGACAGAATTTGGATTTTACTATGGAGCGGTTTAGTGATTTTCGCGTGAGTTTTCTATGGCATTGGGAAATCTTTTATCCGATGACTGGAAGGCTGATGGGCAGTAAGGGTTTCTCCCACCCGACATCATCGTCTTAATGAGTCACCACCGACCAATCCCTTGGCAGGTTGCTCGCCAGCAGAGCTTGCCTCTGTTTCAATCAACATATTAATTTACGAACAGAACTTGACAGATCAAATAATCACTAACGCACATCTTGTGAATGCCGGGCAAAAACCGCGATGGCCGCAGGGAAAAGTTG
>CAZAGU010000297.1:0-2808 GCA_964484805.1 uncultured bacterium
CGGGAGCTGACCCCACGCCACTGGCAGTGGGCAATGGACATCAACGCACGGGCATTGTTACCACTATCGCAACATGCGGCGCGCCTGATGAGCATCGGTAGCCCCAATCAATGTAGCGGTAAGATCATTGCGGTGTCCAGCCTCGGTGCTGTGCGGGCGATTGAAAATTACGCGGCGGTTGGAGCATCCAAAGCGGCTTTGGAAAGTCTGGTCAGGCATCTGGCGATAGACCTTGCGCCCTGTGGGATCAACGTCAATGTTATACAGGCTGGAGCGGTTGACACTGAAGCGCTGAAGTTTTTCCCGAATCGTCAGGAAATCCTCGACAGAACCCTCGAAAAAACTCCCGCTGGCAGGCTCGTTACGCCGGAAGATGTGGCGGATGTGGCAATTATGCTTTGTAGTGAACAGGCAAAAATGATTCACGGGCAGACAATTGTGGTCGATGGAGGATATTCCATTCGCGCTTGATGAATGCCAGGCATAAAAAGCTTGACAAGTCCTTGCTGAGGCATTAAATTCTCAAGCTTAAATCAGAAATTTTTAGCCACCGTGGCTCAGTTGGTAGAGCAGGTCATTCGTAATGATCAGGTCGCTGGTTCGACTCCAGTCGGTGGCTCAGTTGAAGCTGTCCAAATTGCTTGGGCAGCTTTTTTATTGCCCAATGTGAACTAAATGAGGTGCTGTCGTTCCCGCGAAGGCAGGAACCCAGCCTCCTAACTATTTCCATTTCACATCCAGATAATATTTCCCTATAATACCCCTTGATATGCACTGCATATTTTACTAACTTTCTTATTGTGATGTACACGAAATTCCTGTATTCAAGCGAGAAATGATAATGAAATTTACTGTTACACTTTTCCTGTTCCTAGCCTTTTTTACTGCCTTTGCGTCGCCGGTGTGGGCGTATGATCCGCCGGAACGAATCTGGCACAAAGTTGCACCACGTTATAACATTGATGGTTCTGAATACATGCAATATTTTCATGAGTTTACATGGCTTAAGGATCAGAACGGAGATGGTTGCGATGAACTGATCGTCTGCCATGAAGTATATGACCGAAGTGAGCGTCTTGCTGTTGAAAATCCGATTAATATCGTTGAATTGTATTTCGGTGGTGATCCAATGGATGACGAACCAGACCTGATCTTTGAACCACGTCGAGAAGCTGAATCTATGGGATGGAATGTGTCCTATCTTGGAAATCTAACTGGGAATGGTCCCTATAATTTTGCCATTAAAAATGGGAATTATAGGGGACCACATACCCCGGGTAACGAAATCCAAGATTGGTACATTGATATCTATGAAGGCGGAGAGCAGTTGGATACCGAACCGGACTATTCTTTGGAATTTCATGACCATGATGGGTGCGATGTGGGTGCTAATCTCATTACTAACGATGTCCCCTGCGATATAAATGGTGATGGGTATAATGATTTGATGGTTTATGCAATGTTCAGAGACTCGTTACGGGTGTTTAGTAACCGCCTACAGATTTATTACGGTGGTGAGGATTTTGACTTAACGGTTGATGATTCAATTTTCTACCTCCGTGGTGATGAATATTGGAATATTGTACGTGTGCAGTCTGGATTTGATCTTAATGGAGACGGTTGTGATGAAATAGTAATTATGGTTTGGGATTCAAGGGTTCCTGACCAAGGACATTTTAAACTATTACTAGGTGGTGAAGAAATAAATCCAGAACCCATTTTTACCGCATATCCTGATTCCTCTTATGAAGGATACTACCTTGGATACTTCCGTTTTTTCTCCGATGTCAATGGTGATGGTTATGATGACTGGAGATTTGGTCTAAGCTATGGGGATCCCGCTTGGGAAGAAGAGACCTGGGTCTTTTTCGGTGGCGACACTCTTGATTTTGAACCGGATCGAAGCCTGCAACCAGCAGTAGCGCCCTTAGGAGGCGCAAAGTGTTATGGAGGCGACGCCAATGGTGATGGCGCTAATGATGTTCTGGTGTTTGGTAGAGCGATGGGTGGTTGTGGCGACATGCGCATTTTCCTGGGATCACCATGGCTTGATGAAGAATATGCTGTGGTGCTAAGCGGTTGGGATGATTGGGATATGGGGGCATACCATCGCACACAAGGCGCTTACGGAGATTACAACGGTGATGGCGCTGGAGATTTCGCGATAGTCGGTCAGACTGGCGGCAGTCCGCCAAGATTGGGCATATATGGCGGCGACCGTGAATGGGAGCTTGCTGCGCCTTTTGCTACTGAACCACCATGCGAATATCCCTTGCTGGTGGATGTTTACCCCAATCCTTTCAACAGTGTCGCCCGTGTCCGGTTTGAACAATCCGTGGCGGGCAATGTAGAAATAAATGTTTACAATCAACTCGGACAGAAAATCACTTCAACCCGGCGGGAAAATATTCCTGCTGGCACTCACACCTACAACTGGTCAGCGGAAGGATTACCGTCTGGCAATTACTTTTTACAAATCAATGTTGAATCCAATGGTGTTGTGCATAGCGCAACGAAAAATATAATTCATTTAAATTAAGGAGAATGTACTGACATCACCAAAAATATACAATCAATATTCTTCCTTATTTTTTTAATTCACAACGGATTGAACAGATTAGGGAGAAAGGGAATTAGGAGAAACATGTCCGGGCGAACCGGGCAAGCCACCTACTCCCGGCATTGTCGTTGCGATTTGATTTTTAGGGATTTTTCCTTATGTCATACCTGCGAAGGCAGGTATCCATCGCATTCATCCCTATCTGTCATTGCGATTTGATTTTTAGGGATTTTTCCTTATGTCATACC
>CAZAGU010000298.1:0-2803 GCA_964484805.1 uncultured bacterium
TCGAAGTGCAGTCGGTGCCCATATACATTCAGGAAAAAATCCATCCGCAGGCGATTGTTGAGGACTTCAAGCGCTGGGCTGGAAAAGACAAACGAGAGCCTGATCTTAACCTGTTTGCTGACTTTAACGGCATCAAATTCGAGGATATGATCGACTTTTATCAGCATGAGCAGAACTGGTCGAACCGCATGATCCTCGGCGATTCGCTTAACGTGATGACATCACTGGCGGAGCGCGAAGGACTGAAGGGCAAGGTGCAGATGATTTACATTGATCCCCCTTATGGCATCAAGTTCGGCTCTAACTGGCAGGTTTCAACCCGTAAACGTGACGTTAAGGACGGCAGAGCCACAGACCTGACCCGACAGCCGGAACAGATCAAAGCCTTCCGCGACACCTGGGAACTGGGCATACATTCCTATCTGTCCTATCTGCGCGACAGGCTGGTCGTTGCCCATGACCTGCTGACAGAAAGCGGTTCGGTGTTTGTGCAGATCGGCGATGAAAACGTCCATCTGGTCAGATGCCTTCTCGATGAGGTGTTTGGGAGTGAAAATTATGTGAGTATAATCTCAGTGAAACGCGCATCAGTCATGTTTTCAAAAACGTACTTAAACACAGGTTGTTTTTTTATTCTTTGGTATTCAAAAAACAAAGATTTGCTTAAGTACCATGATATTTACGGAACACGGGATCCAAATTCTTTCGTAGAAACTTGTGGATCTCATCTCTGGGTTGAAAAAAAGGATGGAAATCTGGTTAGGAAAGCCTCTTCAAAAGAGCGAGCTGATTTCACAAGTTTTCTTAGCTTAAATCCAGATTATGTTGCATTTGGTACATTAGGTTTGAATGCTCAGGGAATAGAAAAGCAAAATGCCTTCTCTTTCAGAGGCAATAGCTATTATCCTCCGGCTGGGACACAGTGGAAGACATCCTATAAGGGGCTTGGATCCCTTGCGTGTCAAAACAGACTGGTAATTGAGGGGAATACTGTTAGGTATAGGCAATATCTGGATGATTATCCCATTCTTCCAATAAATAGTCTTTGGGTTGGCATCGGAGCAGCTTCGGATAAGTCATACGTAGTTCAAACTGCAAATGAGATTATCCGTCGTTGCCTTCTTATGTCCACTGATCCGGGTGATCTCGTCCTTGATCCAACCTGTGGCAGTGGGGCGACCGCCTACGTAGCCGAGCAATGGGGGCGGCGCTGGATAACCATCGACACCAGCCGCGTAGCGCTTGCTCTTGCACGAACCAGACTTATGGCGGCGAAATATCCTTATTACCTGCTGTCGGACAGCACGGATGGAATCGCCAAGGAGACAGAACTCACTGGCATCACTCCGCCCGAATATATAACCGAAAGCGATATCCGAAAGGGCTTCGTTTACAAGCGCGTACCGCACATCACACTGAAGGCAATCGCTAATAATGCTGAGATAGACATCATTCACGCCAAGTGGCAGGATCAGCTTGAGCCCATCCGGGAAAAACTGAATCAGGCAACTGGCAATACCTGGGAAGAGTGGGAAATTCCTCGTGAGACTGAAAAGGCATGGTCGAAGGAAACCCGCAACCTGCACTCGCAGTGGTGGCAACTTCGTCGCAACCGCCAGGAAGAAATTGATGCTTCAATCGCCAGTCGTGCGGAGACTGAAACATTATACGATCAGCCTTACGAAGATCGAAAGCGTGTTCGGGTCACTGGTCCCTATACCATGGAAAGCCTGTCACCTCACCGTCGTTTGTCCTTTGAGGAAAAGGTTGGACGCGCTAAGGAAGGTTTCACCGATAAGAGTATGCCAGATGTTGTGATAAAGACTCATGAAATAGGAACAGATGACTTTGGGCGCATGATAATTGACAATCTAAAGAAGGCAGGCGTGCAGAATACCTTCAAGGATGAGCGTTTGAAGTTTGATTTTCTGGATGTTTTCCCAGGCGAATGGATTCATGCCAGTGGCGAATATACAGAGAAGGATGGGACTGCCAAGCGTGTTGCCGTTTGTATTGGTCCTGAGCACGGAACAGTTAGCGCGGATTTAGTCAAGGATGCTGCCAAGGAAGCAGTGAAGGGAATAGGATTTGACACCTTGATTGTGTGTGGATTTGCATTTGACTCCTCAGTTAGCGAAGAAACAAAACAATACGGGAAGCTGACGATATTGCCAGCAAAGATGAATCCTGATCTTGCTATGGGCGATGAACTTTTGAAGAAGACTGGTGCGGGCAATTTGTTTATGATCTTCGGTGAGCCGGATATTGAGATTAAAGCGACGCTGGACAATCAGTTCCAGATCGTAATCCATGGCTTGGATGTGTACGATCCGACGACTGGTCAGGTGCGTAGTTCATCGACGGATGACATTGCCTGCTGGTTCATTGACACTGATTATAACGATGAAAGCTTCTTCGTCAGACACGCTTATTTTACTGGCGCAGACAAGCCTTATGAAAAGCTGAAGAAGGCATTGCGGGTTGAGGTCAACGAGTCGGCGTGGTCAGCAATCTATTCAACTGTAAGCCGTCCATTCGCGAAACCGGAGCGCGGTAAAGTTGCGGTAAAGGTTATCAATCATTATGGCGACGAAGTCTTGAAAGTGTATGAGGTGTAGGGGGAAAGGGAGATTGGCGACATTTTGGATGGTCAAAAGTAAAATTACTACTTTGGCAAACCCAAAGCACAATGTAGAGTAAAGTCATTGTTGAAAGGATAACAGGGTAAGGATTATGATGGTATTATTTATATCGGTTATGCCTTTAGCTCAGCCATGACTTGACTTTACATCTGGACAAATGT
>CAZAGU010000299.1:0-2785 GCA_964484805.1 uncultured bacterium
ATCTGGGGATAGACATGTTCTATCCAGACGAGACTTCGGATCAATACTGGGAAGCAATGCAAGTGATGAACCGATTGGTCGAAGATGACATGAACGCTTCGCCTGATTTTCTTGAGTTTCATCAGAGACGGTCGGGACACAAAGGAATGCGGTCGTTGATATTCGAAGAGGAAACTGCTCTGAATATTGATGAATTTATGCTGAAGACACTACAAAAATCTATGGTTGGCGTGAGTTAGATGGAAAAGGCAAAAGAAAAGGATGTTCTGATTAATCGGTCACAGATGCTCACAATCGCTAAAACATACAATATTTTTGTTTCAATCGGAACGATACATAGGTGGGCAAATGAGCCTGATTTTCCTCGAGTTGTCGGAAAAGAAGGAAAGTATTTACTATATTCTCAACATGATTTTACCAGGTTTTTAGACCAGAGACTTAGAAAAATCCGTATTGAACATTAAGTACCCAAATAATTAGTTGACAGGTGGCGAACGCCACCTGTCAACTGGTTTGAATCTTACACATTTCTGACCGGATTTTAGTTTACGGAGCTGGTGGGGCTGGTGGTTGAACATGGATTCCGGCTGCATCGAACCAGCCGACTACATTCCCTGCTACGACGAAGTCTGCTGAAGCCCCCCAACCATGACCTACGGCGTTTGAAACTACCTGCAACGTGCCGGCAGCATCAAGAGAAACCGCATTTCCATTTGCATTAAGTGGAGCGGAAAGTCGAACTGTCTGCCCCGCCCTTCCAAGGTTCACGTCAGCAGTGCTATTCTGACCACCCACTTCCAAATTACGTGCTGCTGCTCCGTCCAATTCCGCATCAATTCTTCCACCTTGTCCTGGTTGATTTCCGAGTAAGAGTTGACTGTCAACCTTGACGTTTGCGTTAGGATTAGCTGCGTCAGTACGTCCGATAACTACATTGCTCGTTCGCTGTTGGGTTCCAATGTTTAAGGTTTGTCCCATCAGCGGAACATCCTGACCATTGGCATCAATATTACCTGCCTGATTCTCGCTTCCTATCCGCAGGCGAGGCGAGCGAACAATAACGTTCGGTTCAGAGACTCCTGGATTGTCCGGGTGTGAGATGATGACATCGCCAGTCTCCAGTGGAGCATCAGCATTGAGCATGAGAATGCCATCATTCAGTGGTGCTTCGATGCGGGAACTGTTGGCATCACTGTTGAGTGTCATTAGGTTGCCTGCAGCGCCAACTTGAAGTCCACCATTTAGAGTGGATTGCCCCAGCACCTGCAAGTTATGAGCTTGCGGAATGCCAGAATCAATAATGTCATCGTCGAATTGCTGCCCTTGTTGATTTGCCCAACTTGGCATAATGTACCTCCATAAAAAATTAAGGAATTATATATGCATAAGGTCCACCATGGACCCCTATGTCCGAGCGTGATCCGTCTATGTCCGAAATATTTGGATCGCCAGCGTTAGATGCAGGAGAATCTTCGGAAAGTTCGTAAGTATCCCCTACGAATCTAGGATTTTCAAAAACGTCATTATCTGCCCTTTCCTCATTCCGGTAATCTTGTTGATTAGACCAGAATAAGTTGTAATCATGCTCAACCCAATTGTTCCATAACGCATATCGTCTGTAACCTAAATCGCAGTTGAGAAATATGGAATTAACGACTCTGCCACCAATATAAGTTAAGCCGATTCCAGTACTTAGGCTATCAAATACACAGTTAGAAATATACCCATCTCCACCACCTAACCATATTCCATTCATCCAATTTACACGAACTCGTCCTTTGAAAATACAATTCAATATAGTGGCACTACTGGGTCCATAGGTCTGTAGTGAATAGAACTCTCCATAAATGGTGAATCCTCTTATTATTGTCGTTTGATAATAATCACCAAACAGAATTTGTATTCCGTCATTATATCCTTCGCCATCAATAATTGTCACTTCAGGACCTTCTTCGCTTTCCAACCATATCTCCTTTCCCATTGAACGCAGTCCTTCACGATAAGTTCCCGCCCTAACCCTGATTGTATCCCCATCCTGACTAGTATTTATAGCCGCCTGAATCGTCTCAAAATCATCCGGCACCCAGATTACCTTTGATCTATTATTCCACACCGTCACCATCAACGGCTCGCTGAATCCCAAATTCCCCGTTCTATCCCAGGCGCGCGCTTCCAGGTTGTAAATTCCGTCCGGGTACTCACTCGTTGCCCAATCGAATTCGTAGCGAATATCTTCTTGACCGCTTAGTGTGACAGCCGAAGATCGCGCTCCATTGATATATATCCGCAAAGAATCTATTCGATCATTATCCAGAGCTTCAATCTGAATTGTAATCAAACCCTCCAACGTGTCGCCCGATTGTGGTGTGCTCCAAAGTACTAAAGATGGTGTGCGATCATCGTCTGGAGGCTGATTGTTATTTTGAACCCGAACTAATAATCCGGATGACCGACCTTCATTACCAGCGGCATCCCAGGCTCGCGCTTCCCAGATGTGCACGCCATCCGAGTCAGAATGCGTGTCCCAAAGAAAAGTCCATTCTTCATTTACATGAATACCGTAACTGTGAAATAGCCCGTCTTTATAAAGTTTTAGAGAATCAAGGGTAGACTCGTCTAAAGCTCTCAAGCGCAAGGTAACTAAATCAACCAATGTTGAACCGGCTTCAGGCGATACCCACCAGACATCCGGGGGGGTATTATCTTCAGGTGGATTATTCTTTACAGTGACTACAAGTCCTGTGCTGGTCCCCAAGTTTCCTGATGTGTCCCAGGCTCGAATTTC
>CAZAGU010000300.1:0-2784 GCA_964484805.1 uncultured bacterium
TTTGCCATCCAGTTTCCATTCGGTAGTACTTGTTGAAAACTGCATCCTGAGAACTAGCATCAACGCCAACTGCAGGAGCACCAGGAGGCGCGTCAAGATATTCAAAAACGACCCAAATGTCGTTGAAAGCATCTGGGTCAATGATGATCTTGGGTTGAGTCAACCCGGGGAAATGAAAGCGATACAGTTCTTCTGTAGTTGAAGGGGTAACGAGGAAGCGATCACAGAGCATACGTCCCGGTTCGCCATTGTCATCCTCAGTGATATAGACATTGATGGGATTTTGAGCACGTGGAATAAATTCAATCCAGTACACAGCGACAGTATCCCTGAAATCATTGAGCGGATACCCCACTGCAAAGCGATTGTCCAGCCCCTGCGAATCAACGATGTACCATGATTCCACGCTTCCGTCATCTTGAGACAATAGCTCAATTTCGGGATCTCCACCAGCATAAGCGCCAACGGGGTCGGTGAAGGGACCTGGGAAAACGCCCTCGTCATCCATCACATACCCGGCAACTCGATATTCATACCAGCCGGAATGTTCGACTTCTTCATCAAAGTATTCCTCTTCCCCTCTTTCGACGAAATCAAGTTCTTCACCGTTACGATTTACTATAATACCATTAAAGTCATCAAGTTCTGCACCATTAATTCCTAAAAATGGATCCAGCCAGCTGACGATCAAATCTTCATTTTCAAGCTCAATGCTGAGGTCTTCCGGTTTGTCGGGAGGAACAATTAGTTCGGCTGGTATGTGCACTTGAGCAAATTGATATGGATTGGAAACGATTGACATAATATCTTGTGGCCACCAGCCGTTGAAAATCGACATCTCATCCTGGTCGCGGTACATGGCAAATAATCCAAGCCCGATTGTGTAATCAGGATGATACAGCGCAATTTCCTGTAATTCACGAAAACCTAAATGAATGGCTGTTTCAAACTCAACGTACCCACGTTCGGTGCTGAATGCCACCGCAGGATCAGGAAATTCATAATAGTTGGATCCATTATACGGAGCGCCTGACAGGGAGCGATAAGCCAACCAAGGCTCACCATCTCGCGAATACGCCCAGTAGTTTCCTTCTGATCCGGGGCGATCATAAGCCCATTCGCCGTCGCCGTCATCATCTACATAAATGCCTGCGCCAATTATAGGCTGCAGTTCCGCCATGTTGAAATACTTAAAACCAAGATAGAGCATGTCTGTTTCATCGCTGAATCCAATATAAGCGATGACAGTTCCAGCAGTGTCAAGGGCATCATATCCGAACACATCGGATATATCACGCACAACAGCATCACTCCATTCATCGTCGTTAATGATCCCGTCTATGTCCGGAGTGTTTTCCATTGAAGCGAGGTCGGCATCCCAAATCAGAAAAGAATCGTCAACCCAGCCGGTAACCTCTTCGGAATAAGCACTCTCGCCGTCTCCGAAATCAGCGGAAATAACATAGTAGTAGCTTGATCCGGGGAAAAGCCTGTAGTTGTCGGTAAAATCGGTCGCGTCGCCATCCACAGTTCCAATCAAACGGTATGGACCATTTGGAACTGGTGAACGATATAAATTTATTGCTTCAGCATCATCAGCATTGTCACGGCTCGGAACGCTTTCAGCAACCTTGTCTTCCCAAGGTGTTGGACTCGGTTCGGGAATTGCCTCACCGGAGACCGCCATCCGCACTATATCAAGCTCAGATTTTAATTGACTATTTTGATGAAAAGCCCTGTTGTTATAGGCATCCCAACTGATCCGTATTGTGTTCCTGACACCCTGAGTTGCATCAATTCCTTGAGGAGCGGCTTCGGCAAATTCCAATTCGAAATCAATATTTTCTGTTATCTCACCTTCAGTCACCACAATGTTTTCATAGATCCCATTGAGGAAGCCAGGTGATGATGCAACTACATTATGTCTTTCCTGGTTTTCATCTAATTCAACGCGAAGATTGTAGTAGCCTTCAAAATCTGTTAGCGCCTGATAAGGATTATCTTCAACCTGAACTATTGCGCCAACTACAGGCTCGCCTTCGCTGTCCTGAACATTGCCAATAACAACTCCGCCAAGGATATCAATGTCGGCGACAACAAATCTTCCGCCACGCCCAAAAACGCGATTATGCACCGCTTTGCCGCCAGCAATAATGCGTGAACCGTCATCAGAAATATCCACATTGGAAATTGAGCCGGGTGTAATAAGCCGAAATATTGGATCTTGGCTGTGTGTTTCAAACGCAAGCACATCAGGGGTCTCATTGGCAATGTCTCCCCAGGTGCCTGCGACAAGAATTGTCCCATCGGCATTGAATTTTATCTTAGATATTTCATCTCCTAAAGACTCGGCAATCCAAATAGGATCACCAAATCCGTATGTGTCAAACAATGCCACTCTGCCACCGGCGCTGGCTTCATAGAAGTCAAGTGTTCCTGCCACAACATATTCACCATTCTGGGAGACCGCAACAGCGCTCACCCAGCTACTGTTAGCGCCAGTGAAGCTGTAATGCCAAAGTTCGAAAAATGTTCGATCATCATCTCCCGCAAACACCCTTAATCTTCCAGACAGCGAGCCGACAACAAGTATGCCGCCATCTGCCGAAAGAACTGCCGCCGATTCAGCGTTGTAGGTTGGCTCATCCCAGAGAATTTCGCCAGTTTCCAGGTCAAGTATGTATAAATGAAATTTTCCATTTACAGCAACAATGCCACCATCTTCTGCAAGAGATATTCCATACCAGCCATACCCCTCCATGGCATCAACCTCGGTAACCCATG
>CAZAGU010000301.1:0-2727 GCA_964484805.1 uncultured bacterium
CACCATGTTAGAACCAGTGAATTGGCAATTTGAGACTATAAATATGGGAGTAAGCACTTACGGGACAATCAAGGAACGAATATTTTTTGAGCGAGTTGGCGTAAATCTTGATCCTGACATTATCACTATTGGCTTTCTACCAAACGATATTTGGGATAATCTCGGTTGGTTAGAGCGTCATTCAGACAAAACACCATCCAGCGCTACTCAGGCAGCAACTAAAGGCGTAGCTATAAAAGATGACATTTCACCATTGTCTCCAATCATTAAAGTTGTATATTCCTTAAAAGCGAGATCCCATTTTGTAAAATGGATAGGCAAAAAAATACTTGTCGTCCCGGGGGTATATAAATTTGCCTATAAAAACCGTCCAGATAAATTTGATTTCACTTCCGCAGACAATCAAGCACAAGTAGATGAAGCATTGGCAACTATCAATGACGAACTTACAAAAATTAAATGCCTAGCAGATTCACTAGAAGCGGAATTGGTTCTTATTTCCATTCCACTTAGATACCAGATGCTCAGAGGCATGGACAATCAAAGCGGTGATATTAGGTATCTTGATAATGAGTTAAAACGCTTGTGTTTGAAACTTGATATTACATTCATCTCACTATTAGATGATTTACGCGACTATTCAAGTGAAGCTGAGTTGTATTTTCCGATGGATGGACACTTGAATAAAGCTGGACATCGCGCAACTGGCGACATCATTAGCCGTAAATTATATGAAACAGTCGAGAGAATTATTCAAAACAAAACTGTGGTACATTAAGTTAATTTCATTTTGATACACTAAAGGAAAAACAGAAGAAATGCACGATTCTAAACACGGTAGTCACGACGGTTTGCATGAAGGTGGGCATTCCGGCACACATGACCACCATGGTCACGGCATGGGTCACGCTCAACCCATCGGTTTTGATCAGCCGAAGAAGAGCGAAGAGCAACAGGAAAACGACGAGATTGCCGCTCGGATAAACCGAATTCAACACACCATCTTCGTCCTTTCGGGCAAGGGTGGAGTTGGCAAGAGCACAGTAGCCGTGAACCTTGCGGTTGCCCTTTCACTCAAGGGGCTTAAGGTTGGTATAATAGACATCGACATCCATGGCCCCAGCGTTCCTCAGATGTTGCACTTGACAAATAGCGGTCTTCAACAGGACGATGACGGCATTCAGCCGATGAAATACAACGACAACCTCAAAGCTATTTCCATGGGGTTTTTACTTCAGAACCGCGACGAAGCTGTCATTTGGCGTGGTCCTTTGAAAATGAAGGTCATCAAGCAATTCATCAAAGATGTTGCATGGGGCGATCTTGACTACCTCATCGTAGATTCCCCACCCGGAACTGGCGATGAACCTTTGTCAATCGTTCAATTGATTCCACACGCGGACGGAGCGCTGATTGTTACTACTCCGCAGGAAGTGTCAGTTGCAGATGTTCGTCGATGTGTAAGTTTTGCTCAAAAAATGAATGTGCCTGTTCTTGGCATCATTGAGAATATGAGTGGTTTCATCTGTCCATCATGCGGCGAACGCCATAACATTTTCCACGAAGGCGGCGGCAGGAGAATGGCTGAAGATATGCACGTGCAGTTTCTCGGCGCTATTCCGCTTGAGAAGGAAATCGTGGATGCCTCAGACTCTGGCATGCCTTATATTGAGCATTTCCAGAAATCCAAGGCAGCCCTTGAGTTCGCTGGCATAGTTGACATTTTGGCTGCTAAGCTTGGTACACCAGCGATTGTTACGGCAAAAGAAAAGCCTAAAGCTTCGCTTCGCATAGCGATACCTGTATCGGGCGAAAATCTGAACACTCACTTCGGGCATTGCGATCAATTTGCCATCTATGACATTGATGAATCGAAGAAGACTGTTGTTGATTCCATGATGTTGCCACCTCCCGGTCATCAGCCGGGTGCATTGCCGGCGTTTCTCGGCGAGCATGGTGTGAATCTGATTCTGACAGGCGGCATGGGATCGCAAGCACAATCGTTGTTTAAAGATCAGGGGATTTTGGTGATTTTGGGCGTGCCGGTTGAAAAGCCGGACAAGCTTATCATGGATTACCTTAGTGGTAATCTGGACAGCGGCAGTAACGCTTGCGATCACTAAGCCACGTTTTCTGGCTCTAAAATTAACTGTCCGGGGATTCGGGAATAGTATTACTGTCCTGTCTTCCCGGACGGTTTGTTTTTGGGGATTCCAACGCTCTGTCATACCTTCGAAGGCAGGAACCCATCGCATTCATTCCCATACCGTCGTTGCGAGAAGGGCTTTAGCCCGACGAAGCAATCTCATGAGAGTTCGAGAAATACCCTTTGCAATCGGTGAGCGCATTCGCCGCACCCAACCACGTCGTTCCTGCGAAAGCCGGTACCCAGATCGAGAGTTTAAATACTGGAACCACCAAGCACACGAGGCGCACATAGAATTGTAGATATTGGGTGGCATGTCCGGCTTGCCCGGACATGTTTATCCTAACGTATTCATACAGCGGACAAAGTTCGCTGTCATACCTGCGAAGGCGGTGATCCATAGCATTCCTCCTCATACCGTCATTGCGAGAAGGGCTTTAGCCCGACGAAGCAATCTCATAAAAGTTCGAGAATCCCCGTCCCAATTATCGAGCACGTCAAACGCTGTCCCTCGTCAGAAGTCTATCTAGTGCCAGACCGAAAAGTCTCAAGTTGTGCATACTGCGTCTTTGCAACTGTTT
>CAZAGU010000302.1:0-2725 GCA_964484805.1 uncultured bacterium
CATGCAAGAACATGCTAATTCTGTAGATGTAGGAAATGATTTTCTGAATAATGGACATGGATTTAACGCGCTACTTGGGCAAGGTGTTGGAGAAGAATTAGATGGAGCTGAAATATGCTTAATTAGCGGTTCTTATCCAAATGTAAACTTTTGTGATGTTATCGAAGAGGAAACTGGTGCTGGAAATGATTTTCCCTTAGGTTATCTAATCTATAAAGAACCTTTGGCAAATGGTAACAACCTTCAAGCTGTGAATTCTCATTGGGGTGGTGAAGATCCCGGAAGCAATGGTGGAGGTGATTATGATCAGTTCTTTTTCGATGGCGGTAGCGACAATATCAATACTTGGAATTGGGATGCAAATCAGATCGATAATCTGGATGAATTCGAACGAGCAATGGCGTTGTTCGACGCAGGAGAATACAGTCAGGCTCTCAGAAACTTTACGGCTGTTATAGACCAATATCCTAATTCCGGGGAAGCTGTTACTTCTTCAAGATATGTATTATATTGTTACAAACGTCTTGAGAGGGACTTTGATGAATTGAGAGACTATTTTGCAAACAGGCTTCGCAGTCTGAATCGAGGTGAACTGTCCCGAATGATCCATCAGATAACGCCTCTCATCTTAATTCACGAGGATAGACTTGTTGACGCGGTTGAAGCGTACGCCGAGATGGCGCGAAATGCCGAATTCCGTTTAGATTCTCTCGATGCCCGGCATGCTCATCTCAGATGGCTTGAAGTCCAGCAGAGACGTGACAGGAGAAGTGAAAGAGGGCGTGTTGATGCCGTTGAAATCCGGCAGACACGGATTGAGAGCAGTAATTGCGCCAAAATGATGTGTCAAGTTGATTTCAACGAAAAGACCTCTAAGGGATTGAATGCAGGAATACCCGAGTTCTTTGAGCTTTACCCCGCATTCCCCAACCCGTTCAACTCGATAACCAACATTCACTATGATCTGAAAGCAGCCTCTGATGTAGTGTTAATGGTTTACGATATCAATGGCAGGGAAATTGCAAAGCTAGTCAATAACCGTCAGGAAGCTGGCAGATATTCCACTATCTGGAACGCGGACGGAGTATCTTCCGGTATGTATTTCTTCCGCTTCAGAGCTTTGGGCGCTGAGAACTATGAGATGAATCAAAAGGTAATTTTAGTAAAGTGATGTTCCTTCAATTTACCCGATGATGATATCTGAATTTGAGACTACCATTTACCTCCCCCTTCTATACTGAAGGGGAGGATTTAGCTTTTTAAGCCGATGGAAACCAAATGCAAAACACTTTACGAACAATATTAATCACTCTGTTAATTCCACTCGCTTGCTCAGCCTGGGATAAATGGAATATTGAGTTGATTTCCAATAATGATGTATCAGGCGAGTACAAATGCCTTCGGATTCAGGATGATATAGCCTATTGCACAAATGAATGGGGCTTGATTCTCTTCGACATATCAGAACCAGCAGAATCTGAAATAATATGTCAGATTCCTACTCCCGGATTATCTCAGTGGTTATGTTTAAGTGACACTTTGCTTCTGCTCTGTGATGGTACTAAAGGATTGAGAATATATTCTCTTGCCAATCCTCGCTTGCCAGAGTTGTTAAGTACTTGCAAAGATCCACCCAACGCCAGAAAAGTTGAAATGCAGGGGAATTACGCTTATGTAACCAATGATCATGGTGGTCTCAATATCATTGACATCAAAAATCCTCGTCATCCAGTCAGTAATGCTTATTACGAGGAAGAATTTGATAACACCTACCAAATCGAAGCATGGGGAAATTTTGCCTATTTAGCCCAATCTGGAGATTCAAATCTGTACATTTTGAACATTTCCGATTCAGAAAATCCTCAGGTTGTAAACTCTATCCAAATACCAGATGGCATAACACCGCTTCCTTTGATTTCTGATTCATTATTATATATTTGCGCTTATCCAAATTTTTACATCTATTCTTTAGATAATCCCACTGAGCCAGATCTGATTGGAAGAACCGATGAGGATATTGTGATAGCCGCTAGAGACTTTCTAATCAGAGATAACACTGCCTATGCAGTTTATTATCCTGACTTATTTATCATTGACATATCTGATCCAGTGAATCCTAGTGTACAGTATAGACATGGTCGCGCCTATAGAGGAGAACCAGGTATTCATGCCCAAAGCATAGACATGATAGGCAACCTTGTTTTCCTTGCAGACGGAATTGGTCGTATGTCGATCTTGGACGTTGAAAATGCTCGCGTTCCCGAAACAGTTTATGAGTATATCAATGGTAGGAAGTACTGTAATGTTGTGGCAAAAGGTGAACACGCGCATCTTTCGGATCAGTTACGGTATTACCATCCCGAACTTGAAGATTACCACAGACGGCTGGTAACATTTGACATCAGCAATCCACAAAGCGCTGAAATAACTTCCGTTATTGACACCTTGACTTATGATGGTATTATCAATAGCATAATTGATGGGGATGACGATTATTTGTATTGTAGTGCCAGAGGTGCTCCGAACACTGTCGCAATTGTCAGTCTTGAAAATCCCGGAACACCATACCTTGAGGCGCGTATTCGAGGCCAAAACGGCTACTTTCAGTTCGGTGAAGTCAGAGACAATTATCTCTACCTCACCAAAATTCATAATGGCATTTCTATTTATAACGTAGAGAATCATGCTGAACCAGAGTTTGTAAATAATTATGAATATATAATTG
>CAZAGU010000303.1:0-1432 GCA_964484805.1 uncultured bacterium
CGGAACGAACGGTTACATCAAGGGCGACAAAGTCGTCTGCACTGTAAACTGGAGTTCCGGTGTGAATAAGACTGACTTCGAGGTCTTGAACGACCTGCTGATCAGCATCCCAGAACTTAAGCTCAAATGCTTCACCCTTTGAAGCGCCGTCAACCATTTCCGTTGAAACATCATCGCCCCAAATCGCGATACCGCAACGACCGTCGATTACATCGCCAACGCCCAACAGATTACCTGTCGTGCTGTAAGCTGCAACCTGATCGCCTGCATCAGTTTTGATGCCGCTGATCGCGTTGATGAGGACACTCATGTTTTCGCCAGTGCTGATTGGTGCTGTCCAGTTCCGAACGTCTTCACGTTTGGATTCTGTGAAAGCGACCATTTCCTGCTCGGGCGGGTAGTTGAGGATGATTTCTTCTTCAGCGATTGACTTGACCTGATAACCTTGACCAGCAGTCCAGTCAGGCATGTTGGAGAAGCCACCCCAATCTGGTGTCAGGAACTGGCCTGCGCCGTTCTTCGCTAACTGAATGTTATCGATGATCGCTGACAAGACATAGAAGTCTGGATCAGAGGCATCGAGATCATAGTTCGGGAAGTAGGCAATCAAGTTCCAGTTCGGGCCGATCGGAATGTCTGCATCGGCAGGAATCGGATTACCGGGCATTAATGCTTCTGCATCACCAAATACTTTAACCTGATAACCTTCGGTAAGGTTCCAGAAATCAATATTGATGAAGTTATCCCAGGCAGGCGCCCAGAAATGACCAGCTTCGTCCTTCAACAAGTCAATGGCTTGGTCGCCATTATCATCTGCCAACTGAGCAAACATAGTCGGAATGTCTGGACCTGGGAAGTCTTCGTCTGGATCGTAGAAGTCAACAGGATCAACATTGATCGAGATCATGTTCCAGCCTTCAGCCATATCAACGACTTGTTCAACCCAGCCGAATGCCGATAAGGTTAGGACTGTGCGAGCATCGTTGTTCCACACTTCAGGACCTTCCACGAAGTCTGCAGCTACGTCAATCTCATTATCTGCATCAGGATCCCACAGTTTGAACATAAAGCGATCACCAGCGGCGAAGCCGGGAGCTTCACCCTGTGCGCCGTAGGCCTCTACAAACAGCGGGCCATGACCGACCCAGACACCTGCGCCAGCACAATCACCATCAGGGGTGAATACGCCAACTTCCCAACCGAATGCAACAGCTTCGTCATCGAATGTAACATCGTCGATGACGAGATGGTGCATCAGTCCAGTCTCTTCAAATTCAAAATATTGTACCGGCGGTTCACCAGTGGTAAGGTTGAATTCTACTTCATAAACAGGTGTTTCTGGATCATTGGATTCGATCGTCATGAGCACCGTATATTCTGCGATTTCATCTTCAAGACCAGAAGCATCAATCGTCAGAATGATCTCTGCATC
>CAZAGU010000303.1:1532-2716 GCA_964484805.1 uncultured bacterium
CATGCTGTAAGATGAATGCAACCAAGCTGAACCTTCAATGACTTCGCCTTCATTCCAGAAGTTCTGCTGTGATTCATGACAAATCTCAGCAAAGTAACTGTAGTTCTCGTCATCTGGATCCGGGCTCACACGCAAAACACCATTGGATGTTCCATTTGCATCATTGCGGAAACCGCCAGGAGGCAGAATTGGAGCATTCATGTCTGCGGTTTCTGCATAGGCAGCACCGCCACCGTCGAGGTATTCGCAGAAACGTTCAAAGTTGTCGTTGTACGCCTCATTGTACGCACCGCTCTGGCGGTTACCGGTGTAAACGATAACATCATATTCTTCAAAGTCAATGTCGTTCCAGACATCAGCATTGCGGAATGTCACGTAATTCTCATCGCGGTCAAGCAATGGATCACGTTCCATCATCACGTCATCAAGCCAACCCCATGCGCTTCCATCTTGCAGGACAGCGAACATCATGCCGTCAAGATCAACTTCATCACGCTGTGGGCCAGCCTGGCCAACACGGCGGACGTTGCGAACACGGGCATCACGTTCTGGCTCGACTTCATCAATCGAAATGTCAAACTCGAGGTCGCGGCGGTATTGACCACCAGCGTTGGATATGACGAGCACATCTTCAAGTGGCTCATCTTCCACCATTCGGGCATAGCGGAATATATCCTCATTGACACTAATCACTGGCATTTCCTGCCCGTAACCGGTCACGTCCCACCAAATCAGACCGTCTTCAACGTTCATCGCGTCCGTTTCAAGCGTGATCACTGCTGATCTGTCGCCATAATCGGAAGGATTGAACCAGAAGGGAACGAAAATTTCGTCACGAGCTGGAATAACCAGACCGTCGCCAATGTCAACGCCAAAGTCGTCAGCATTGTCGCCTTCGACGCGCACACCTTGAATCTCAACAGCCTGAGAACCGAGGTTTTCAAAGTGTACAACAAATTCGGTCATATCATCATCATCAACATAAGCCGGTGGGAATTCAATTCCCATTGCATCGTCAAGAGGTTCAGGAATTGGCACACCAGTCAGGAAGGATTGACCATGAACAGTCATGGTCACCATCACTTCAACAACAGGTGTTTCAGGATCGTTAGAAAGAATCGAAAGGATTCCTTCATAATCGCCACCATCAATACCTTCAGTGTTGATGGTGCAAACCATATCAA
>CAZAGU010000304.1:0-2696 GCA_964484805.1 uncultured bacterium
TCGCGGTTGACGACGCTCCACTCGATGGTGGGCGCATCCGGCTCGATGCAAGCGATAGCTATTGTGAAGGGCAGAGTGCTCCCGCGCCTGACTATCATTTGCAGGCTGTCCGGAGTTGTCTGGCGGATGAAGAAGTCGTCAACGGTAACATGCCAGGTGATTCCAACCGAGAACTCACCGTCACTGACAGAGCAATGCACCAATTCCTCGCCAAGTTCTTCGAATGTTACTATGACGGTCGTGTCTTCGCCGATGAATTCTTCATTGCGAGTCCATTGGTATTCAAGATCATCCTCTTGCTCGTCGGAAACATGAACGTAGAATTCAACTTCCGCGCCGGGCAAGACGCTGAAAACCGTATCTTCAGGCACCCATGATATGAACTGTGGTTCGAGAATTTCTGGCACAAGCTTCATCACGACACCATTTTGTTCTGAGCCGTCTGAGCAATTGATTGTGCCCGCGCCTAATATCGATCCATCGTGTCCTTCAATTACTCCAGAAAATATATGTGAATTATCCCCGAAACCCGCTCGTCCCCTGTAGGTATAGGTCGCATTCCACCTTGAAATGCCACTGTTGGTTAACCGCGAGGCAAAGAATGAGTCAGCAGTTGAACCAAGGATTCCCTTCCAGCCCACCAATGCCACATCTCCCCCTGCCAGTCTTGCTAATTGCAAGGCATTTTCGGTATTTGCATCGTCATCAGCAATCACTACATGCGAGAGTAATTCACCTGCATTATTTATTATAAAAACGGCTGAATCATACAAATTCCTTTCATCCGTGCCAACTCGACCCGAAATCATGAAACCACCTTGTGGTCGAGAAATCATAGAGTATATATACTGATGATTTTCTGGAGCTATATGCCGTGACCAGATAATTTCACTCTCAAAATTGATCTTAAACACCCAAATCTGTTGCGCTGGATCATTCTGTTGATTATACCATGAATTTCCAGCAACAATAACTCCGCCATTAGTTTCTCTCATAGCGCGCAAGTCATCAATTGAAGAATCTTCGTAAGTGTTACTCCATTCCACTTCTCCATTAGAGTCAATACAGACAATCAATCCATGGTGATTGGAATACCCAGCCAGCAGAAAGAAGCCGTTCTTTAATTCAATTACACTATGACACCAACCCACGCCGTAAGTTTGGCTCCAGATTTGTTCTCCTGCATTGCTTACCATTATCGCTGAAAAATTGTTGTCTAGTCTCCCGCCAGCAATGAAGTCGCTGGAATCAGTCTCTACAATACTTATGAGAGTATTACCTTCTTGTTGTTCTCCATAAACTTCAGACCAGATGACGTTGCCGTCGTTGTCTATCCTGACAATCCATTGTTGCTCATCTGCTTTCCCGCAGAGGACATAATCCTCGCCCCACACTCGGTATATATCTTGAAAATAATCGTCACCACCACCATCGTAAATTTCCATCCAGTCGGTGGCGGGCTGGGCGTGGACAATCGAAGCAATTGCAATTAAAATTAGAATGGTAAAATATCGATAGTTCTTCATAAATCACCTCAACAGTAGAGTTTTTTGACAAAGGGTATATTCTCCAGCCACAAGCTTCACCACATACACGCCGCTCGCCATGCCATCCGCCACCCATACGGCTTCATGCGCTCCGGCGGGTTTTACGCCATCAACGAGGTTTGCCACCAGCCGACCAGCAAGATCATACACCGCCAGCGACACATTCCCCGCCGCGGGAAGTGAGTAGCCGATGGTGGTGGTGCTGTTGAAGGGATTCGGAGCGGGTGGATACAGCGCAAGCTCGGTCGGGATGGCGTTTCGGTCGAACACGCCGCCGGGATCGTTGACTGTGATCTGCCAGTGGATAGTATCGGCTTCGATGCCATCGTGGACGATGGTGGTCAAAACATACTCGCCAAGCTCAGGGAAATCAAGCGATAAGGCTTCGGCGTTCCAGTCGAGCGAGTCACCATCCAGCCACCAGGCAACGCTCAAGCTGTCCGAGTCCGGGTCGAACGGGAAGACTGAGAAGTCTCGGTGCTCGTTTTGATTGACCGAGATCGCCTCTTCATGCGGCATCCACCACCAGACCGCGGAACGGACATCCACCGCCCAGCGAACGGACTCGCGCTCGCCATTCCAAGCGGCTTCGGCCTCTACAGCCCATTCGCCAGCAAGGTCGAACAGTACGTCAATCGAATCCGCCTCGCCCAGATATTCGCGGTCGTTTTCGCGGTTGACGACGCTCCACTCGACGGTGGGTGCATCCGGCTCGACGCAAGCGATGTCCAGCGTAAACGGCAGAGTACTCCCGCGCCGAGCGAGCAGTAGAAGACTGTCGGGAGAGGTTTCGCGGATGAAGAATTCAGAAACGGTGATGTGCCAGGTGATGGCGGCGGTGAATTCGCCATTTGTAACATGGCACGAAACTTCAGTCAGTGCGACCTCATTAAATGCTAATGTCTCGGACGTATCATTGGACAGTTCTTCATCACCATGCAGCCACTGGTAGGCAACATCCAAGCCACGCTGATCGTGACAACCCACAGAAAAAACAACTTCTTCATTCAACAGGACGGTCAACACTGTATCCTCAGGTGACCAATCTATAAAAGTTGGCGCAAGTGAAAACGGCTCAAGCTTTAACAAAAACCCATCGTTATTAACGACAGAATTTGTAGTTCCGACAGCGATTACTTCGCCGCGAGC
>CAZAGU010000305.1:0-2690 GCA_964484805.1 uncultured bacterium
GGGCTCGCCCGTAGAAGTCTTGAGACCTTTTAAACCTTTTATCGCTATATAATCATAATTGCCCATCTGTCTTAGGGAAACATTGGATACGTCTATGGAGAAAGGAATCTCTTCGTAATTCTCCGAAGTTGTTTTCTCTCTGGCGACAATACCTGTTTCTTCAATGCCCGATATTACAGGGCCAAAAACAAGTTTATTACCTGACCTATTTCCCGCGAAAGAAAAAACGCTTACGCAGAAAACAAAAACTGTGAATAACAAGAGTGTTAAAGTTTTTTTCATTTTCTTCCCCCAATCGATTTTAAACGTTAATATCCTGCCTGATTTAGATATCTTGTGCAGAATTCATAAGCTCTGTTGTGGGTAATAAGAATAGTGCGGGCAAAATACCCCGGTTTACCCCATCTTATCATCTGCCATATTCCAAGAGGAACACCAGCTACAATACCTATAACGAATGATTCTGCGCCAACTATAGGAGTGCCTATGAGAACTTCGCATATAGTTTTCCTCTGTTTTTCTCTATATAATTCAGACTTGAGCGGATAATTCGTAACCTTGCCTTTCCATGTAAATAGCCTCCATGGCACTGCGGCAAAAGGCATCATAACAGGTACGGGCAGACAGGCAGGCAAGAAAAATATTTCTCTGGTAAAATCATTCACCTCCTGTGTTAAATCCTTTGACTTTGCGCTACCAAGAACGTTTGCAGAGGATATTATACATACAGCCAACATCATTGCCAGAAATCTAACTGTTTTATTCTTCATTATCTCGTCCCCCTATCTTTCTTTTTAATTTTTCAAAGACTGTGGATTATAGGATTTATTTTCTCTTTTTGTCAACTAAATTCTTTTTGAATTTTTCCAGCGATTCCTTTTTCTCTGTTGTCAATTTTTTCATATTATCAGCTTCTCTCACAACATGCGGAGTGATAAATAGCATAAGATTTCTTCTTTCTGTCGTGTACTCCTTTCTTTTAAATAAAAATCCCAATATGGGAATATCGCCAAGTATCGGGACCTTATGTATTGTTTCGGTCTTATTATTTCTTATCAATCCTCCTATGACAATTGTTGAATTATTCTTTACAGACACACTGGTATTTGTTTCTCTTACAGTCGTGGAGGGTTTGTCAGCTTCTGTGCTTTCTGCAACTTTAGTAACCTTTAGATACAGATCCAGTCTCACAATATCTTTCGTTCCGATATGTGGAGTTATTTTGAGCTCTATTCCAACATCTTTGTAGGTGTAACTGCTTATGGTTGCATCAGTGTCTGTATTGAATTGTGTTTGCGTCGCATAAGGTATATTGCTTCCTACTATTATTTTTGCTTCTTTGTTGTCTAATGTAAGTAACTGCGGCGTGGATAAAATGTTAAATCCCGCATCTTTTTGATAAGCCTGTATCAACGCTCCTACATTTACATCGCCTTTCATTGCGCTTATCATAAGTCCTGCGGATTCAAGGCCTTTGAATGGGTTAACGCCCCTGCTGTATTTTGCGCCTCCCGTTAACTTGTATTTCCCGCTGGTTGACGAATCTCCCCATTCAATGCCAAATTCTTTTAGTCTGTCCATAGATACATCAGCGATTAAAGCCTCTACAAGAACCTGAGCTCTTGGTATATCAAGCTTTTGAATTATTGTTCTTATCTGTTCGTAATCATGAGGATTTGCAGTAACCACAAGAGAATTTGTTGATTTATCTGCTGTTATTCGGGCGGACTTTGTACTTTTTCCCGTTACTTGTCCGCTTAGCTGTAGATTGGATAATATCTTTGCTAATTCTTCAGCGTCGGCATTCTCCAGATAGTAGACGTGAACGCTTTCTCTGCCCGGAGGGGAAGGAACATCAAGCTTTTTGATAAGAGTCTTAATATCTAATGTATCTTTTTCATTAGCTACAAGAATGAGAGAATTTGTTCTTTCGTCGGGGATAAGCCTAAAAGCCGCTCTCGTACGGCTGCTTACTTTTTTAGAACGACTATTTATGCCTTCTGCCGTGCGGATAATTTTCTCAGCAAGCTGAGCAGAATCAGCGTGTTTCAACTGAATAATGATGGTCTGTAATTTTGCGTCCTGTACGTCAAATTCATCTACAATGGTGAGTATCTTGCGAATATTTGAAGATGTATCAGTGAGAATGATTGTATTTGTGGGCATATAGGAGGTTATATATCCTCTTTGAGAAATAAGAGGTTTAATTACAGCTAATAATTGCATGCTTTCTGCATATTCAAGAGGAATAAGCTGAGTAATTATTCTATCTTCTTCGGAAATCTCAGACGCTTTTTTACCTATGTCAACCGGTCCGGGATATTGCCTTGCAAGGGATGCAGGAATTATTTTTATAATATTCCCTGAAGGAATCGCAGCAAATCCCCGCACTTCCAGTATAGACAGAAAAACCTTGTATAGTTCGTCAACCGGAATTTTTGCCGGAGATATAATTGTGACTTTACCTCTTACCTTATCATCAAGCAGAAAATTCTTGCCTGTTACTTTTGAGACGAAATTTGTAACAACCTTTAAATCAACGCCGTCAAAATTTATGGAAATCAGATTTTCAGCATTGCAAATTGCACATGATAACCCTGCGCAAAACACAAACACAAATATAAATTTCCATTTTCTTAAACTTTTCAAGATTGCACTTTATATGTTAAGACCTGCATTTTTCCATTTCT
>CAZAGU010000306.1:0-2681 GCA_964484805.1 uncultured bacterium
CCAGAAATCTTCGTGGTCGGCCTGTGAATAGGTCATGCCGCAACATGCCCATCCGCCGTCGGTGGTCTGATAGATGTCATTCATCCAATCCTGGTGATCGTCCAGAGCATGGTACTGATGAACCCAGGCAACTCCCGGTTGAGCAACGACGCTCCTGGTTGTTACTAACAACAACACTATCATGATAATGCTTGTCCGCATAATAAGTTCCTCAAGTTGAAACTACAGACTTCGATTTCCACTCCCTATCCGCTAAATCGGTTTAATCCGATGTGCATTTCACTTGACTAAAAAACCTTCTCGCGCTTCATATAACCCTCTCTCTTCAGAACCGCCACATACACACTGCTCGCCAGACCCGACGCATCCAGTGTGACACCATGCTTCCCGGGCTATCCATACCATCCATTCCTGTCCATACTTGTCGCTCGTCAAAAGTCCATCATGCCTTGAAATGTCTTGGTCAGCGGATGGCAATGTATCGGCGGACTTCAGCATCAGTACTTTCGACGCGCAAGTTTAAGACTGGTTTCTCGCGTGGCCTCACTGCTTTTCTTCTCTTATGTTGTCAACGAATTACTCTGCCCTTTTTCGTCTCATCCCACCTGCGAGTCAGACACATACCTATCTCAGCTCGCCTCGCAACCAATAATTTACTGATTCCGCTCCTATTCGGCAACACTTAAATTTGCAATGCTCTCGCAAGGTGTTCGCAGCACAACGGCTTTCTGTGCTGGATAGACTTTTGACGAGGGACAACAAATGAATATTCGCCTTCACGCCAATAATTTACAGCAAATTTCCAGTTTGAGATCTCGTCAATTTGAGATACTGAATCAGCTGAAATATCACTTCACCAACAGTAGCTTCATCGTTGCCATCTGTCCAAGTTGTTCAAGGCGAGCAAAGTACAATCCGGTCGCCATGCCGTTCGCACTCCATACAGCCTCATGCTTTCCGGCGGGTTTTACACCATCAGCCAGCCGCACCACTTCCCGCCCAGACAGGTCATACACCGCCAGCGACACATTTCCCGCCGCGGGAAGAGAGTAGCCAATGGTAGTCGAAGAATTGAAGGGATTGGGGTGAGGCGAATCCAAGTATAAACAGAATGGCAGATTCTTGTTCTCTGATATAATGCCCGGTTCTTCAAACAGATTGTAAATCACAAAGCCATCCTCATCCTGAATAAGCATCTGCAACTTGCCACTCTCGTCAAAATACCCGACATCAAAGTAGGAACTGTAGTTGTCGGGCAAAATGAAATCACTCTCCGCCACAACTTCCATTGTTTCACAATCCAGCGAAAGAAGAGGATGGTTCTGCATCGCCAAAAGTAATTGATATTCACCGTCTTCGTCGTTATCAATTGCCACAATGCCGCGAATCGGTATTGGTGATGATGCTCCTTGGGCTGTGAAGTCATCCATTCTTCTACAGAAAACAGTTGCCGTATCCAGAGTTACAGGATCAACTGAAAGTATATGGCATTGATAGATGTCCTCGCCATCCCAAGTCCAGTAAGGAACATACCATTCTAATTCCCCGTCATTATTGAAATCGCCCAATTCAGAATCATATCCAAATCCGAAAAACAAGAAAGCAGAATTACCTTGGTAGTCTTCCATTGGAGCTGAGAAGACCACTAGACTATCTATATCTGCAAAGTCCCTTTCTGTGTTTGTCATCAGTTGAAAATATGCATCATGAAACCCAAATTCGCCGTTGTTTGGTCCTTCAGATTCGACCCACCGATGGCTGTAACCACTTATGCTTAAGTTTCCACCATTGATTTCATTTGGTTTGTAGATTATACTCATTGGTTTAACAACATTGCAGATATGTTCTGGCTCATCATTTTCCCAAGTTCCCTGCCAGATCATACCACAAGAATAGCTTTCGTGATAACTTGTGTCATCGGCATTAAAATCATGCGAAGTAGTGCCAGAACAGATTGCAAACGGTTCGCTATTTCCATCTTGTAATATTCTGTTACCTCCCCACACTGGACGTTGAACATAATATCTTTGTTCATTTCGTGACAAGTTGAATTCAGGCGCGAGATACACTTCATAATTCTGAGAGAGGCGTGTTACTATTACAATATCATCTCTGCCATCTGAATTGAAATCATTCACTAAAATGGTATATGCCGGCTCACGCAATAAATCGCCAACAACCGAAAGTTCACCTGACCTGTAGAGAATCATGCGGTGATAGGCTATCCTTTCCACTGTGTACTCAGCAACACCAATAATCTCGCTGATTCCATCTGAATCAAGATCAATCACTTTTAATGTCGTTACAACACCTTCCTCAATCTGATTTATCCGAAAAGACTCCGCCACAGAAAAGGTTGAATCCTGCGCTGAGATCGTCCCGGCAAATGTGAAGAGACTAAGGAATATCATTAGGAAAAAACGCATTTACCCATCCTTACTTTAGATATTGTACTGAAATAGCTTCTCTATCCTTCAAGCCTTCCAGGGTAACGAAAAATGTCCCAGATGGCATTTGACCAGGACTCCAAATGACTCTGTTTTCACCGGACTTAATGTATTCCGGCATGATCCGGTCAACTATCCTGCCGCCTGAATCATAAATGTGGAAATATACTTCAGAATTTACTTTGGCGTTAAATGAGAGGGTCACAGAGGAATTAAACGGGTTGGGGGATGCTG
>CAZAGU010000307.1:0-2665 GCA_964484805.1 uncultured bacterium
ATGTTCAGCGCGAGGAAATTTCCTAAGCGATTCCAATACAAAAGATCCCAATCCACATGTTGGTTCAATGATTGAACGGGGATAAAAACCAGAATCCGCTATTAGTAAAACAATCTCTTTGGCAAGCGCTTCAGGAGTCTGAAAATCTCCAAATTCCCATTTGGTGTTTGTTTTCATCTGATTAACTTATTTCCTCAATTCCGTCGATCTCACCCGCTTTCTTAATCACTCGACCGTATTGCAATCGCCATTGCAGAGCATTTGAAATAGTTAAATAGCCCTGTTTGGGTGGATTGCTCAGAATTTCCTCAGCTAAAACATGAGCGCCTGTTTCATCAATGGGTAAATTACGATCACGCAACAGAGCCTCGATATCATCTGTGTTGCCTTTATTATCAATGATCTGTCTGATCAATGATGTAGTTTGAAAATCTGCGGTAAGTTCTTTGTTTACAAATATTGTGTGAAGAATTTTTAGTCGCCCAGTTTTCTCAAGCTCATTATCAGTTTTTTCGTACACAAAAACAAGCAGATGGTAACCCAGTCCATATATCTTCTGTCGTGCGGAACGAAATGGACAGGAAGATTGTGGCTGTTTAATGCTTGTAACCTTCATGTCAATGGCAAGTTCGGGGAAATCAATACCAATGGCAGAATTTCCTTGCTGAAATAAATACCTTTCTGAAAGGTAATGGAAAAACTTATGCTCTAAATAAGTCCCAATCTTTTTACCATCAGTGACGCCATAAATTTCGACGGAATCCACAGAACTTTCAATCTTAGAGAAAGACTTAGCCTCAGCCAATATGATTTTCAGATTGAGCTTTTTTTTATTCATTTTTGAACCTAATCTTTTTTTTACTTTTCCCCTCTCCCGGTTTCAGGGAGAGGGGAAAAGAAAATTGGCTACTTCACTAGAACAGCTTTAACCGTCTGAATCTGATTTGCGGCGGAAAGCCGAACCAGATAAAGCCCTGAAGGCTGGTCTGAAGCATCCCAGATCACCTCGTGAACGCCGGCGGTTGTCATGCCTGAGCTTATGGTGGCAATCTCGCGACCGTTCATATCCAGCACAGTAAGCTGAATCTGCTGGGCGCGGTCGAGGCTGAATTTCACCGTCGTTGTGGGGTTGAAAGGATTGGGATATACACCCGCAAGCCCAAACTCGACCGGTGCCACAGCGTCGTCATCAGCGTTCCGATTGTCATCCAGCATGTACAAATTGACAAAACCCTCGCCGTCTTCAGGTATCACCACTCGCGGAACTGAGCCAAATTGAGTGAACTCATTCAACTCAACCTTCACCGGAAATGCCACCCCAGCAAAAACATCGGCAACCTCGAAAATCCCGTTTTCGTCGCTGACGGCTGTGCCGTTCGGAGTGACAATCGTCGCTCCCGGAATGCGAGCGTAGGATATTGCATCCCGCACCATGCCACGCAACGTTCCGTGCATGTCGCGTGGTGTCGTTGTGAATCGGATAGCGCGTTCGTTGGTCAACGGAGCGGCTGTTACATCATACATATTATGGTATGAATAGGTGTAGCCGGTTTTGCCATCAGGGCTTGAAATGCCCACCGAAGCGAAGGGAGTGTTTGCCGAACCATCTTGACCTGCCTGCTGAATGTTCTTGTATTGGAAGTCAAACTGGTTATCGCCCGTGGCGGTCGGATAGAAGGCATTATCGTAAAGCACAACCTGGAAAGTCATTTCGGTCTGAGTGCCGGGGAAAATCACATTGTACCATTCGATGACAAAAATATTGTATTCATTATCGTAACCGTAATAAATATTACTGTTGCGGGCACGGCGGGAAAGGTCATCCCAGAATGGCGCAATCATGCCGTAAGCGCCGCCAATGCCACCATCGTCAAATCGCCAGTTCTGTGTGTTGGCAACGATGTACTCATTCTCACCAGCAACGATGAAGCCATTGGTTGAGATTGTGATCGAGTTAAACTCCTCGCCATAAAATGTAAAGGGGAACGGCAACTCAGCCACGCCCCAGCCGTTAATGATATCGCCATGTGTCAGCTCAAGCTCGGTGCCTTCAATATCCCAGTCGCCATCCTTAGGCGAAATTTCAGTCCATTCATAATCAGGAGCTTGATCGAAATTGCTGTCGGTGTTATCAAACACATAGTAGCCATATTCGTCAGGACCCCACGGACAATTTTCACCAGCTTCGCCGACAATAGCATTCACCGGAACGCGACCGATCTCCTGCCCGTCGGCTTCAAGTATCAACATCATTTCCGCCGTCATTCCGGGAATAGCTCCCGCATGACCTTCGAGGCGGAATGGAGCATCCGGGCTGACTGCGTCGCCTAAACCGATGGCATTGTAAGCCCGTTCACCTTCAACCACATTGACAGCCCATGAGTTCGAAATCAATCGAGCGTTCACTGCCGGCAAATCGTAGTTACCGTTGTTCAGCAAGGGAATGTCGAGTGTCCCATCACCCAGCGCTATGAAACCTTCAGGCACAGCCGTCATGTTCCAGCATTCCGGAATTATGCTAACTGGTGAAATGTTCGAAAAATGACCGTTCTGGACATTGATAAACAATATCTGCTCCAAGCCATCAGGACATTCTGGCGACAGCGTCACCGAGAAATTTCCATCACCATCGACCTGCTCACCAGAATTACAAGCGGTGAAGTGG
>CAZAGU010000308.1:0-2607 GCA_964484805.1 uncultured bacterium
TGATTGCGCTCTTCAGTGGACAATCGAACAATGTACTTTTTCATGTCGTTCCTCATGATTATAGAAATAGATACTGAAACCTTGAATAAATATACTAAATATTATCTCGAAACACAATAGCCTACATAACAATATTACTGTGTTGCGACACTAGGCTGGCGGATGGAGTGAAAACAGCAGGCACGCACGAGACTATCATGGGTGGCAGATGGCTTGGGAAGTGGAATTTATTTTGTTAAAATGAAGAGTTCAGGAGAAACTCTGGTTGAAAAAGTAGTTCTCACAAAATAACA
Organism: uncultured bacterium; assembly: GCA_964484805.1. GTDB lineage: Bacteria > Electryoneota > AABM5-125-24 > Hatepunaeales > Hatepunaeaceae > CAZAGU01. The sequence goes on from CAZAGU010000308.1 coordinate 294, forward strand.
GGAAAAGCAAGATGCGCATCCTTCACACTTTGATAATGATTCTGACATTGCTTGCAAGCAATAGTTTGCTGGCTCAAGATCATGAAAACATCCAGCAGGTCGGAAGAATTTATGGACATTTCGGATGGACAAGAGACGTTCAAGTCCGCGATGATTTTGCATACATCGCGGCAGGATGTGCCGGATTGCAGATCATTGATATTACCGATCCAACCCAGCCAACACTTGCAGGATATTTTGACGATAACGCATACAGAGCTTGCGCTGTCAGTATCCGCGGGGAAATCGCCTGTGTTGCAGACGAGACTGGTGGATTGTTTATCGTGGATATTTCAGACTCCTGCAACCCACAAATGCTAAGCCAATATGAAACCTGCCACTGGTACGATAACTCAGGCTGGTGCGTTGGCGTTGTGGCATCGGAGCAATATGCCTATCTAGCTGTAAACTGTGAGGGCTTGCGCGTTCTGGACATTTCCGATCCGGGAAATCCCCGCCTGGTTTCCACCCTTCAGACTCCCGGCATTCATCAGCACATTGCCAAATCGGGGAATATTGTTTATCTGTCTGCGCTAAATGGCGGACTCACGCTGATTGATGTTTCAGATCCCACCCACCCCGAACAAATATGCCGACTTCTTGGCAACGACAGTGTAAAAAAAACTCTCGTCTTCGATAATAGAGCATTTTCCCTTGACACTGACCGTCGGGGAATTGTGGTTCACGACATCACAGTCGCAGATGAAGCGGAGGAAATCGGCTTCATCATGTTTAATGCATATTCGTTTGGGATGCGTGTTATCGGTGATGTGATATACCTTGCCGTTAGCAATAGCTTTTCCGCTAAAGATATTTCCGATTTTGAAAATGTAAGAGAATTAGATAATTTTCTCAACAATGAACTGGAGCTGATGTGTCTGGATATTGCGGGCGACAAAGCTTACGTGTCTGGTGATGTTGGTGGTTTCCGCGCCTTTGATATTTCTGATCCTGAAGATATTCTTGAAGTCGGGGTTTATAATCCACCCTGTCTATCTAAAAAAATTGTAGTTTCAGGTGAACATGCATTCATAATTGATACAGATGAATGCATGCGAATTGTGGATGTCTCCGACCCAACAGCACCTGAAGAGGTTGCTTGCATTGCTGGGGAAGAAATTATAGATATGGCGGTTAATGAAAATTACGCTTATCTGGCAACGCGCAATGGGTTGTCCATTCGTGATATTCAGGACATTTCGCAACCATCCGAAATCGGTGCTTGGGGTGATGATGGAATCACCGCTATCACGCAGGCTGGTGATTATCTCTTCTTGGGCGGTTCTGATCTGACAATTTTGAATGTCGAAGATCTCACGAGTCCCGAATTAGTCGATTTTTTAGATCAGGGGCATGCCTGGGCACTCAAGGCTTTACTTGTCAAAGACGATTTTCTCTATGGCTACCGACGAAACGAGATAGTCTGCTTCGATATTTCGGATATCAGCAATCCGACGCTCGCCAGTGTATGCGATGCTGGAGGTAACATTCAAGGTATGTCCATTTCCGGCAATTACGCTTATATCGCCAATGGCTACAGCTTCAATCTTGATATTTACGACATCTCCGAACCGATGAATATATCCAAGGTGCGTACTTACCGGACTGACGGATTGACCGTGAATGTGTTTGCGACGAGATGGTATGCCTATCTGGTTTCAGCATTTCATGGTCTGTTGGTGATTGATATTTCCAATCCCGCTCGTCCCTTTCAGACAGGTTACTATGATACTCCCGGAAATGCCACAGATATCGCAGTTGTGGACAATCTGGCTTATGTGGTAGATTACAGCAATGTTGGGATTTACGACTGTTCTGAAGCACTGACTGTACCAACAGAATCGTGCGATATTCTGCCCACATCCTTCTCCCTTTCCACCCCCTTCCCCAACCCCTTCAACTCCACCACCACCATCGGTTACTCGCTACCCGCGGCGGGAGCGGTCTCGCTGATAGTTTATGACCTGTCTGGCCGTGAAGTGGCATACCTCGCTGACGGCGTGAAACCCGCCGGGACGCATGAGGCTGTGTGGGTGGCGGACGGGATGGCTAGTGGGGTCTATGTGGTCTCGTTGAATGCTGGGGGTGTGATAATGAGGGAGAAAGTGGTTTTAGTTAAATAAGGAAGTATTTCCGGTAGGTTATGTCGAATCATGGTTATATTAAGAAGACAACCTTGACCGACTAACCGGAAACGGTTAAACACTATAATGTACCCCATTGTCAAGACAAGAAACCAGCATTTTTAATGTGGAGGAAAATACTCTAAGTTTGT
>CAZAGU010000309.1:0-2561 GCA_964484805.1 uncultured bacterium
CAATGAAAACAGGTTTTCTTGAAGTGCGTTCTATCTATGTCAGGAAGTCAGATCGCACAAAAGGTCATGTTTTCATCACCTCATTAGCGTACATGATTACACATGAAATCCGGCGATTAACAACTGACCGAAAAGATCAACCCATTGAAGAGCTAATAGACCAGTTAACAGCCATTAATATCATTGAGCTGAAAGACAAAAAAGACCAACTTTACCGCATACCTGAAACGGATAGAAAGACCCAAAAGATACTGGAACAACTCGATGTCCAAATCCCCCCATTCATTCCAAAAACGGGACTAAATGTATTATGATACTCACTACAATTTTCGAATCAATTACACGTATGTGAAGTAATAATAAATGCATACAATACAGTCACACTCGGCTTAAAATGTAAAGATCCGTTACAATCAAACTGCTGCTTGCATTATTTGACTTTAAGTTTTAGATTGGTGGAACTTAGAGTTAATTTGGTTTTTACCTTAAGTTTCATTTTTTGGCGTAAGCATGAAACAAGTGAAAGTGACCGATCACATCAATTATTCTGGTGATGATAAGTCATTGTTTGCGGGAAAATTAGTTCAGGTTGAAATGACGCGCATTCTCGAAAGTATGAAGGCACTCATTAAACCTGTTCCGGCGGAGTTTATTTTTGAACATCTGTTTGAAGTCATCAGAGAACTTTTTGCGAATGACTTTACACTTTTCCTGGTGAAGGTCGCAGATGGTTCCTATGAATTATCTGTCGCTGAAGAAGAGGATTTTGCCAGCACACATCTCCCAATGTTCGATTATATCAGGCGCGTTGAGGACGGCGAATCCATCAGTTTTAATAAAGCGAGCGATCCAACGGCGTGGGCAAAACTGCCTGCGTCTATTCGTAATGTCGCGTCTTCAATTCTGCTGACCTCAATCAACAGGCCTGATGGAAAAAATATTCTTGTGTTGTTGCACCGCCAGCAAGATTATTTTAATTCAGATCATATTCGAACACTTGGATGTTTTGTTCCGGCAGTGGAACAATTTTTTCAGCGCGTCAGCGTTGAAAAAAAAATGCGAAACAGCGAACAACGATATAAGATGCTGATCCAGAGCCAAGGTGAAGGTGCTGTAATTATTAATTTTGACAAGACTATCACCTTCAGTAATCCTGCCGCTGAGAAAATATTAGGCACCTTCCCAGATAATCTTGAGGGAAAAAGCCTTACTTCTTTCTATGCACAAGGAACAGAAAGTATTGTTGAACAACAAATTGCATGGCGCGCCGACGGCACTAGCTCATGTTATGAACTGCCAATTCTACGCCGCGACGGTGAAATCCGACTACTTCAGGTGACAGCCAATCCTTTCCCTGATCCACAAGGAAAAATAGATGCCACATTTGCGATTTTTCGCGACATCACGGAGCAAAATCAAGCCCAGTATTTACTGAAAAATCGGCTGGATTTTGAAACGGTAATCGCAACGATTGCCAGCGAATTCATTTCAATGGATAATTTCGAGCAAACGATCCACAGAGCATTGCAGATGTTAGGTGAAATTCGAGGAGCATGCCGATCTTACATCTTCAAATTTGAGGATGATCTCCAGGAAATGAGTAATACACACGAATGGTGTGCTGAGGGCATAAAGCCGGAAATCATAAATCTTCAGCATTTGCCAACTGATATTTTCCCCTGGTGGATGGAGAACTTGAAGCGTGGTCAATCTTTAAATATTCCCGACTTGTCGAAACTGACTGATGAGGCTTCTGCCGAAAAATCTCTTTTAGAACCGCAAGGGATTAAATCACTCATCGTTTTGCCTTATCATATTGACAATAAGCTTGCCGGATATATCGGATTTGATAACACAAAAAAAACAAATGCCTGGACATCTGAAGACATAATACTTTTACAGACAGCAACCAGTATAATTGGCAGCGCTTTGGAAAAAAAGAGTGCACAGGATAGGATCAAGGAAAGCGAAGAGAAATATCGTCATCTTGTGGAGCGTGCCAGTGAGGGGATAGTTATTATTCAAAATGGCGTGATTCGGTACGCGAATCCTTTTGTGATGAAATTGGCGGAATGCCAGGAAGATGAAATTGTTGGAAAACACTTTACAGAGTTTATCTCAAAGACTTTAAAAGCAAAAACCGAACTGATAAACGGGTTGCGACTGGGCATTGGAGAGCAGGAAAGGGTATTTGAGGTTGATCTGCTAAGCAAAAGAAAGCGAGAAGTTCGTGCCGAAATCAATACAACCGGAATAACATATTCTGGCAAACCGGCACAGTTGGTTTTAATTAGAGATGTTTCATTGCGTTACTCAACTGAAAAAAATCTACGTGATAGTGAAGAAAGATTCCGCACCATTGCCACAGCGGCAAGCGATGCGATTGTCGTTGTGGATAAATCTGGTGTAATAAATTACATAAATCCTTCAGCTCTGAAATTACTTGGATACACAGAATCAGAGTTAATGGGCGCGCATTTTAATGTAGTGGTTGACGGCAATATTATTCCTGAGCATGTGATAGAGGCGTTTAATCAGTGTATATCAGATGAAGGTATCGG
>CAZAGU010000310.1:0-2555 GCA_964484805.1 uncultured bacterium
TATCAGGCTGGCTTTTTTCATTCATTGTTTGGTTTTTGGTGTTGGTTTTTGGTGGAAAATGTTGTCGTTATTCCCTGTTGGCCTTTATTTACTGTGTGTAACAATTATTTCGAGCACAATTTTAATTGTTGCCCATTTTGTCCAAGGTAATCAAGAATATTATTAATATTAGGCTGGCTTTGGGTGCATGACAACAAAGTTCATTTATGCAGCAACGCTTAAAAACGCCGCGACAGTAGCTTTTTTGTCGCGCAATCTTTGATCCCAAAATTTCTTCTCATTTCTGCTGTACAGCATGCAACGGAAATCAAGCACGTAGCCCGCCCCGTCTAATGACCAAAACATTCCAGACTGCTTGCATCGTTGACCTATCAGCGATTTGCAACCAGCTTCTATTACACCAGATCCAATAAAGAAACCTCGCTTTTTGAACGAGCCGTATTTCATACGGTCGATATTATTGCGAAAATATCCCAGCTCTTTATTAACCGCATCACGTGTGTGTGTGCGAACACTTTCGCTGACAGTGATTTCGATTAGTGATTCTACTTTGTCATCGAGTAATTCTTCGGCCCATTGAGTGTAACGTTGATCGTATTCCGGATGTGCTTTCGAACCAAGCAATGCAATTAGAGCTGTTGACACATGTTCCATCGCATGGAAATAATCAACAATTTGAGTACTTTTCGGAAAGCAATCATGCCCCATATGCTCCAAGCCAACGGCACCATCGACAAGGAAGACTGTTTCACTTGCATTCCCCATGCCTCGGCGAATAGCTTCCTGTCTCAGAACAATACCAAACTCAGACACTGTTTGAAATCCGGAGACATAAGTTGTCGACTGATAATCTCTGACAGGCTTACCGTCGTCGTCTAGTTTTTGTTGTGTGAATACACAACCCAAATAGGCCTGCCGCGTTTTTGCAGAACCATCATCTTGTTTTCCGGGGCGATTGACGAGTTCGCCTTTACGCATGGGAACGCCCGTCCCATCGGCACTGACGTACAGTACAGGCGTAGTCTTTTGATTCTCCGCCACGCCTGTCCTAGATTGCCAAGCATGAGCCTCCGGTCCGATTTTGTTGACAATGCGTTGGATTTGTCGTGCAGAAATATTGATTCCGCCTGTTTGTTGCAGATGGGTTTGCGCTTTTTCGTAACTGCATTCATCTGCACCTTCCAAACTAATTAGTTTGGCCAGGGCTGGTGTACAGCCAGCTTCCAGCCCCAGCAATGCGTCTGCGGGATGAACACCTATGCATCTCTTTTCATTGTAGTAATAGTTTCGACTGACGTTCACTTCGCCGAAAATTCCACTGATGTTGATGCTCTTTCGCCCCTTGAACCCGAAACCAGCCGGCGCCTTAAAACCTGCATCCATATTGTCGATAACCCGCTGTAGAAGAGACTCCAACAAATCATTAGCACTCTTGTAGAACGCTGCTCGCAGAATTATTTCAAAATCTCCCAAATAGAGTTTATCTGTGCTCGCATTCAGAAATGCGTCTGCTAATTCTTGGATTTCTTGCTGCTTGGCTTCGAAGATTTGGGGTGTATCTTGTTTTTTTTTAATCCGGCTAATCTCTCCGTGCGGCTCCTTTCGCTTACTAAATCAACATACTGCTCAAACAGTTCAACAGCCTTGTGGTAGTTCTGAGTGTTTTCGGTCACTTGATTCACTTGATCTCGAGCTACGTAAACCGTTTTATTTTTCCCGGCCTCTCGATACTGTAAATTATAAAAAGCACCAGTTGCGCTTTCGCGAATTACACTCAGTTTCCCACGTTCCATTCGCTCAATGCCTGCGATATCTCGCATAATATCATTTGTATTTTTTTTGTTCATGAACTCAATATATATGTAAACACATATACTTTGCAGTAAAAATATATAGAAAAGATACACTGTTGAGTGCGGTCGGAATATTTGTGTCTTACACCCTGAAACTGGTCATGGCCAGAATTGTTCTGGATGTGATGGAATTAATATGTCACGAATTGATGGACTACAATGTCGAATCTTCCATGCTTTGTGAAAACTCGGAGTTCGAAATTGTCCCCGATTTGCACTCGACGTAGAGGTGTAAAATTTTCATCAGTCACATTGATTGGATCGTTCAGAAAAAACGATGTGTCACATTTTAAACCCGCGTTGGGCTTTCAAATAATTCGCACTATTTTCCATCATATTCAATGGCTTCCAACAATCATATCCGCAGAAGAAAAATCAAGACGAGTTGAACAGCAATGATGGAGCGGGTTGTTGATTGAAGTAGGCACGCACGGCTTGAAGAATGAACTGATAGGCAGATCGGCCCTGCATTGCACAGGTACCAACCACGGTCCATAGTCGTTCGTTGCTTTTGCGTCCCTTTTCACTTCGGGTTCCTTGTGTAATTAGTCGGTCAATTACAACAAAACGGACAGCCTGCTCGGCAAGGTTATTGGTGGGCTCCATGCCGGGAGTGGTGATGAACTTAAAATAGGCCTCACCGTTATCCTTAAATCGTTTGGCCATATTATAGGCGGGGCGGTTCAGTTCTTTTCCATCTTT
>CAZAGU010000311.1:0-2545 GCA_964484805.1 uncultured bacterium
GTGAAATCCCACACAATACTTTGACAAAGTAAAAAGAAAAAATCGGTTTGTCAAGGGTTTTCTTGCAAGTTTGCGCTCAAACCATAATATAAAAACATACCGGCGGGTTGTCAAGAGGAACAATTGATACCAATCAAATTAAAGACGGCTAAAACTTCAGACCTATACCTATCCCTTGCTCAAGCCCAAGCTTCGGCTGATACTTAACCCTGGCGTTCGCCTGAAATTTCCCAAGGTCAACAATCACCCCGCCTGACACCTTATGCGGCGCATTCTGTAACCCAAATTCATAGCCAAACTGCGACGAAAACATTCCGGTCACACTCATCATCATCGAAGCATCCCACTCGCCAGGAAATATCAATCCACCCGAAACACTCAGCAATTCCCATTCATTCAACTGCAAAATACTCCAGCCCATAAACGGCACATTGCCATCAAAACCTATGTCCGGCGCTTGAATGGCTTCGATCCCAACCTCCAGCATTGGAAATATTCCAAATTCGCCCGATGCGACCACACACCCCCCAAAATAGCTATGTGTGCAGAAGTCTTTAACATCCAAAGAATACCACCCCACATCAGCTTCGATATCGCAGAATCCAAACGACTTCCCAGCACCCAGATACAGCTTGCTCTCGCGGTACAATTCATCACCGCAACCCGCCCATCCAGCCAAAAGTCTCATGCTTCCGACTTTGTACAAGCCATCCATTCGATTCACACTCAACTCAGGCAAATCAAAGCGTCTAAGATTATTGAATCTTAGAGAAGCTCGGTCAGAGTCTTGAAATTTGAATGCAGATCGTCTAATCCTGAGACTTGGATCCGATAAAACAGACTCAAAAGCCGCCCAGGAAGTGCCAATTATTGATAAAACAATGAATATCGCAGGCAGAATGCCGCAAATAAAAGAGCATGAAGCGAATTTGAACTTGACAGACAAGATTGATTTCACTACCTTATCGGTTTAAAGGAATTATTCGGTTTTTTAACGCGAATAGCCAATTGAAAAAGTTTTTAACCAAAGCATTAGCATTCTGGGTCATTTCTGCCTTGTGCAGTCTTCCCTTTTTGCTCGGCGTGCCTTCAGAGGCTGTCGCTCAGCAAGTTAATGCAGAAGTGGTCTTCCACATTAGCAAGCTACCCCTTGAAGAACAGGATGAGCTAAAAGGGGTAGCATCAAGCCTTACTCGTGAAATTAACAATTTCAACTGGATCAACAAAGGCTATAACTACGATTTGCCGATCCGGATTGAAATATTCTTCGAAGAATACGCAATATCAGCGAGATACAGGCGTTACACAGCCGGGGTTATGTTAGGCACTCAAACTGGAGTACAGTTTCGAGATACCAGATGGGATTTTCGCTATTCGCGAGAAGACCCACCTCGAATGGATGACAACACGGATCCGTTTGCAAATCTGATCAAATATTACACCTGGATTTGCCTCGGCGTCGAGATGGATGGCTACTCCCCATTGGGTGGGCAGGCATTCTACGATAAAGCTCAGGCTATTGCTGAAAACGCAATGTTTGAGCTGAGTTATGTCAACGGCTGGGATCGTCGGCGTGAATTCATTCGAGAGCTGATTCAAGACTCATATCGAGACATCCGAACCGCCTCATTCCACTCAAAAGCAGGGCTGTATTATCTTAAGAAGGATAAGCAGGATGTTGCTCGTTCGCATCTGGCACGCGCAACAGAAATCCTCCTCTCTGGATCGCCAAGCTTAATAGAATTAAGACGATACGATCATTTAATCCGATTTATTAACATCACGGAGCTTGTTGGCGCCTTGAAAACAGTTGGTGAAGAGGATATTGTTGAACGATTAGCCAAGTGGGATTCAGAACATCCGGAATTATACGCGCTCGATTAATGTAATTCAGGAAAATTCGTAAATAAAACTTGATCTCGTAAGTGAACTTACGTATATTTCAGATGTGACTATCAAACTACATACTGACATGATGAAAACAATCATCACCATAGCACTCATCCTGATTACATCAATCGGATGGGCTGTTCTGCCGATAATCAGCGAATTCTCGGCTCGCTCGGAAAACCAAAACGCCGTTTGTGAATGGTCTTCTGGCAACGAGACGGGCGTTGTTGCCTATCGAGTAGAACGTAGCTTCAATGGCACTCAATTTGATGAAATCGGCTCGGTTGAACCAATGGGAAACTCCCATCAGTACCGGTTCATTGACCACGATTTATTCAAAGGCGAGACGCATACATTTTACTACCGCATCTGCATTGAGCTTTCTAACGGTCGAAATCAGTACACAGATTCCTCGCCTGTTATAATTAACACCTCCGGCATCACTCGTACCTGGGGTAGCATCAAGGCAATGTTCAGATAACTGATGCGCGTTTCAAAATTGATTTTTTTTAGGGCTGATGGCTTAGGTGGTCAGCCCTTTTTTTGTAAGTGTTAAAAACATGTCTGCGTCCACCTCTTTTTGAACTTTCACCGTATCATTAGGTAAGCAAGGTTGGAAGATTCATAGTCAATATTTATCTAATACTTGGCAATG
>CAZAGU010000312.1:0-2539 GCA_964484805.1 uncultured bacterium
TGTATTCAAAGAACTACCATTTCGATTGCTGAGCTAAAGGCATAACCGAATAATATTTTTACACAGTCATTACTGTCATTGTTTACTGGACACTCAATTTCCCAAGTAAGAAATAATTTGTTTATAGATTTGATACATGTTTCGGACATGGCACATAACTGGGGAGATTTTACAAACAATATGATAGTGGATTGCCCAAATGGGCTTTATAATGCCGCAAATCAGGGACAACCCTTAAGACCATGCTATAATTTATTTTGGAACTGTGATGAACCAAGCTATGGTCAAGAGGGCGGCTTTATCTGGGGACAAGGAAATATCTTTGATCAGGAACCATTGTTTAATGGAAATGACTATAGGCTGAGAGATGGATCACCAGGAATTAATCTAGGTGATCCTTCAATAGAAGATATTGATGGTACACGTTCTGACATAGGGGTTTATGGCGGCCCCTATGCTTACCCAGCGCCTTAGCCTTTCCCCTTGCATTCAACAACGAAAATCCTTAACTTATATTTCGAACGTGGACTATTCGTAATTAACACAAATACAACACATTGGAGACAATTCATGAGCCACAAACATTTCCTCATTGGCTTGATCCTCGCCCTGCTTGCGGGGGGTGTCATGCTGGGCTGCAACGATGAGAATCCTCCCACCGCCGCCCTGCCAGACTACCGCCCTCCCTCGGTCGAATGGATCGCCCCATCGCCTGACGCTGATCTGTCGGGCGAGACCACACTGCTGATTGCCGCGTCAGACGACGACGAAGTCGCCAACGTGGCGGTGTATCTGAACGGCCAAGCGCCGGATGACTGGCGAGCTGTCGGTCATGCCGATAGCCTCTACTCGTTCAGTTGGGACACCCGCGATTTCCCCGATTCGTTTTACAACCTCGAAGCCCGCGCCTGGGATGCTTCCGGCAATCTCGGCATTAGCCCTGCGCTGTTGGTAAGGGTGGCAAACGACACCACCGCTCCCCCCGCTGAAGACCGCACCGCGCCCGATGTATGGTGGACAGCTCCCGATCCGGGCAACGTCCGCGGCGACGTGGAGCTTAGTTTCCGCGTGCTCGACGACAATCCGCTCCAGCGAGTCAGACTCTACCAAAACGGTATCATGCCCGAAGGCGGCGAGATCGCGGTCAACGACACGGGCTTTTACTCTTTGATCTGGAACACCTTAGCCGATTCCGATGGAGTGTACTCATGGGAAGCCCGCGCCTGGGACATTTCCGGCAACCTCGGCATCAGCCCCGCGCTGTTGGTGAGGGTGGCTAACGACACGACCGCGCCGCCGGTTGAAGACAGGATGCCGCCAGTAATAGCCTGGATGTCGCCGGATCCGGGAGATACTCTTCAGAGCGTGGTCAATCTCCGCTTCCAGATTATTGATGAGTCACCGATTGACACGGCGATTGTGTTTATAAATGGACAACAATGGCAAAAACTAGTAAATTTAAATACATTTTACAATGGAAATGTGATCTGGAACACAAACGAGATGAACGACGGCATTTATCTTATACAAGTAAAGGCTGTGGACTCAGCCGGAAACGTTGCCTACAGCGAGGTTATAAGGTTTACTGTCTGGAACGAGCGACCGCGGGCTTTATGGGTGCCCACCGAGTACGAAACCATCCAAGGAGCAATAAACGCTTCAGAGGATGGCGATACAATCATGGTGCGAGCAGGCGAATATCATGAGCAACTTCAGTTCTTTGATAAAAACGTATCATTGGTAAGCGAAAGTGGACCAGAAGTGACTACTATTGACGGCACAGGTTACTACACTGCCGCTTGGATAACTGGAGGTCAAGATACAACTATGTTGATTAGAGGGTTTACATTTAAAAATAATTCTGCCCGGTTATGTTACTGCCTCTCATCAATCGGAGCAAGTTCAAAAATAGTTAACAATGTTTTTCTGACGGAATCTCAAGCAGCAGTGAATGGAATAATTATAGGTCAAAACAATGCCATCATCCGTAACAATATTTTTATCTTTCTACGTGATGGGATTGAGATAGCTCATTCATTTGGAACCGATCTCTCAAATAATATTTTTATTGATATTTGGGATTGGGCAATATTTAATCGTGCAATTAGTGGACAATTGTTAATTCCAGATTACAATTTGATATGGGATTGTAATCAAATTTGGAGTGAAGAACTAGGCGAGCATAATATCACCAACAGTGAACCATTATTCGAACAACAATCATTTCACCTAAGAAATAATTCACCTGGAGTGAATGAAGGAAGACCAGATATTTTAGATATAGACGGAACTCGTTCAGACATTGGGGTTTATGGCGGCCCCTTTGCCTATTAGCTATCGCCAAAATTTTATTTAGTTGGAAGGAGCCTATCATGGCATGGGGAAACGAAAATGGGACCACCGAAAACCAAAACATGATCTCGCCTGCAGGATTCAGGCTTGAGGTCACTGATGTTGATGATGATGCGATTGTCGCCCTAAAGACGTCGAACACCGACGGTGTTGATGCAATCGCCATCGAGGCAGAAGGGCAGGTGAA
>CAZAGU010000313.1:0-2539 GCA_964484805.1 uncultured bacterium
GTAGCACACCCGACAATTTCCTGGCGATCTATCTAGGTGGATTGCGTCAAACAGAAACCGACGATTACACCGTTACCGGCACTCAGATCACCTTCCTGTCTGCCCCGAAGAGCGGGCAGAAGATCGTCGCAGATTACATCGCGGCGTAAAAATGACAAAGTAGCACGACAATCCACCGAATGGCTCGTACTTAGCCCTGATCGAACAGGTGCAGACAGATCTGCATGAAATCAAGGAAGATATCCGGGAGATTCGTTCCGGAAGTAAAGCCGATCAAAAGGAAATTTGGACTGCTCTGAATGGTCTGCGGGAATCAATTACCGGCAATGGAAAGTCTGGAATATTGGTTCGCTTGGATCGTAATACCAATTTCCGGAGGACAATCACACGTTGGCTCTGGGCGTTGTTTACGCCGCTGTATGGTGGATTGATTGTGCTGCTGTTGAAAGCATTATTCTTTAACAATTGAGGTTTACAATGAGTGACAATACATATCTCGACCAGATTCTTGCCGAAATGGAATCGGTAGGAATGGACTGGCAGGAGCTTTTCTCAGGAGAGTTTCGTATCCAGGAGGTTTTCAACCTGGTTTCATCTCTGGTGAGGACTGCTGAATCGATCATAACCGCACCCCGGACAGGTGAGTCCAAGCATGAGCTCGTGAGGGAAGCATTCGAGTATTTTGACAAAAAGTACCGCATCATCGACCGTATCGATGACCTGATTAGGCTGCCGTTCTTTCTGGAACCGTTTGACGGTGCGTTTCTGCGGAAACTGGTTGATTTCCTGATTGGTCAGGCAGTGGCGGTGTTCAACCAGACAATCTGGGGAAAACAACCAGTCAACTGATGGTCAAATCGGTGAATTCGAGGAAGGCGGAGCGCCCATTGGCAAGGGTTCTTCGCCTTTTTTAATGTCTTCTCAGCTTTCTTTATAATTGACTTGATTACTGGCACCTCAGATTTAGCTTGGCATGTGTAAGTGGTTACACATCAACAACATTATTTCAGGAGATCAAAATGAGTAAAGTGAAAAAGCAAATCGGTGATCAGGTAATGATCACAGCCGGGCAGTTCAAAAACCGAATTGGAAAGTTAGTTGCCAAAGAATCCCATGGCTGGAAAGTCGAACTCGATGATGGGTTGCAGGTTGCAGTATCCTTTCCCATGGTTGCATTGGTTCAGAATTCGGAACAGCAGACTGAAACGGAAAATTCAACCGTAGAAGGGATTACCGCAGAGTCAACTGATTCAAATCAAACTGAAGAGCCTGTCGATCAAGGAAATTCTGAAGCCCAGACAAAACAGACTGCAGATTCTGAATCAGGAGAACAGGACATCACCAAAATGACGGTTAAAGAATTGCAAACCATCGCCAAGCAGCGTGGAATCGGGATTGCAAGAACCAAGTCAGACTTCCTCAGAATCATCAAAGAGAAGAATCCAGATGAGGATCTGGATCAGCTTGTTGGGAAGACGCTGTTTAATCGGATCAGCGAGCTTCATATCTCAAGGCTCAGGACGAAGGCTGATCTGGTGCGGATGCTTTCTGAATAATCATACCTAATCAGTAACAAAAGGGTAGCCCATATAGGTTGCCCTTTCTCGTTCTAATCCTTTAAATTTTCTGAAAAACTTCATATAAAGCTTTTCATATCATAATCAATAAACTATCTTGCCTTTTGTCAACTTCAAGTTAAACTGGAAAAAAACGATTGAATTCCCAAAAAGATATTCCCCGATTAGTTCGTGAACTTCGAAAGAGGACTGGATTATCCCAGGAAAAATTTGCGGCTCGAATTGGTGTCACATTTCCGACAATTAATCGCTGGGAAAATGGGAAAGCAAAGCCATCACCATTGGGTTTGAAACAGATTGAGGAGCTACTCAAAGATTTAGGCAAGCGTGGTAGTGATCTCCTCCAAGAATACTTTAGCAAGGATTTTTAAGATGTCCCAGCTTGAACATATCGAAGCAATCGAAAAACGTCTCTGGAGCGCGGCTGATACACTAAGGGCAAATTCCAACTATGCGAGCAATGAGTACTTCCTGCCTGTGATGGGATTGATCTTTCTGAGACACGCTTATAGTCGGTATCTTGCTGTTAAAGATTCTATTGAAGCAAACCTTCCTAAAAGAGGTGGGAAAACGCGGGAGTTGTCTAAAGAAGATTTTTCTCAGAAAAGCGCAATATTTTTAAGACCTGAAGCTCAATTCGATTACCTGGTTGAACTTCCAGACAGCAAAGATCGAGCTAAGAAGATCATAGCTGCAATGGAATCAATCGAAGCTGATTATAAAAGTTTAAGCGGCGTTTTACCTAAAAGTGAGTATCAGGAACTTGATGATGATGTTCTTGGTCAGCTTTTACGAAAGTTAAATCCTGAGGAGTTAAAACGCATTTCCGGCGATGTATTTGGGCGGATATACGAATATTTTCTTACACAATTCGCCGATCAGAAAGCGCATGATGGAGGTGAATTTTTTACACCGATGTCTCTTGTCTCACTGATAGCAAATGTGCTCGAACCTCGGCAGGG
>CAZAGU010000314.1:0-2532 GCA_964484805.1 uncultured bacterium
CAAAACTGTAATCATACCTTTTTCCAGATTGTATTGAGTATTCAGGTCTAACTTTATGGCCCCAGCTGTTATCGCCGCCAACGCCCATCTACATGCTTCAATAACATAATCTAACCCTTTCAATACTAACCGAGATCAGCAAAGCTTACTTACTCGGGAAAAACTCGCTCAACTAATAATTTATTGTATTGTTCGTTTTCCTTTTTCCCTTTTTCTTTTTTGCTTATCCTTGTAGTAGTCAAGCGTCAATGGGACACCCCAAAAACAGGAATATTTCACTAAAAAACAAGGATTTAAATTGTGGATCTAGATCTTGGATTATCAGCGAACTTTGTATTTGCCAAGCAGAAGAACCAGCAATAGAAATAAACCTTGTATGCCAATTTTAGCTATAACTGTCTCGAACACACCAAGTGTCCATTACAAACAGTACTAAATACTAGTTAATTGTATAATACACAACTACTATACTTGTGGAAAAAAATCCCGCTTATTAAAGGACGAGCGACGTTTTCAACTGTCCTATGGTCGCTTGACCACTACAGGAATATTCAACCACATCCGCTTCCAAATCAGCGGAAAGATCTCGACCCGGCACTGGCGCTTCATTTGCGGCGTATAGCCATGTGCCCATAGTCACGATTAGACAAGTCGTCAATAGAGTTATCGCTTTCATCTGATCATCCTTTAACAAAAAGAGGTTTTTTACGTTCGCAAATTCGGGTTCAATTCGATCATTTCGGTTTGTCATGGTCATCAAGGTTGACCTTCTGAGTACCTCGCATACACGGTTAACAAACTTAACTTGGAAACTTCTGATTCATCAATTACTCCACCGCCAACTCCTGAAAGGCGGTATTTTCCGCTTTGGAGGAGATCGGTGAGACGGCCCAGACGATCCAGCGAAAGGTGCCAATCAACTTCCCCGCCGAAGCCCGCAGAGAAACCGCAGTAAACGTTGCCGGCTTCTGATCGATCGTATCGATGGTTCCCAGCGGAGTGAACTTGCTCAAGTCCCAACCAGGATCGCTCGGCGAATTACTGCCGTAAAGGGTAATTTTTTGTGCGCCGCGGATTCTCTTCCAATTGTGCGACCAGCTGGTGATCGCGGTAACCGGCTTCATGGTGCCCATATCCATTTTGTAGGCGCCGTTCTTTACGCCGTTCTTAAAGACCGGGCCAATGGACCTGGCAAGCTTCCCATCGATCAGCGAAGAAAGCGGATCGTTACTGTTTTTCTGGTTGGCCGTCACGGTGCCGGCGGATGAAGCCGGTAGCGGGCATTTAGAAAAGTCGCTCACGGAATCAGCGGTTTCGGTCTCAACCACCAGATTGTCGAGAATGGGAACAATACGAAAGGCGTTAGCGCTGACATGCTCTTCCAAATCGACATGAGCCGTTCCTTTTAGAGCTTTGGTGCTATCGGTCTCGATCACTTTGGGATGATGTTGTTCCTGGTCGGTAAGGATCTCGAAAGACCAGGCAAATCGGCTATCGCCCAAGTCACTCGGTGGGGTAATCTGTAAGCCTGCAGGGGTCATCTTCCAAGTCACGCTGGCCTGGGAGCCGATCAGCTTTACCGACTTGACCTGATTCTTTGTCCAACCCGCCGTGGTCTCAATCGTGAACGGTGCAGCGGGTTTGGCCAACATGATGGCATAGAGCATTTTGCCCTTGGTCGTAAACGCAAGCTGCTCGTTTTCCTGAGCATATTCCTTCCAATAGCGGGTACCGTAGAGCGCATCGCCATTGATCTTCAGCCAGTCACCCATCCCACGAAGTCGCTTAACCTGCCAGGCAGGAATGGTTCCATCCGCTTTGGGACCAATATTGATGAGGAAGTTGCCGTTACGACTGATGATTTCAACCATATTATGGATGACTTCTTCCACGGTCTTCTTCCGTGTGTAGTCCGGAGCTTCTTCGGCTGCCAAATATCCATAAGAGGTCCCGAAGGTGGTGCAGCTCTCCCATTTGGGGCCGATCACCTTGAACTTGAGATTGTCTTTCTCCAGACAACCCACCCCAGCCGGCCAGTTTTTGTTTCCACCTTTGTTATTAAGATAGACATCCGCGCCACGAGCGGCTCCATCATTCATGAAATCAGTGATCATGCCTCGAACCTCATCGTCAAAGTATTTGATCTCCGGCCTCATCTTTCCGTCCCGCACGCGATTGCCATCGCGAGTGTAGATGGGAAAGTCATCCACCCACAGCATATCCGGCTGATATTTTGTCTGAATTTCTTTCCAGCGTGCTACATAGTCATCAACAAAGGCTTTGTTGTAGCTGAACTCCGGACCATAGAGCATGGCCGCCTCAGGAATGCGTTTGATCTCCTCGGCAATATCCGGGCGAGGTTCACTATGAACCACATACTTCTCCATCGCGAAAAAACCCGTGTGGCGTTCGCGGTGATAGGAAGGAGCATACTTCAAACCTTTGGCACGCACAGCCTTGCCGAGATCACCGACCAAGTCACGCCTGGGACCCTTATCGACGGCATTCCAGGGCGTTAAATCGGAATCCCAG
>CAZAGU010000315.1:0-2524 GCA_964484805.1 uncultured bacterium
CACAAGGATGATCGTTTGATGGAACTAGGCGTGACCAAGACCTTTGTGTGGAATCAAAATGCGTTAACGTAAAATCTGGAATGGAATCTAATTCATTACCTCCAAGGTAAATATAGGTTTTAAAAACTATATCTGAAGGCTGAAAATCTTCAGAAAAAACAAACGAGGATATTCCAAAAACATTCGATCCATCTCCAATCAGATCTCCAATAAATGAAATTTTCCGCCCCATGCTCTCATAATCATGGTAAGGTCCAATTCGCATGTCTGGGAATCGACCCATTTCTTCTCCACAAAAGCGAAGATAAACATGGTTATTGGCGTAGAGCCACCTGGTTTGCGGTGTTCTATCATCGGGGAAGTACCGATCTGTGGTGTAGAGAATATCGTCGCATCCGTCGCCATTCTGGTCGCCGATGCAACAATAGTTTTCACCCCAATCGCCATCCGGGTAAGGACCTTCCTCCTCCCACATCAGTTGCAATTCACGTGGTTCAAATCCCCACACCGGCGGCGCAAAGACTGTCAATAAGGCTAGTAAAACAAAAAGTAAAGGCATAATCCCTCCTTACGGGATTGAAAAATAAATGAATTTCGAGAACAGGGTTAAGTGAATGAAAACACCAACAAACTTTAGATCAACATCCCGCCAGACCATGGCTCATCAATGAATCCTCCCTCAACGGTGAATTCCGGTCCTCTCTCTGTTCCGATTAAAACCTCTCTTGGTTGCGCTTGCGCATTGCAAAGGCAAACAAACAGAATCAGAATTAGGGTGAGTAATGGTTGTTTCTTCATTTGTAAATCCTTATTAATTAATTAATTGAATGAATTTTACTTCAGGCAGACGGCTTTTTTAACGACTCGCCGCCCGTCTTCCGAAGAAAAATCGAAGAAGTAAATGCCAGCTTGTTGAGCGCGCCATGAGGTGTTTAAACTCCCCACTGAATGCACTCCTTTAAACAGGGTTTCGATTTCCCTGCCAGCCACGTCAAAGACGCGCAATTCGTAACTTCCCGGCTTGGTTAATTTGCAGGTTATGGTCAGTTCGCCGTTAAAAGGGTTGGGAGAAAGTTCAAAGAAAAACTCTTGCGGAAC
The DNA here is from genome assembly GCA_964484805.1 of uncultured bacterium. Classification (GTDB taxonomy): domain Bacteria; phylum Electryoneota; class AABM5-125-24; order Hatepunaeales; family Hatepunaeaceae; genus CAZAGU01. The sequence continues at coordinate 1,099 of CAZAGU010000315.1, forward strand.
AGCTTTTGGTTCGTCCTCAATCCCCACTCGCCAACCAGGATTTCCAGCTAAAATAATTAAACGGATGTCACTTGAGGTGGTAATCGCAACATCATCGGCGCCATCGCCGTTGTAATCTCCAACAGCGCCGGGATCCCAGAGGCTACCATATTGATCACCAAGATCATTGCTGGAAAAAATCATATCCGGAAGTGTATCCAAATAAGCACTGCCGAAATGATAATGGAATTCTTCATTGCCAGGTGGAGAATTTGATGTGTATGAAGCCGCGATGTCACCAATACCATCGCCATTGAAATCTCCACCCACGAGTTTCCCAGCTCCGGCTTCGCCTCGCTGTGCTCCAGCCAAGATCATATCCGGTTCACCATCGACTTCCTCCCCGCCGAAGAAGAGGTAAATGCCATCCCAGTAGTACACTAATTCCTCTTCGGGTATGATGAATCGGTCTTGGTAGTAAATTCCGAAATCATCGTAGCCGTCGTCGTTTACGTCGGGTAGCAAAGCAAAGCCGCGTTCCATCCGGACAGGGAATTGCGCACCGGGGAAACTTTGGTTCCAAAAGAAGAGCGCTGGATTGGTGTCAGGGTCTGCTCCGCCGAGAAAGAGGGCGTAGAAGTATTCTTGACGAACTTCCTCATGTTGACCCATTCCCTGGATTAGGATGTCTTCGTAACCGTCGGCGTTAACATCAAAACCTGTTGAATAAATAAAAGAAGAAGTATAGGCAGGAGGTCCAAAGGTACTTATCCAATCTGGTATTGAATCGAACTCCTGTCCACCCCATAGAATCTCCATTGTCCCTAGAGAATCATCCCCCCTTGTATAAATCACATCATCAAAGCCATCACCATTAAAATCAATGGGTATGTTGTGTAAAACACGCCACGCTTCGCGCGATTCCTCTGTTGTCCAAATTGTCCACGGTTCCTGATCTCTATCACTAAAACCTTGATAGAAATCAAGGAAATACGTCCTGTCAGAGCGGCGTAGCATTTGGGTTGCAAAGATGTTCGTATGGTTCGGTGAGATGTTTCCGAGCCAACCGATACCTCGAAGCGACTCGGTACTGTCATGCTGAAGGTTGATGCTTAAGTTAAAATCAGGTCCCATATCGTTACTCCCGAAGAAAACCTCAAGTCGCCATTCAGAAAAATGTGGGATCAGGAGTTCAGCTCGTCCATCGCCGTTTTGATCACTGATACAGGTCATACCATAAGGATTGTTCGTGAATTCACCGATCACCTCCGGCAAATCGTAGCCCCACACCGACGGCGCACAAGCAGTTAAAAAGGCTAGTAAAACGAAAAGTAAAGGCATAATCCCTCCTTACGGGATTGAAAAATAAATGAATTTCGAGAACAGGGTTAAGTGAATGAAAACACCAACAAACTTTAGATCAACATCCCGCCAGACCATGGCTCAT
>CAZAGU010000316.1:0-2486 GCA_964484805.1 uncultured bacterium
TGAAAAGGGCGGAAACAGATAAGCCGAGCCTAAAGCTTCAGAAACCTGCTCTCTACTCTACCCACGCTCCCCTATTGATTGTTTGCAGAATGTAAAGCTGAGGGGCATGTGTGCGTAGCGGCTTCGTTCAACACTGCCGTTAAGCGGGCGGCGGCTAACTTTTGAAAAATATAATTCTATGAAAAATAAATCTGTTCCCTTTCCCTTTTTGATTGGTTGGCTTTCCTAAATCAGTTCTTTGTATTGATCCACAGACAGTCCCGCTTGCTTCAGGATGTGGAAAAGGGTCGATCTCTTGATCGGGCTATGCGCGGGAACGGTAAGCTTGAGTGTCTCGGCCGGTGTATGCTTCTGAAGTCGAATGTGAGACCCCTTCTGTCGAACAACAACCCAGCCATCGCGTCGGAGTGCTCGAATGACTTCTCGATAGGAAGAACTCGGAACCTTGGTCATACGGCTACTTCGAGATGCTCGGCATTGGGGGAGAATGTGGCATCATCGTCAACCGGCTCAAGGTAGAGTTCGATTGCCTCACGAATGTTCTTGAGGGCCTCATCTTTGGAGCCACCCTCGCTGATGCACCCGGGAAGAGCCGGAACGATAACGGTGTAACCACCCTCATCACTGGGTTCCATGACGACTTTGATGTTCATGATATACCTCCGACTTAGAGCATATCAGAACCACTCCTGAGATGCAAGATCCATGACAAGCCAACGGCAACAGCAGCAGCAGCGCCACGCTTCTCGCCGTCTGCTGAATGTTTCTGTTCGGCGATTTTTACCGGTTAACTTGTTAAGGGTGATGGATTAAATAAATCCGTCCCCTTTTTCGCTAGTCAAGAGCAGACTTGATGACCCCTTTGACGCCCTTTTAGCCCATGGGATATCCTCAACTTGTCCCACCCATCTTTGCTTTAATCTGTTCCCATAGGTTCCCGAGTAGTCACAAATTGCCAGCAACCCCATCTCCAAATACCACAAACCAAGGTTCCAAGCCTCATAATAAACAGTATCAAGTTGGCCGCGTTTCTTATGTTCAGGGTGAACCAGAGAGTTGCGGATTTCTGTCAACGCATGTGGAGCATCCAGCCAATTGAATTTTTTCGCAAGTTTTTCGATCCCGGGTGTCTCTTTTGGTATTTCGAGAGGAATCCTCAACGAGGAAAATAAAAGGCGGTATTTATCAGACGCCCAAAGATCTTTGAAACCATTAACAGTGAGAAGCCGTTTATCTTTCACCGCATATTCGTAGGATAGCCTTTCAATTGCCGCTTGTGTCAAAATGATGCCGGCATCTATCCCGCGGGATGAAAAATTCGCATTCAAGTACCAATAAATAACTTCACGCAATGCTTCACGCCAGTCATCATTTCCCCATCTTTTCATGAAGCCAGAAAACAAGATAGCCAGCTGCGAGCCGTTATGTGGATCGAACCAAGATAAGGGGACATGCCAAGGTTCTCTGGGTGATGACCAGGGCTCCCAAACACGATTGCCCAATACGTCGAAGCCAACCGGACATATCGGTTCACACCATCCACCCTTGGCAAAGGACAGAAAAAACCGAAGCGCACTCAAACATTCTTGCGCATTCTTCCCAGAAAACAATGTGCCGTCGGCCTTCTTAATGCTTCCAATATGCGTTAAACGGTATCCACCCTCTTCTTTGAGCGACTTGATATTCTCTCGTGTTGAAAGCAGCGCCTTCAGTTCAACATTCCATTCATCGCAAATCAAATCCACATGCTCAATGGCATGCGTTGTCGATCTGCTTTGCTCTGTTGACCGCCGAGTTCCAAACAGATCAACAAAATTGAACAAGTGAAACATAAGTAGTGGCATTTGTGTGGACTCATCTCCAACTCCATTAATCGGTTCGGACATTGGAGACCATTTGAGATTAAACTCTTGAGAATGGCTATCACCTCCGCAACTTAAACGGAAACCTTCAATCTGAAGACTGTTAATTGAAAAGGAGGATATCGCAGTCGGCTCAATGATAGTACTCATAGCATCTTTGGTAGGAACACCTTGGAAATATCCATAGAAGTATATATTGGCACGTGGCAATAGTTCTAAACGAACCTCACCATTGCCTGTATAGGTGTTTTGATTAATGCACACTTCTACCTGGGATTGATGAATCAATATGCTTGATTCATTGGTTGTAAAATCAAATAATGGTTCTAATTTTTGCATATTCGTATTTCTTTACGGCCCAACAATTCATTCGCCCCGCCTGCGGCGGGGCGAATGCCGAGTTATCTTGATATGACGATATCGAGGGTATTTTCAGGCAGATTTGCCATTACTCTATTATCTTCAATATTGTCAGTATTTTTATCAAACAAAAGCATCACATGTCAACGCCTGAAAATACCGACTAAAAGAAGAGAACTGCGGATCGGTATTCAGGAGAAATGCTAGTTGTGGCATTTCTCCTGAATGGGTTCCTCGCCTTTTGTGTGGTTTATGATCCTTCAA
>CAZAGU010000317.1:0-2485 GCA_964484805.1 uncultured bacterium
ACCGCTTGCACGCCGATGGTGTTTTCCACGACAACGGCAGTGATCGCCGACATTCCATACACTCCAAACGCCGCGAAGGTCTTCAAATCGGCTTGAATGCCCGCGCCGCCGCTACAGTCCGAGCCGGCGATGGTTAAGGCTGTTTTCATGGCTTGCCCTCCAGAGATTTAGCTGTCTCAATAATTTTCGTCATCTCCCACACCGCTGACGGAATGTCCTCCGCCTGCAACACCGCCGTAATCACCGACGCACAACACGATCCAGCCTGAATGACCGCGGCAACATTGTCGCCGTTGATTCCGCCGATTGCCATCACGGGTTTACTGCAAGCGAGCTTCGTTTCGCGGATCAGCCGCAAGCCATGCGGTTCGCCGGCATCCGGCTTTGAGCTACGCGCTTCAAACACAGGGCTGACGCTGAGCAAGTCAGCGCCAGCCTGTTCAGCCTGTCGAGCTTCTTCAACTGAACCGATGGACACGCCAAGGATTCTGTCCATGCCGATAAAGCGCCGTGCCACATCCACGGGCATATCCGACTGCCCAATGTGAACGCCGTCGGCATCCACCGCCAGCGCAATGTCGATGCGGTCATTGACGATGAAAGCGACCTTCGCTTCGCGCGTCAACCGCCTCATTATCATGCCAACCTCGAACAATTCGCGGCTCGATGCGGTCTTGTCGCGCAGTTGAATCACATCAACTCCGCCAGCGATGGCGAGCCGGGTGATTTCCTCATGCGACCGTCCGCCCGAAAGTTTGACATCCGTGACGAGATAGAGCCGCCAGTCCTCGATGTTTCTGAAGTCTCGCATTATTTTTTCGCTTTATTCTGAAGCCGCTTTGCCGAACGCTCCCCAGAAAGGATCCACGCGGGGGTGTTCCAGTTCAAAAGAGCTGTTGCCTTCGTGAACGACGATGCCCTTGGATTCTTCGACCAGTTCGCCGGCGATTGATGCCGGGATGCCTTTGTCTGCAAGACGTGATATAACTTCGTTCGCTTTGTGAGGGCGGCAGGTCAATAGCAATGTGCCTTCGCTGATGGATTTGTACGGATCAATGTTGAACAGATCGCAGACCTTGCGCACGACATCCTGGACGATGATAGCGTTCTTGTCGATCTCCATTCCGACCTTTGACGCGCGGGCGATCTCGTACAATCCACCCCAGATACCGCATTCGGTGGCATCGTGCATGGATGTTACGCCGTCATCGCGCACACCGACTTCAACGGCAGTAAGCGCATCTTCAACCACGGACATCTGCCAGAAGATTTCTTCGGCCTGTTTGGCGGTTTCTGTGCCGTATCGCTCGGCGACTTTCTGCGGGTAGGTTACCGCAAACAGCCCGGCGGCTTCGATTGCCGCGCCTTTGGTGATGATGACTTTATCGCCAGCGCTTGCCATGGTCGGAGCGACGTATTTATCCTTCGAGCCGATGGCGATGACGGTCGCGCCGCCGATCATCGGGAAATCACACCCTTCATATCTGCCGGTGTGCCCTGAAATAATCGCCATGCCGATCTTCTCGCATTCGCGGTGCATGACCGACCAGAGCAGCTCGAAGCTCTCGCGATCAACCGACAGCGGCATGTTTAAGTCCATGGTGATGTATTGTGGGCGCAAGCCGGATGTGACGGCATCGGACGCGAGGATGTGAATGGCAAACCAGGCGGAGCGTTCCCAGCCATAAGGCGGGACGACGAAGATGGGGTCTGTGGTCGTAACCATCACTTGATTATTGCCCAGATCGACCACGGCGACGTCCACGCCGTTCTGTGGGCCAATGATTACCTCGTCACGTTTCGCGCCGAGCTGAGGGTAGATGATTTCGTTGAAGATTTCCGGGGAAATTTTGCCAATGTCTGGCAGTTCGGTTTTCATGGTTCCTCCATGCTTTTGTTGTTTTGCACGACGATGAGGAAACACAGGAAGGGCACACAAAAGACAAACCACTCTTGAGGAGTGGTCATACATTTATGGAAGCACTAAGCATCCCTTCGCTGGCATTATCCAGATCAGGTTCCAAGGGTATGATCTCAGACCGCCCGACGACGGTCACCCCCTGCAATAATTTCTACGTTTATATATTACAGCGAAAAGCTTCAGGAGTCAAGTCATTATTTACCCTGAAATGGGTCAGGCTTTCTTAATTCACAACAGATTAAACAGATGAAACAGATTAGGGAAAATGCAATTAGGATAAACATGTCCGGACAAGCCAGACATGCCACCCGAACCCAACTTCGTCATTGCGATTTCTATGACCTTGTCAAGTGTTGATAAGTGCATTTTGCGGGTTCAATGAAACAAAATTCTCAATGTACGGTCTCTGTGTCCGAATGATCGCACACATGATCTTGAGAAGCTTGTTTGAAACATTATTGAGGATCAACCTGTTGTTTTTGCCCTGGAGCTACTTCAACCCGTAGTACCCCGCGAATTTTACTTTGTGATGCACCACTGAGCGAGATGCCAGATGCAACAGTT
>CAZAGU010000318.1:0-2423 GCA_964484805.1 uncultured bacterium
CCAGATTTCAGGTTTGGATGTACCTCTATGAGATATTTTTTCAAGCATTCTTGTCACAAGTTGTTGGTCGGTGGAGGATATGACACCAGCAATACCAGCCATGTGGATTAACTCTCCTTTTCCTGGATTTTATACCTTGGGAATATCAGTAGGCGGATTAAAACTAATTCGATGGATCTTTTCAATCAGCCACTTTCTTTCTTTGAGGTCTTTGGTTTGTGCTAATCTGGACTTGAATTTATGTAACTTACGCCGACGCCTCCGCCGGCGATTTAGCTTCCGGTCTTTTTCTGTTCCCATTAGTGCTTATCTCCTTGATGTTATAGTTAAGTTGAAAATGCGATATAGTTACTGTTGGAATATTTACAGAGACGAAATTGCTTGATTTCGACATCGATTTTGGGGTCAAATTTGATGATTCTGCGTTCTGTTAGCAGGCTACTCCAGGCCTAGAATTCTGGACATGCAGTCCTGCACAATCACACCTTGTTTTGATTTGGGACTGCTCTTGTGGTAGGGGCTGATCTACTCAGGACTCTGCTGCCCTTTTTTAGAAACACCTTCTTATGGTTGGTTGGCCAATGCGGGTGTCCTAAGGCAGTCCGGCGCTGATGCCGGGTCTTTTGAGGTGTGGATTCTCCTGTCACATATCTTGTCAGTTCACCGGCACTCATGTGTTCAATGCCAATGTTTTTTAAAGTCCGTCCACAGTGCCAGTAATCCGTACTATGGGCTATGCAAGCAAGACGAATAATGCTCTCCATGCCGCGCACCGAGACCCCATACCGTTTCCCAAGAGATGATATGGGTACCAAACTCATCGGAACATCCTCTGTGAGATATCGATGGGACATGGTTGTTGGGGCATAAATGTCGCGGTAACCAGGTTGATTGTGGATAGCTTCGTATAAATTCGCCCCTTCAACGCTGTAGGCTGACTTCAACCATTCTCGGGCTGTTATCGCCCGTACTCCCACCGAAGACGCCACACTTACTCTTTCTCTGTCCATCACTTCCATCATCCGTGCAATAGTTGGAGTGACGCCATCAAGATAGAATTGGAATTCCCCATGGGTATCTTCAATCCCATCCATATTAAAAATACTGATTATTGGGTGGAAAATAGCGCCAATATTATCAAGGCTAGTTTGAAGTACATTTCCACCATCAATGAATTGAGGATACGCCGATGATAGTTTCTCGAGTACATGTTTTGTGTCCGTCGCGGGTAAAGCTGCTAAAGGAATGGCATCTTTGATGCGGAATATCTTAGCTTGGGCAGGCCCAACTGAACGAGACGCGTAGATGAGTGTTTGAGATTCTGCTACAATTACTCCTTCCTGGCATCCCTCTTCATCAAGAGTCTTTCGGACCTCAATAGCCCCCAGTGTGCGCCCCGGATTCAGAACCACAATTTGTCCAGCCTGGAGATAGGGAGCGATGGCCCTGGCAATATTGCTGTGGCCGTTGGCCGGGATCACTATCATGAGGATATCAGCTCGCTCTATAGCTTTTTTGATGTCTGAAGTGACCTGTGCGAGAGGTCCAAACCCGGAAGGACCAGTTGGGTTTTTACTTTCCAAAGAGATACCACCTCGAGATTTGATGAGAGCAATGTTTTCAGGTGTTCGGTCATATAATGTAACCTCAAAACCCATTATTGCCAGGTGAGCTGCCATGGCCTTACCGCCATTCCCGGCTCCAATTACTGTATATCGAGTAGATGTATCGTTCATTCATTGCTCCTTTGTTGCTTGAAGCATTAAGTTGACAGAGGGATTATTTAATAAATCGATTCGAACCTGCTCTCTCATGGGATCGCCAGATTGCGGATCAACTGCTATGCAGGCTCCTCGTTTATCGATTCGGGTTATTATCTGGCCTCTCCCGTAAGGATTGTTCTTTAGTTGAGGGGCGTCAAGGAGGGCAGATATGACGGCCTGTGTCAGGGTGGCCGGATCCGTTAGGGGATCTTCAACCTCTCCAAAAGCCAGCGATCTGACCGCCTCAAGGGTGACGGAACTTTCCTTGATTAATTCATTTGCTCGGGTCTTAACACGGTTGTCCTGAAGCATATCTGGTGCCCCAGAAGCATTTTCTATTGATCTCCTTGTCAGCTTGCATGACTCTATTTCGTCAGCAGCAGTGGCAGTATGGTCGCCATCAGAATATCCAACCACGTGGGCAATGTGGGGGCGCAGCGCCATCTGCAGGTAAACACTTGCGGCAAGGTGGGCATGAGCTGAGCCTGGATCTGCCGGATAACTTAATAACCCGGTGCGTGTTTGGCGCCAGATGTGAAAATTGTCAATGGGTACCGCAGGGCCCAGAAATAATGTCCGCCAACCCGCTTGTTCGGCCAGCCGCAGAAAATTAGTTACTCCGGCAACATGCACACACTCTCCCAAAGCTCCTGCAACAAC
>CAZAGU010000319.1:0-2413 GCA_964484805.1 uncultured bacterium
TTCTTCGGTCCCTATATGCCATCGCTGATCGCCTTCAAGGGCGTTTCGTTGGATAGATTTCTTGGGCAGATCACAATGTCCACCGAAGGCATATACGGCGTGCCATTGGGAGTTTCAGCAAATATTGTCTTCCTGTTTGTGTTGTTTGGAAGCATGTTGGAAAAAGCCGGCGGTGGCAAGTATTTCATCGACCTCTCAAATTCGTTGCTGGGTGGTTTTCGCGGCGGCCCCGCTAAAGCTGCCATTCTCAGCAGTGGTTTGACTGGCATGATTAACGGCTCAAGCATTGCCAACGTGGTCACAACCGGCACGTTCACCATTCCGCTCATGAAATCCGTGGGTTATCCTGCCAAGAAAGCTGGGGCGATTGAAGTGGCTTCGTCGGTCGGTGGGCAACTGATGCCGCCGATCATGGGCGCTGCGGCTTTTATCATGGCGGAGTACGTTAACCTGCCCTACATCGAAGTCGTTAAGGCGGCGTTTCTTCCGGCGTTTGTGGCGTATTCGGCGTTGTTTTACATCAGTCATCTTGAAGCCTGCAAGCTGGGTTTGCATGGTTTGCCTCGCAATCAACTACCGCAGTTCATGTCAACCTTCCTCGGTGGGCTTCATTATTTGATTCCCATTGCGGTACTCATTTACAAGCTCGTTTTTCTCCGTCATACACCGGAATCTTCGGCGTTCATGGCGATAATATTCCTTGCGGTGTTGATTGTCGTTCAAGACCCCATTAAAGCGATGTTGGCGAAACAGCCCGTTAAGCCGGCGTTGTTTAAGGGCTTGAAACTTCTCATCGTCAGTCTGGTAACGGGCGCGCGTGCCAACGTCGTGGTCGCTATTGCCTGCGCATCGGCGGGCATCATCGTCGGAATCGTCACTATGGGACCTGGCGGTATGTTGACGGAAGCTGTCGCCTATATTTCCGGCGGAAACATCTATCTTTTGTTACTCATCACCGCTGTAGCCTGTTTAATACTTGGAATGGGCTTGCCGACGACTGCAAATTATATAGTAATGGCTTCGCTGACTGCGCCGATAATCGTTCAAGTTGGCGGAGATACAGGCTTGATTGTTCCTTTGATGGCGGCTCATCTTTTTGTATTTTACTTTGGTATCCTTGCTGATGACACTCCGCCGGTTGGTCTTGCGGCTTACGCGGCGGCGGCAATCGCCAAATCTGACCCGATTGCCACAGGCATTCAAGGGTTCATGTACGACATCCGAACGGCAGTGTTGCCGTTTATGTTCATTTTTAACACCGAGCTGATACTCTGGAATATCCACAGTGTCCCGCTGGCGATCATGCTGTTCCTGATGGCGGCGTTTGGTGGCTTAGCTTTTGCGTCGGCTACTCAAGGCTGGTTGATTACTCGCAATCGTTTCTATGAGTCTATTGCCTTGTTGGTTGCAACGTTCATCTCCTTCCAACCGGGGATTACAGCCAATTTACTGGGAATCAAGATGAAGTACCTGGCTTGGTTGCTGGCGATTGGCATTTGGACACTGGTTTATTTTAGCCAGAAAATGCGCATAAAAAGAAATCCATCGTTGCCGGTTTAAAATAATTGCACAGTCATTCCAGCTATAGTTGGAATGACCTCAGAAACAGTTGACACAACAAAACCTAAGCAACTTAAGCATCTGACAACAGGTTTAACTTTAATACACGGAGCAAAAATGAAGAAATTTCTCATTTTGATACTGGTTTTCGCTTTTGCTGGCTCAGCCGCAGCAGCTTCACTCGATTGGTGGGGTATGGTCTCCTTCCGTCAACGTCACCAGGAAACTACGGAATATTATGACTACAAAATGAGTGGTGAACCAGGAACCGAACGCTATTCCGATAGCGATTCACGCACTCGACTGGGCTACCGCATTGGATTCACCACAGAACTTTCAGAATATGTTACCGCTGGCTTTACTATGCAATCGGGGCTGAACTCGGTTCTCTGGCAGGATATTAACAATAGCAACGGTTTGATGCCGGGTGTCCAGCACGCCTATCTCGATTGGAACACGCCCTACGCTAAAATCCAAATGGGGCGCATTCCGCAAGACGGCACCGCAATGTGGGACATTTATGCATCGGTAAATCAAACTGACTGGCGTATATACAACCCAACCGACGGCGTGTTCAGCGATCGCATGGGTTACTTAAACGGCGTTCGCTTTACCGTGCCGATAGAAATCAAGCATGAAGAGACAATTGAGTTGCCTGAGTTGCCAAAACGAAAAATTGTTACTTCTACTCGATTATTTCCAAAAATGTACGATTATCTGACAGTTAATTCAGTTTACTATTGGAAGTGCTTTTTAGCCTTCGCCAAACCAAATCACCTTGATATTACACCGCGGGTAATCTATCACGCTGACAAAGTCGCCGGCTACAGGCGAGACATCTACGACAGCGAGC
>CAZAGU010000320.1:0-2408 GCA_964484805.1 uncultured bacterium
TCAACTGGTTCGGGGAATGTGTACACCTCAGCCCATGTGTTTTTTGTCTCGCCACCATCAATGAACCTAAAATATTTTTCAACCAACATGGCAAATGACCTTTTGAAAAAATGAATTTCTTGCGAAAACCGAAATGACAAACGCTAACTATTGTAATGTAAGTACATACAGTTACGTTTTATCATTTTATCATTTTATCGCACTTTCGCAACCTTGTCTTCTATGGTATAGAAACCCTGTTCTGAATTTACAGCTATCTCATTAAGATACCTGTAAATAGTTGCAGGTGATATGCGAATACCGTGGTTCACAAAGGCTTCCTGCACATCCTTAACAGTGAATGTTTGCCCTGCGAATGATTCATAGATGAAACCTTTTTTATCTAAATTGTGCTGACTTGCAGCTTCCCCTGAAATACGGGCAAGATAACTGATCTTGGGTTCAATAAGCTCAAACGCATAGTCGATAATTTCGTAAGTAGGCGCGAGCTTAAGATGAGACATTGTTATCGCCTTTACAAATCGGTCGATGGACACACTAAGCCTTATTATCATATTGGTCAGATACTCTGCTCTGTCAGTAGATTCAACAAGTTCCTTGAGTTTCGCTTGGATGTAGCTGGTATATTTAGGTTCTATGTCAATCATCCCATAAGTTCTAGCATACGCCACTAAAAGTTTCAACTCACGTTTCCATTTAGGCTTCCTGTTGGTGTTCTCTAATGTAAATAGCATTTTTTTGCCCTCATCCCCTCCAGCCATTTTGGTTGCAATTGTAATTTGACCTTCGAGATCTGCGGGAATTTCCATGATAAAATCAAATCTTGATAGAATGTTGTCAGGAATATCAATATCAGATCTGGGAGTTCTCTTTTTCCTCTTTGGATCAACCTGACTGTATTTATTAGTGTCAACATGAATTGATGTGGCAGCAAAATGCGATTGTCGAGCCATAGTACTGTCAGTAACTTTACCGTCCTCCATGACTTCCGAAAAAGTCGCCAATACTTCCTGCCTTTTCTTAGTAATACTATGAAAATCTTGGATACAAAGAACACCAGACGAAGCGCGCGGAATATAACCTGGATTTGAAGTTATAACTCCATCAGTTTGAGTTACATTACCAACAAGACCCGCCGAGGTGATTTTTCCGCTATTAGAGGAAACCTCTTCGCAAACGGGGTTCAGGATCTTTGCAATAATTGTTAAGAGTTTTTTCCCCACTGCTGGCGGACCTATTACAAGAGAATGGAGTTTGAATGAATTTTTCGAACTTACACCATCAGAAAGACTTTGCAAAATCATAAAATCAATACATATCTCAAGCTCAGGTGTTCGTTCAATACCATGGATCCCTATTTCTTTGATTAGTAAACGCTTAATATACCCTACTATCGTACCCTCTGATTTTACGATACTTAATGCAAGTTTCTCGGCTTCTTTAATTTCAGCAGGCTTTGCTTGGATCAGATCATAGGCATTGACGAAATCAAAATATCGTTTAAGGTAAAATTTATAATGACCTCGACTGCCATCGAAAACAGGAATCATCGAACCATATAGAACAATGAAGACCTTGTCTTTAAAGCATTCCGTCAAATCCTTGCCATATTGATTATTTACAATTGGGAAGCAAACAACCTCCTCGCCAGATTGCCCTTTTATTGTTAATGCTATTATTGAGGTCGATTTGTCTCCGATCTTTAGTGGAGCAGGATTGGCGATTTTTGAAAATGTCCCAATAAATTTAATAGGTTTTCCACACCACTCCATGGACATTGCATCACGAATGCTAATTGAAATTGCATCGTCATGCTTGTTGTCTTTTAGTGCGAAATCTGCATCAAACAGGAGTTTTATGGTTTGTTCATCCTGGATGCCCAGTAAAGCTACATCGAGACCTGTTATTGGTTTTGCATCAGCCTTTGGAGCTTCGTGGGCAACAGGGTCTTCTGCTGGTACCTGTTCATTAGTTCTATCTTCATCTTCCATGAGCGAATACCTTTCCTAATTTTGACTTTCGAGTTTATGGTGCACATATTCTTGAACCGCCGGGCAGTTCCATTTTGTTGAAGGAGCTTGGTGTTACTTACTCGCCCGCGTCGCGAACAAGGCGGAAGCCAAGGTCGTAGTACCGGTACGACGGGTCGCTGCCGTACCGATACGCCGATCGGCAGTACTGGGCGTCGAAGTTCCAGCCACCACCACGGGCGACCGTGTCTCCGGCTTGTCATGCGTTGCCGATAGAACGTCCTATCGGTGCCGACTGGCTGACTAAACCACGCTTTGTGAAATGATAGTTAAGACATAACTGGGTTGTCAAGGGAAAAGGGGGAAGACAGGCAAAAACTTTACTCTATATTTATAAATCAAAGCTCCAATTTGTTTTTCATCAGTTCAGAATATATT
>CAZAGU010000321.1:0-2381 GCA_964484805.1 uncultured bacterium
TAGTCGGCTGGAATTCCATTAAAAAACATCCTTTGCTTGGTACGGGAACATTTAGCTTTAGAAAGGTTTGGGTGAATTCCGAAATGACCAAGTATTTTGATATGGAAGAGCGTCCTGCTCACAATACATATTTAGAGATTCTCGTTGGCACTGGAATCATTGGATTCTTTTTCTTTATGATGCTTTTGTGGAAAACATTTTCAAACTTTACCAAAGCTAGGCGGCTATTTTTAGACTCTGGATTGCATAGTATGGCCTCGCTTGCTTCAGCCTATCGACTCTCCTTTGTAGCTGTTACTATATACTTCCTGTTTAAAAGCGGCTTGGATCACAAACTATTCCTCCTAAGCGTTCCTTTGTCCCAGGTAGCTCTTACATTAGCAGTCAAACATCTTCCTAAAAAGGTAAAATCGTGACGAACTTCCTGTTTGTTGTTTTTTACGGGATCTTCTTTTTTTGCCTCCTTGGAATGATGCTGGTATTCGTGCTTTACCCATGTTTTCTCTTCTGCCGACTTCTCATTGCTCGGAATCCATTCAAATCATTCATCCCTATTTCTAAGCATTTTCCTCGAGTTAGCATTATCACTGTTTCTCACAAGGCTGACACATTACTTGATGAAAAAGTTAAAAATATACAACAACTTGATTATCCTCACCATTTGCTTGAGTTTGTTTTTTTTTCAGATGGCTCTTCTGAGAATACTTGTGACATTCAGACTCGCCTCCAAAATATTCAGGTAAAACAACTCTCATCAAAAACACATCAGGGCAAAGCCTATGGATTGAACAAGGCGGTTGAGCAGAGTACCGGTGAAATTCTGGTCTTCTCCGATATTGATGCCATGATAAATAAAAAGGCGATAATTTTGTTGGTGAATCATTTTCAAGACACAGCTATAGGCGGAGTATGCGGTCATAGAACTATTGTTAAAGAAAAGACCTCTTTGCAAAGTGCCCAATCTCGCTATCTTGCCTTTGATAACTTAATTAAGTCTATGGAAGGAAAAACAGGAAGTCTGACCTCTAACGAGGGAAAACTCTATGCCATTCGCAGATCACTGTTTCAACCCATTGATCCGGCCGCCACAGATGATCTCTATAACTGCCTTTCAGTAGTAAAGGCTAAATACCGTTTCGTCTTTGAACCTGAAGCATATATGTATATCCATTCTCCCTCCCGGTCACCAAAGCATGAGATTCAACGACGACGACGTATTGTAGTGCGCAGCCTGCACGGAATCGCTAAGTATAAAGAATTGCTTAATCCTGTAAGATTCGGTTGGTATTCCCATGGATTATTTATCAACAAAATTCTCCGCAGGTGCCTTCCTGTTTTCTTGATGGGAATATTTCTGAGTGTGCTCTTTCTTTCTTTGACATCAGGGATAATGTTAGTCATTTTGATGCTCCAACTTGTTTTTTATGGTACGGCTTTACTCTATCCTCTGACAGCCTGGCGTTCTCCCTCAACCCGAATCGGAGAAAGCATGCAAAAGATAGTATCTCTTGTAACCTATTTTATTTTGGGAAATTACGGAACACTCTTAGGAGTAATCGATTTTCTCACGGGAAAGCGAATTATTAAATGGACCCCGGTGAAATCAGATGAGTAAATCAATGACAGTCTGCATATTAATCGGTTCTTTAGAACAAGGAGGAGCCCAGAGCATGGCTCTGCGTTTATTGGATAGTTTTCAAGCACAGGGCTTGGATGTGTACCTCCTTACCCTGGACCGCAATGTAGAGATACCGATTCATGGTGATGCGAAGAGACAAAAGGAACTCTCAAAACGAGTTATCCACCTGAGCCAAGCCGATGTACGCTGTAAAACCTTATACAAGATTTTTATGGCACCATGGCAGTGGCTAAAACTGCAGCGGACACTCAAAAGACTCAACTGTCAGGTTTTGATCAGTTTTATGGAACGCGCCAATATACTCAATATGCTCACGTTAAAAAAACTCCGACGTATCATCTCCGTACGCACACATCTGTCCATAGCCTTGAGAAATAAATCTCTGATGAAACGTAGTCTTATCAAATTTTGCTATCCGCTTCTCCTCAGACGAGCAGATGCCATTAATTTTAATTCCAGACAGGTAGCTAGTGATTTCCGCTCGCTGTTCACCGTTGATAAGAGAAAGATATCCGTCATATATAATTATTGTGATCAAAAACTTCTTCAGCAATTAGCTTCAGAACATTTCCCTGAATCATATAAAAGCATATTTAAAAATCCCGTGGTAATTACCTGCGGCCGTCTTATTGAGAAGAAAGGACATCGCTTTCTCATTCAGTCATTCAAGGAAGTCCAAAAACACTATCCTGAAACTCAGCTGGTCATTCTGGGAGATGGTCCGCTTAAAGAACAATTGCTT
>CAZAGU010000322.1:0-2380 GCA_964484805.1 uncultured bacterium
CCATTGAAAACAGGTTAATCCAACAACCTAAAAACAACAGGTTAGTTTCTGAAACCAATTTCATCATCAACGATTGGGATAGCACTGGATCATTAATTAAACGCTCAGTGGTTGATTTTGGGTTTGATTACGAAAAATACTCGTATTTTACCGTTGAGTATTTTCAGAAACTATTTAATAATACATTCCTGATTTCAGGTCGACTATATAAACGTGGGCATCCATATATGTATTTTGTCGCTAGTCTGGATCGGAATGGGGTGAATTGGTTCTGGGAGTATGAATCATCGCCTTATAGTTTACTTCTCCGGGATGTGATTATTAAAGATTCTGAGATGATTTCAGTGCACGTTTGTTACAAGGATAATGAAGATGGAGGAGCTATGTTAAAGATTATTAAACTGCAATTGCCTGATTGAAAGAGATTTTGGCAATCATTCTCAAATCATTTTCAATCTCAAAAATACTTTACTTCCCTGACATCCTGCCGTTGGTAAAGATAGGGCATGCCGCTCGTCATGCCGCGCTCGGCTGTGCAGACGACGAATAGAGTGCCATCGAAAATCGCCAGCACCTGCTGTGAAGGGGATTCAGGCTCAAGATTAGCGTACCAGCCGCCAACTTCGATGGTCATGCTGGGTTGCCAATGGTAGGATGAATTGATATAGATTGACCGCACCTGTACGGGCTTGATTTTATGTCTCAGCAGTTTTTCAAGCCGCTCGCGGATGGCAGCAAAGTCATAGGACTCGGGCATTATGAAACTCCAGATATTTTCTCATCAATATGCTCTAATAGTTCAGCTTTAGCAAATTTCAATGACATTACTCGCATTGAACCCACTACATTATTGAATCGAAGTAAAAAGAGCTTATCTTGATGTTTACCCTTAGTCGTCCGAGCTTGCGAAAACCCTAAACTTACCTAAAAAAACATCAGGTAAAAATGTCTAAGAATCTGCTCTATAAAAAACTGTCCGCTCGCGGCTTCAACCCGGAACATGTGGCTGAAGTGGGCGTGTTTCACCCGCTGACATCAAATATATACCCATGGATCATGCAGGATATCCGGTGTTCCCTGGTAGAACCTGATCCGAAATCCATCAGGCAGATTAAAGAGCATTTCAGCAGGCAAACCAACATCACGCTGTATGAAGTCGCGCTGTTTGACCGAGAAGGCACTATTGAGCTGGTGCAACGTGAAGCTTCAACCTTCGTCAGCGAACTCAGCAGTTCGCCAGCGATTGTGAACGATGGGTATATCATTCAAGAGCAGGATAAGTTCACCGTTGAATGCAAGACCTTTGACCAGATTGACGACGGGACGATTGACCTGTTGAGCCTTGATATGGAAGGCGCTGAGTGGTTTGCCATCAAGCATATTGCCAGCAGACCAAGGGTGATCGCGATTGAAACACACGGCGCGACGTATGTGAACCCTTATTTAGCCCAAATCATTGAATGGATGCGGAATAACAATTATCATATTTGGTTCAAAACGGGAACTGATTCTGTTTTTGTTAAGGAAGGTGTGTTTGATGTCAGTTTCGGCGATAAGATTTCTTTGGCGTGGAAAAACCTCTGTCTGTTTTGCCATTGTCTCAGAAAACGAGCGAAAAGACTGTTCCGTTAGAGAAATCATCCTTTCAACCAGTACAACACCATCGCCTGATACTCATACATCGCCATCTGAATCATATAGACATGTCGCACTGATGGAATTAGATCATAACCAGTGAATCGCTTCGGATAGCGATAATCAACGGGATATGCCACCGGGTCATAGCCAGCCTTGCGAAACACCCCCATACTACGCGGAATGTGCGTTGCCGAAGTGCAGAGGATGATCCGCTTAGATTGAACCAGTTCTCGGATGCCTACAGGGTGGTCATGAGTGCGCCGGGTGGTGGTGTCAACCTGAATGCTAAAGTCAGGGTGAAGAATCTCGGCAAATTCCTCCATTTCCAGCGCAGTCGGGCAATCATTGGCAACACCTGTAAAGACCAACTGCGGCTTGTCGTTGAGATTGGCGCATAGCTCCATCGCGGCGGCTATCCTCGATAGGGAACTCTCGCCTAGAAGCCCGGTCAGAAACCTCATTTTGCCCAGAATTGACTGATAATCACTAAAATGAGGCGAGAATCTCCAGAATCTATGTACTTGTTATATAAACAAATAAGAAATTCCGATTTAATGATATGCGAGGTAAAAATCTCATCCTCTCGTCAAAATCGGACTTTCCGGCTGGACTTCTAGTGTCTGGCTGTGGATGTATGATTTTGTTGACGTGAACCCACCGCCAGTCAACACAACAATATCGCTTGATCAACGACAATGTATAAGATTTTTTCGGAAATCACGCATTAATCAAGGTTACCTGT
>CAZAGU010000323.1:0-2344 GCA_964484805.1 uncultured bacterium
AGACCTTCCTGTCACCCGCCTGCAAGCGATAGAGATAAATTCCACTGCTCAAGCCCGCTCCATCAAACACGATCTCGTGCTTGCCAGCCACCTGCTGTCCATTGACCAGATGCGAGACCAGCCTGCCGTGAAGATCAAACACCGACAGCATCACCCGCTCAGATTTATCCAAGCTGTAAGCAATTGTCGTTACAGGATTAAAAGGATTCGGGAAATTCTGCTCTAGCCGGAAATTCAGCGGCGCTTCCACTACATCGTCCGCACCAGATTTTTCAACAACGGTCATTGAAATCGGAATTTCAAAATACCCCGGAGCCGCATTGTGATCAAACCGCAAAGTAATCCAGTAGCGATCCAGCGGGCGCATCCCTGCTTCAACGCGGATGTGCAACGTTGCTTCCTCGCTGGCTTCAAGTATGCCGTCCTCAGGACTGAATGACAGCCATGTGGTGTTCGGTTCCAGTAGAAGCACCTGAACATAATCCCCACTCAACGTGTCTTCTCCAACCACACCAAGCAAGTTGTCAACCGTTCGCGTCAGCGCATACACTGAGCTGTTCCATCTGTCCGTTACATCCATACCGATAGATTCCAGATCCCAGATGTTCAACGGCGTGACAGTCTCGCTGTCCGGGTCGCAGGCGAACAAAGTCGTACGATCATCCAACTGAGTATTGATGAACAACTTGTCGCTACCATCGCGCGCCTGATGCCATGTTAAGCCATACTTCCGCAACCGCTCACCCTGATATTCCGGCTGCCACTCTTTGATCAGATTTCCCGCCCGGTCAAAGGCAAAGACCGGATCAGTGATGCCTGTTACGTAGAGAATTTCGTTCTCCGGATCATAAGCCACGTCGCGAGATAACGATGGCTCAATTTCAAAGCTGTCAATAATCGCAAAGTCTGTTACATCACAGCGGTAAACATGGTCTCGATATGCCGCCCAAATGTTCTCGCCGTCATATTCCATGCCACGAATGCCCCAGTTGTCGATCCACGGCAACGACAGACTATCGACAAACTCACCGGCACGGTTAAATCTGTAGATCGCCGCCGACCGGTCATCGCGGTTACTGCCACCACCCGAAACATAGAACAACGAATCAACAAACACTACGCCTGTGATATGTCCATTGCCGAGTCGAATTTTCTCGCCATCTTCTGTCGTGTCAAGGACAGTGTTAGTCACATCGAAGCTGAGGAATACATCCCACATAGCGTCGCGCCCTGGATTTTCATTCTCCCCGGCTAAAAACATAATCTTACTGGAAAATTCCAACCTGCCGTTGCCAGTATTCTGAATTGGCACCGAGAAATCATTGGCGTTTTCCTGCTCGATTCGCACATCAACGCATTCAAAGTCCAAGGCAAATTCTGGATGCAACAGACCGAAGTTCACTTCGATTTCAGCATCTGCAAGAACTTCAATGTCAGTGATCGTCGAGTCATTGTAAAATCTCTTGCTGGCGGTGAAAGCATAAAGCATTTCTGGGTCAACCAGCAATTCAGGGATTTCGTAATAACCCATTGAATCGGTAAGCGCCCAAAAACCGTATTCCGTGAGTACCAATGCGCCTTCAATTGGCTCGCCGTCAGCAACGTCAATAACAGTTCCGCTGACGAAAGCCGTGTTGAAATCAACCAATGTGGTAAAGCGAATTGCTCTGCCAGCTTCCAGTGGCGCAGCGCCGGGTGTAAGTTCGCTCCAGTATGTGTACTGCAAGCCAGTTGTTACATCCGGGCTACCAATACCTACCGTCGCAAATGGTGTGTCACCATATGCGTTGGCAACTGTGCGAGTATCCTCAATCTCTAAATATTGGAAGAGAATATCGCCGTTGCCATCTAACGATGGATAAAACTCCGGATCATACAGGATAATTTCAAAGGTCTCCACTGGCGATTGACCTGACATATGTTTATCCATCCGCGACCATTCGACGACATAGAAATGGTTTTCGGCATCGAAATGGGTGAAAATACCACCATCATTGGTAGTTTTCAAGTCATCCCAGAATGGGCACAACATTCCCGATACAGTCAGATCATTCGGAATGGGGCGATTTGCACCGTTTGTTACGCCAATATGTGCACCGAAAGCCATCCAACCATTTGAACATATTGTAGCTTGAGTGAATTCCTGCCCGTAATATGTAAATACGAAGGGAAGATCAACGACTGTGCTGACATCTTGATTTTCACCTCTGTCGGCAAGTTCTGTGTCAACACCTTCAATCTCGCCATATTCAGGATCAATCTCGATCCATTCGTAGGCTGGAACGGCCAACCATTCAGTGTCCGCATTATCAAAGCAGACATAGCCGTAATTATCGGGTCCAAA
>CAZAGU010000324.1:0-2335 GCA_964484805.1 uncultured bacterium
GGAATGAGCGAATTACTAAAGAATATACATTTGACGGCCATCCGGAAATCGAAGTCCACCTTCTGGATGCGGCCACCAAACAACAGCTCGACAGGGCTGTTGTGGAACAAAATAAAGACAGAGATTTAGGTGGGCTTCTCTAATGATAAGGAACTGATTATGGCAGTGTTGAATGACTTAGACATAAAACTTCTGGAGCACTTCAGAGGATACGTGGTCAAAAAAGACCTTGTCCGCTCCGTCAAGGTCGGTGCCAATGTGCCGGTGTTCGTGCTTGAATACCTGATTGCGAATTCCTGCTCCACGGATGATGATGAAAAAATCCGCACCGGCATGGAAAACGTTAAGAAGATTCTCAGCGAGCATTATGTGAATACTGAAGAGAGCTCGCTTATTCATTCCAAGATTCGTGAAAAAGGCCGCTACAAGATCATTGATAAAATATCAGTGGAGTTGGAATCAAAAAAGGACATCTACTGGGCAAAGCTTCAGAACAGCAATATCAAAAATGGAAATATCAGTGACGGTCTGGTGAAGCAGCATGAGAAAATGCTTATGGGAGGCATTTGGGCCATCATTGATGTGGAGTATGATCCAGACATTAAAATTGGTCAGAACATCTTCCCGTTTGTCATCACCGAAATCAAACCCATCCAGCTGTCGAGCTTTGATAACAGCAAGATCATCAATAAGCGCAAGGAATTTACTACAAGTGAATGGCAGGACATCCTGCTGCGAAGCTGCGGTTATGAACCGAGCGCCGAAGGAGTTAGCGAGCGAATCAAGATGCTGCTTTTGGCAAGACTGCTTCCGATGGTTGAATCGAACTTCAACTTTGTTGAGCTGGGGCCGCGGTCTACCGGCAAATCTTATGTCTACAAAGAACTCACTCCTTATGCCGTATTGATTTCCGGTGGTCAGGGAACCGTAGCCAAACTCTTTGTCCATGGTTCAACCGGTAAAGTCGGTGCTGTCGGGCAATGGGATGCCATCTGTTTCGATGAGGCTACAGATAAGATATTCAAGGACCGGGACGCTGTTCCTCTGATGAAGGACTACATGGAATCTGGATCTTTTTCCCGGGCCGGTGCTGGAGGTGAGATTACTGGGGTAGCCTCCATCATTTTAAATGGTAACATCAATCAGCCGGTCGAAACGGTCCTTCAGACTTCTCATCTGTTCAGCCCCCTTTCTGATGAGGTGAATAACGATACTGCTTTTCTCGACCGCCTCCACTTTTATCTTCCTGGCTGGGAAATGATCAAGTTCTCACCGAAGCACTTCACCTCCTGCTTTGGTTTCAGTACCGATTATTTTTCGGAAGTCCTCAAGTCATTGCGCCGAGTTACCTACACAGACGCACTGGAAAAATACTATTCACTTGGAGCCCATCTCAAACAACGTGACACGAAGCCGGTTAAGAAGACTGTTTCTGGATTTATCAAATTACTCCACCCAGATGGTAAATTTACCAAGGAAGATATTAAAAAGTATCTCGAAATTGCCCTAGAAATGCGCCGCCGCGTTAAAGAACAGCTCAAGCGTATTGGTGGAATGGAATTCTGGGATACCAATTTCTCCTACATTGACAAAGAGAGCCAGGAAGAATTCTTTGTTGGCCTGCCAGAGGAAAAAGGCTCGCACCTAATTGAAAATATACCGTTGTCTCCTGGGATCTGCTACACCAGTACCAGTGACGGAGACAATGTTGCTTTGGTAAGAATAGAAACCGTTGCGGTGGTGGGATCGGGAAAACTTAACATTACCGGAGTAAAAAATATAGTGGTGAAGGAAAATATCAAAAATACCTACCAGTACATAAAGGCCAATGAGAAAACAATCCTGAGCGACAAGCATTCTCTGAAAAATTTCGATATCACGATTCAGGTAACCAATCTTCTCGGTGCTGCCATCTCATCCGGTATCGGATCAGCTGTCTACATCGCCATTGTCTCGGCCCTTTACAAAAAGAACCTAAAGGCTGGCCTTGCAGTGCTTGGGAATATTTCAGTAGGCGGAGCCATTGAGCGTGTAATTAACTTTGCTGACAAAGTAACCATGCTCTCAGAAAACGGAGCGAAAACAGTAGTTGTTCCGATGGATAATTTGGCTGAGTTATCAAACGTACCTCCAACGATTCTTGCGAACACAGATGTTCCCTTCTATCAAACTAATCAAACACTTATGCAAAAGTCAATTTTATTTGAGTAAGGACTGTCAGATATTTGCCTCGAACGGCATGAATTGCTCAAGAATGCGGATTTTGTCCGGAATTGTCCCGACCAACGTATAGATGTGCGGTGCGAGGTGCGAGCGTCCACACCACCTACTGGTT
>CAZAGU010000325.1:0-2201 GCA_964484805.1 uncultured bacterium
AACATAAACAACAATGTCGACAACCTACTTGGAGATGATCCGAGTTTCGCTGATGCAGTCGCTGAAGATTTCCACTTAAATTGGGATTCTCCCGCCATCAACGCTGGCAATGATGAGATTTTCGATCCAGATGGCAGTGTCAGCGACATAGGGGCTCTTGGCGGATCGGGAGCGGGTAGCTTTGAAATGTTCGAAGGCGATTACGGCGACTACTGCGTGATTGATGAAGACGATTGGGAAGCGCCGGGAGTGGAACCGGACATCACGCTTCTGCGCGATACGTACCATGTTTTACAGAGTGTTTCCGTGGTTGACGACATCACTATCGAAGCGGGAGCTCATCTTCAATTCGACCAGAATGTCGTGTTTTCACTTGGCGGCGTTGAGGCTGTCATCGGCGATCTCAATGGTGATGAGGATGACATGGTAGTGTTTGAACCGATCCCAAATACAAATCCCGAAACTCAATGGGGCGGGATAAAAGCGGAAAACACTCTCAACGAGCTTGAATTCTACAACTGCGAGATAACTGGCGTCTCGAATGAGGATTGCCCAGCCTTGAGCATCTGGTGGGCCATTGAAGCCACCATTCAGCGTTGCCATATACACGATAACGGCGCGTTTGGCGGGGTTGATATTTATGACAGTGAAGTTATGTTCGGCGGACTTGATCCGCTGATCGTGTGGGATCCTCAGGAGGAAGTTGCAGTTTGGGAAGGTGAAGGCAACTTGATTGAAAACAACGTCGAGTACGGCGTTTGTTTTGAAGACTGCGAAGTTGGCGACGCGTCAATCTTCGGGAATATTATTAGAGATAATGGTATATCTGATGATGGCGCCAATGAATGTGGTCTTCAATTGATCAGCAGCGATCCGGATTTCGTTGACCTTATGGAGGGTGGTGGTCTTAACCGTATTTACCATAATTCCTGCACAGGCGTCTATTGCATTGATTCTGATCCTTTTTGGGAACACTGGGATCATGATTATGCGGATGTTATCGCCGAAAATGGTCAGGGACAGGCGGATGTAGGCGACGACGGCTTAGGAGCAGAAATTTGGGGGGACGAAGATAGTCCTTTAGTCATCCATAACTGTGATATTTATGACGATATTGTCAACGGTGGACGCGATGTAGGCCATTTAATGTATTCAGATTGGCTACCCGGAATTGATGCCGAATCATGTTTTTGGACATCCGCTGTGTTGGGTCCGGATAACAATGATTTTGTTGGGGTGATTGACTTCACACCCTTTTTACCCGCTCCCAACAACGCTGATCTTTACGATTTCATAGTCGAGGGTGTTGCCATAGATAACGTTAACACCTTTACTTCTGCTAAAGTAGCTTTTGCTGAAGGTAATTACTCCGCTTGCCAGGAGCTATCCTACCAGTACATCACCGAGGAGTATGACAACAATCGCGCAGCTATGGCGCTTAAGCTAATCAAGGCGTGTCTGAAGCGCACGGACGGTGACTTTGGCGCTTATCGTGAATACTGTCTAGGGCTCGCTAACCGGCGTTCGGGAACAGTTGCGGGACATTTCGCTCGATGGATGGCGATTGAATGCTTGGCTGAGAGTGGTGACTATCAGGCGGCACGTCAAGCGTATCAAGGTGTTGCCGATAATGCCAAATCGGTTGGCGAAGCGTTGGTAGCAAATCTCCGCATGCTTCATCTGGATGCACGTGAAAATGGCTATCAAGTGAATTCAGCCGGAAATAGGTTTAAGCAGCGCCATGAGCTTTTAGCAGAAAACAGCCGCCTGAGCAAGGCTGAGCGACTTGCTCAGGCTCAGCAGCCCAATAATCCCTTCCTGCAAGCCGCTTTTCCCAATCCGTTCAACGCATCAACTCTTTTCACTTACTCACTTCCTGGCGCAATGGATGTGAGTGTGTCAGTGTTCGACATTCACGGCCGAGAAGTAACCACGCTATTCCACGGTAATCAGCAATCCGGCAGCCACAGCCTGGCGTGGAATGCTGCAAACTATCCGGCCGGTGAATATGTGATTCGGCTTAAAACGGACAACGGACAGCAGACGTCGAAGATGGTGACGCTACTCAAGTAAGAAGCCCAATAACAACTCAACCACATTACAACCACATTACAACCCAGAAGCCGGCGAGAATACTCGTCGGCTTCTGATATTTTCAAGATTGCTAACTAAATCTGATTTGGATGAATCGATCCTAAGTA
>CAZAGU010000326.1:0-2178 GCA_964484805.1 uncultured bacterium
AAAGACAGCGGACGAACGTCCGCTGTCATACCTGCGAAGGCAGGTATCCATCGCTTTGAGAGGAAGAATTTTATCCGCTGATTTTTCAGATTACGCAGATAAATATGCAAATTTTCCTAATCTGTTTGATTCGTTTCATCTGTTGTGAATTAAAGAAAAAAGGAAGAAATCCTTAAAAATCGTTCTCTGTTCGTTTCAACATTGCTTTTATTCTGGAGCTTAGCAGGTTAAATTTTAATTATAAATGACAATTTTCAAGCAGAAAATTCACATCATGGATAAATCCCTTTCGATTGAGATGGATCGAATCAATCACATTGCGCTCGTTGCATTACTTGGTGCGCCGAAAATCGGCAACACACGAGCGATTGAGCTTGTGGAATATTTTGGCAGTCCGGAAAATGTCATCTCTTCCTCAGCGGCAGATATTTCACAGGCTTTGTCAATGAAAAAAAACACTGGCGAGGAGATCATCAACTCTCTAGTGTCGATTGAACAAGCCGAGAAAATCGTGTCTCGTGTTGAAGGCATGGGTGCCCGCCTGCTAACACTTTGGGATGATGAATACCCAACACGGCTTAAAAATATCTCTGATCCACCAGTTGTTTTGTATGTTCTCGGCGAACAATCCCCACTGTATAATTATTCAGTCGCCATTGTGGGAACGCGGTCAGCTTCTGACAATGCTCTTCACATCACCCGTAAAATATCTCAGGAGTTGGTCAACTCAGGCATCACCGTTGTCAGCGGCATGGCGAACGGCATCGACACCTGCGCCCATGACAGCGCGTTGCAATCTGGCGGCAGAACAATCGCGGTGCTTGGTTGTGGAGTGGACGTGGTCTATCCACCCAACAACCGCAAGCTCTATGAGCGCATAGTCGAGCAGGGTGCAATTTTCAGCGAATACCCTCCGGGAACTGAACCCGAGCGGCATCATTTTCCGCAGCGCAACCGGATCATCAGCGGTCTCTGCCTTGGCGTGCTGGTGGTGGAAGCGGGGTTGAAGAGCGGGGCGTTAATCACAGCCCATCACGCGCTTGAACAGGGGCGGGAATTATTCGCGACACCCGGCGCGGCTGGAGCGGCAAGGTCTATTGGCGTAAATAGTCTGTTGCGAGAAAATCTGGCGCTGTTGGTCGAATCTGGCGCTGAAATCATTGAACACCTGCGCTCGCAACTGGCTCCGGTGACCAACATCAAAGCGACACTGGCGCTCCCAAAGATGAGCGATCAGGAGAAGACGATTTATGACAAATTGGAACATGGCGCGAAAAACGTGGATGAGCTGACTCGCGAGACGAAGCTGAGCGTGCTGGAAATCAACCGTGTGTTGACATCAATGCAGTTGAAGGGAATTATCCGTCGTCTGGCTGGGGCTAGGATTGAGCGAAGTTAAAGCTATAAATTCGGGCGAGCCGGACATGCCACACAGATTGCCTGCCTTCCTCATATAGCAAGATAATGCAGTAATCACACTCTAAGCCAATCCGGCAATGGCAATGGCTTGAACTTACCAAACAAGGGCGGATACAACCATAGCAAAAGCTGCCTGCCGAAATGCGACCGGATGGCTATTTCTGTGCCGAGGCTGTGATACCACGACTTTTCCTGAGTCCACGGGCATGACGCAATACACATCCCACAATCCGAGCCGACTTTATTCCAATATGTCAGACATTTCTCGGCATCAAGTTGCCACTTACGAACACCACGCACTTCGATTTTATCACCCTTGGGGATAGCGCCAGATGGGCAGGAATCAGCACAGATTTTACACATTTCACAAAAATCCTGCACGCCAATATCAACCGGACTGTCGAGTTCAAGGGGCAAATCGGTGGTTACTGTGGACAGTCGCAGACAATTGCCATACTCCTTAGTCATCAGAAAACCACAGCGTGCTAACTCTCCAAAACCAGACTCCACAGCCAATGGCACTGGCAGTACTTTGTAATTTCTGAAATGATGCGCCCGTGCCGGGTAGCCCAGCGTGCGGATGTATTTCGCCAGTGTTACCGCCGCCAATGCGCTACGTAGATAACCGATACCTGTGCCAATCATCTCGCTATGGCGCGGGCTGGTTTTCACAAGATCAACTTCCATGGCAAAGCCGAGCGAAATCGCGTACTTATGATCCAGTCTGACTTTACTGCCCCAGGCTTCAGACGGGTACTT
>CAZAGU010000327.1:0-2167 GCA_964484805.1 uncultured bacterium
GCCTGTTGCCAATTTTTCTGGAGCAGATAAATATTGCCGATGGCGATCTTATTATCAACCATATCAGGCTGTAACTGATCGAGTTTCTTGTAGGCTACAATTGCCTGTGGCAGACGATTCAGATTGTCAAGTGTCTTGGCATAACCCTGCCAGCCACTCACATTATCCGGTTTGGCATCAGTGTAAACCTTAAACTCAGCCGCGGCTTTCTCGTTTAAACCCTGTTCAAAAAGGGCATTTGCCAACGTAAGCCGGCGGTCATAGTCTTCCGGAAATTTCTCTATGCCGTCCCGCAATGCCTGGATGAACTCTTCAGGATCGCGATAAGTGCGAATCATATTGGAAAGATTATCGTGATACTCCTGATTGTCAGGAGCGATCTCCGTAAGAACATGCGCTGTGGCGATGGCATTTTCCCAGTCTTCGATGCGCTTATAAAGCTCGACTAGTTGCACAAGGATTTCCACATCGCCTTCTTGGATGCGAAGCGCTTCATTGTACTGCTCAATTGCTTCGTCAAATTTGCCGCGGTTGCGATACATGTATGCGAGACTTTCGTGCAAATAGGCATCATCGCCGAAGTATTTAATACCTTCCTCATAAGCAAAAATTGCCGAATCAGGCATCTGAAGTTTATTGTAACAATCCGCCCATGAACGATAGATGTTGTGCTTGCGTTCATAATCATAGACGTAAATTGTGTCAAAATATGCAATAGCCTGTTCATAATTGCCCTGTTTCCAGTATTCATGAGCAAAGCTGCGGTGCATATTGATCATATTCATTCTTTCCTGCTCCGACATTGCCGGCTGATCAGGCTTTTCTTCATTAAGCTGTGCATTTTCATCTTCCAGCGGAGGAAGTGGCGCACACCCAAAGAAGGTGAAGCTTAGAGCGGCTGTCATCGTTAAAACGACGACCAACACCATGAAAGGATGGTTGATATTTTTCATTTTTCCACGTGTATTTATTTTCTTCGCCGTTCTTTTCGGTCGAGGAACCAGAACTCTCTCTGGCTGACACCGAACGACAGTTTAAAAAAGGTCTCAGATGAGTTGTCGAGTTCTTCAGAACCGCGCCACCCCATCTGCAATCCTATATCAATGCGAGAATTATCGGAATTGTAAGGTATGCCAAGTCCCCCGGTCAAGGCAAAGCATCTCGGTTGATGCCCACCGGGGCTGAGAGCATAGTCCCCAGTCCAGTAAGCGCCGGCTCGGTATGTCAACGCTTGATACCAAGGGTCGAAAGCGAGAAACTCGGGCATCCATTCCCAGCCTGCTGAGAAACGGAAGCCATTGGTCAGCACATTGGCAATCCGTGTCGGTTCTTCGACAGAATCCCACCAGTGCCATGCTGTTTCAAATGTAATCGAATGTTTATTCATCCGGTGAGCAAAGCCAAAGGTCACATCCCAAGGGACTTCGTACTTGGTGTCGAGAACTTCCTTGATGTTCTCGATTGCATACGTGCCTTCGTTCACCAGAGACCGCCGTTCGACGGTCAATTTCGCCGGGCTGTTCACCGATGCGGCAACAGACCAGCTCGGCAGTGGTTGCCAATAGCTTGACAACACCCAGCCAACGCCAGTGTAGCGGTCGCTGATATTCTGAGAGGCGGCTAAGGCGGATTCGTCGGGGAAGCTGATTTTCCAGAGCTTTTCATTTTTGCCAAATAATCCCCGCACCGCCATACCCAGCCTTAAACTTCCAACCAAAGGCGTTGAAAATCCGATCAAGCCCTGCGATATTCCGCCTTTGCCTTCAAAGGTTTCAACTTGCTCGGTGCTCCAGCCATCGGTCGGCGTTTGGGTGCTCGCCCATTTATACTTCATAGTTGTATAGGGTGTCAAACTTGCGCCAACCACCTGATTCTTACCAATTGGAATAGTCATTGCCACTCCACCCAGTCTGCTGAGATCGCTGACATCGCTACCGCTGGCATCTTCCATCCGCGAACTGGTCATCGAGGTTTGCAAACTGAATTGCGTCATTTTTACGCCGAGCCAATTGGCAGGGTGCGTCATATCGAGGTGTGTGGAATCTGGCAAAGCGATTGAGGCGTAGCCCAATCCGGCGGAACGAGCGGTATGGCTGTCTTGTTGCAACCCATATCCAAGCGCTGAGAATGCAGACTCAGATTGAGCAGATCCGGCTAACATAAACAG
>CAZAGU010000328.1:0-2149 GCA_964484805.1 uncultured bacterium
CGTTGAAAAACAGATAACTAATTGAGCTAGATAAAGTGAGATAAATAGATGGCACTTCCGGTCGCCCTACTGGCTCCCTCCGTTGCCATCTATTCCGGAATCCTTTCTGCTGTAAACAAGCAGTATAGGAATAGTTTTTTTAACCAGGGGGTGGGTCAAATTTGGGTTGCCACAATGGGTCATTTTTCGGTTGCCATTTCCAATCTGTATTTAATGGCGAACCGTTTGTTTGCGTGGTTCACTTAGGTCATATGAAGTATTCATTACCTACGTACAACGATACAAATGAACAAGTTTTTCGTATTAATGATGTAGCCAAAGACTTAGATATAGCTCTTTGGTTCTACAAAACCAGTTACTCAGGGCGTAATAAAATAATTGAAGGTACGGACATATCGGTGGGGACGAATGGTAATGTTATTGAAATTGTGGAAACAACTTGATGAATAAAAGGTTCGCACGGCAGATGCAAAAGAAATGAAGACGTAATCACATTCTTGCGATGAAAGCACATTCGACACCACGATATACAAACGAGGATTTGGGGTAACACATGAAGAAATTGGCTGAACTTTCGAATGAAGAAGCAAGGAAGCATTTCTTGAAGGGAAGTAGCTACTTCAACGCGGATATGCCCAGCTACGTCAGCTTCGATCCGATTCTGACTGATGTTGAGGTGGTGCTAGGAGGGGGAAACTATCCTGCATTCAAATCTGCAAACCCAGGCGATTTTCCGGGCGTTAATTACAACTTCATAGCAAACAAGGATGGTAAGCTCGCGTGGCGGCCGTATGAGCTGATTCATCCAGCAATCTATGTGTCATTGGTGAATGTGATATGTGACCCCCTGAACTGGAAGCTCATTACTGAGCGCTTGTCGGAGTTTGAAGGTGGCGCTGTTGATTGTTGCAGTGCACCTGTGATGTCACTCGATCATCAAAGCGATGTGGCAACACAGGTTAGGAGTTGGTGGCAAAGTGTCGAACAGCGATCCTTAATTTACTCTTTGGAGTTCAGTCACGTTCTTCACACGGATGTAATCGACTGTTATGGGTCTCTATATACCCACAGTATTTCTTGGGCACTGCACGGCCTAGAAAAAGCGAAAGTGCAGAAGGGAGATAGTTCCCTTCTCGGAAACAAGATCGACTCACACATCCAAGCGAGTCGGTATGGACAGACCAATGGCATCTCTCAGGGGTCTGTCTTGATGGACTTCGTTGCAGAAATAGTTCTTGGGTATGTTGACGAACAGATTAGCAACGAGCTGGATGATTCGACTGATTTTCGTATTCTTAGATACCGTGACGACTACAGGGTCTTTGCCAATAGTGACGATCGTGCTGAAGAGATACTGAAGCTGATCAGTGACGCATTGCGATCCGTCGGGATGAAGTTAGGAGTGTCGAAAACTTTTCTAAGCAGGAATGTCGTCGATGGGTCAATCAAGCCAGACAAGCTGGCAGGCATTGATCTGCAAGATCTTGGGGATGCAAATGCAAAGACTATTCAGAAACAACTACTGAGGCTGCATTCGTTCGGACAGCGCTTTCCGAATAGTGGTGCACTCCGGCGCTTGGTTGGTGAGTTTCACACAAAGATTTCGGAGGAAACCGAAAGACCCGATGATCTTGAGGTACAAGTCGCAATTGCGGCGGACATTGGATTTGTTTCTCCATCAACATTTCCGGCGGCTGCCGGCATCCTGAGTCATCTTATCTCTCTCACCTCAAGTGAAGAAAAATCTTGGCTATGGACGAAGGTACGCAGGAAGATGGCTCGTGTGCCGTATAACGGTTACCTCGAAATTTGGTTAAAGCGGGTGACGCAGCCGAGAGCGGTTGGCATACCGTTCGCTAGTGATGAGCCAATTTGCAAAATCGTGAATGGTGAGGTCCTCGATCTTTGGGAGAACGGATGGATCGCAAGCAATGATTTGAGGAACGCGATAGAAACATCAAAGATTGTTGTTGGATCGGTGTCGGACGTTCAGGAAGTAGTACAACCTGAAGAAGTCGAGCTGTTCAAGCAAAATGCATGGGTATACTGATGCAACCATTCACTTCAATAAATGTACTTGGGGAAAGAGGGACAACAGCGCCCTTTTTTGACTCCTCGCAGTAATTAAGCCCGTTCTGGAATCGAAGGA
>CAZAGU010000329.1:0-2141 GCA_964484805.1 uncultured bacterium
TTATTCACTCGTCCTGCATCGTAAGTGCGCCACCATGCCACATTAGGCTGGGCGTGGACAATCGAAGCAATTGCAATTAAAATTAGAATGGTAAAATATCTATAGTTCTTCATAAATCACCTCAACAGTAGAGTTTTTTGACAAAGTGTAGTTTCGCCAGCCGAAAAAACAACCACATACACCCCACTCGCCATGCCGTTCGCACTCCATACAGCCTCATGTGTTCCGGCGGGTTTTACACCATCAGCCAGCCGCACCACTTCCCGCCCAGACAGGTCATACACCGCCAGCGACACATTTCCCGCCGCGGGAAGAGAGTAGCCAATGGTAGTCGTGCTATTAAAGGGATTTGGCGCTGGGGGAAAGAGAGTCGTCTCTGTGGGAAGATTAACTTGGGCGAAGGGTGTTCCACTGCGTTCGCTGACCGATATTGCCCAGCCAATGGTGTCAGCTTCGGCTCCGTCATGGCAAACCGCCATCAACAAATGATCTCCAGTATCCCTAAAATCCAGTTCAATCAAGGCCTCGTCACAGTTCAGCGGCTGGCCGTCCAGTGTCCATTCATAGCTGAGTGAGTCTGAGTCCTGGTTGAAGGGGATGACGTTAAACTCTTGCGAAGTCTCCTGATAGACCATCAGCGAATCCACGTGCGGATTCCACCACCACACCGCCGAGCGCACCGCTATGTTCCATCGCACCTCGTCGCTCATCCCGTTACAACTTACAATCTCATTGACACGGTAATCTCCGGCCAGATCAAAGAGCGTCTGAATCGAATCCGCATTGCCCAGATGATGCTGCCTCAAGTCGCGATCGGTCAAAATCCAATCGTACTCGATCTCCACATCAGGTAGCGTAGCCACCTCAGTTCGGAAGATTTGGGTGGTATTGCGTCGCAACGTCAGCTCCCGCTCCTCAGGAAAGATTTCCCGGATGAAGAAGTTTCGCACCGCCACCTGCCACTCCATCCATGCCTCCAAATCTCCATCGGAAATTGTGCATCGAACAGTAAAGTCACCCAGCTCTTCGAACTGGATGGTGACAATCGAATCTGTGCTCACAGTGTCAGCTTGATAAGTCCAAACATACCGGATCGAGTCGTTTTGCAGGTCACGGGCTTGTACCTCAAAGTAGATGGAGTCGTTCAGCAGTACGGTGAGCTGGAGGGTGTCAGGCTCGAAGCTTTCAAAGTATGGAGCTGATCGGTCAGGATGTCGTAAAGCCAGAAATCCTTCATCAGAGTGTTCCTGGGTCCATAAATGACCACCTGCAATTATCCCACCGCTAACATCGCACAATACTGCGCTGAGATGGGAACTACCATCCGAGCCGAAGTTATTACAATTTGCCCACTGGAAATCACCGGCTTCATCAACCCTTAGCGTGAAGGTGATTCTGAAGTTGTGACCGACGAAAGCGAAGCCGTTGTCAGTCAACTGGGCGATGGAGCCTTGGCCGGAAGAAGCCGTGATTCGATCCTGATCGGCAAAGTCGTTCTCCCATAAGATTTCTCCCTGAGCGTTCACTCTCACCAGATACGGTTTGGTGGTAGCATTGCTGATACCAGCCAGAATAAAACCGCCGCCTCGGCAACTGGTCATTTCTTCGAACATTTCGGAGTTGTCGATAACACCATAGGTCCGCTCCCATTCCATGCGCCCTATTTCATCGGTACGAACCAGCCAGTAGTCATAATCGCCGACATCAGACCTTTTCTGTCCCGCAACCATGAACCCGCCATCTATTTCTCGCACGGATTTGAAATTCTCCCGGAGCGCCGAACCAATAGCGCGATCCCAGATAACCTCGCCTTCATTGTCGATGTTCACCAGCCAGCCATCGTCACTCCCTGCGCCAAACGAGCGGGTGCAGCCCGCAAGCAGAAAGGTGCCGTCTTTCAACTCAATGACGGCTTCACAATTTTCATAATTATCTCCGCCGTAATGGTTCAACCAGATTTCTTCCCCGTCGGCATCGGTCAGAACCACCATCATATCCATGGCTTGATTCGGGCCGTTACCACCAACCAGGTAGCCCCCAGCATCGGTCTGGATTACACTGAATGAACGCTCGTTTTCTATTCCGCCTTCATTGGCAGTGTAATGTCGTGAAAATTCCTGCTCGCCGCCAGAATCTGTTTT
>CAZAGU010000330.1:0-2110 GCA_964484805.1 uncultured bacterium
ACGGAAAATCAACACGTAAAACAATTATCACAGCAATAAAGCTTTAACTCACTTGTTCAACCAAATTTAAAAGGAACAGAATGAAGATACCACAGCTCGACATAAAGGCGCAACTAAAACCCATCCGGGACGATTTGCTCCGTGCGATCACTGAAGTCGTCGATGGAACCCACTATATTATGGGTCCACAAGTAGCCGAACTGGAAAAGCAGGTCTCGACCCAAGCAGGTCGGTTGGGTCAGCCGTCATGGGCTGCCTTTGAAGAACGTCGACGCGGACGGCATCTATACTTGCCCCGAAAGCGGATTACGGTATAAAGAAGTTGAACCGGATATGCTGCGCTACCTCGACCTAGACGAAGAAGCCCCGCTGCCTGAGACCCTCCGGCAGGGCGAAGCTTTTTACGATGACATCGTGCATCCGGGCGAGAGACTGGTTTAGTCGGTGATTTGTACTGACTGATTTCAGTAATACTTCAGGCGGAGCATTAGATGTACCGCCTGAGTAGTTTTTAGAAAATCATCTTGTGCAACAAAAAGGATGAGTGAATGTCAGAACTACACGACGCCTTACGCTCCCAAGACTTAGATGAAGCGAAGCGACTCATTGCCAATGGAATTGACATAAATTCCAAAGACAACGAAGGCGATACCCCACTTCATTTAGCAGCCGCAATAGGGCAGCTTGAAATAGTCGAGTTGCTCATTGAAAATGGTGCAATGGTTGATTTTCAGGATGGTTGCGACATAATGGGACGGACCCCGTTGCACCGAGCAGTATCCCAGGGGCATATAAATGTGGCAAGACTCCTTATTAAAGCCGGAGCAGATATCAATGCCAAACAGTGGGATGGCTATGCTGCTTTGAATCTGGGAAAAGTGACAAACAATACTGAATTGATGAATTTTCTAAGAGAATTTGGAGCTGATGATTGTGATGTAAATACTTGCGTTAAAAGAGTCATCATCACCGGTGCCGCGGGTTTCATAGGATTTCACTTGTCAAAACGTCTTATAGACGAAGGCTGGGAAGTCATCGGAATTGATAACCTCAACGATTACTACGACGTCTCTCTGAAAGAAGCGCGATTGAAAATTTTGCAGGACCAGAAAGGTTTCAAGTTTAACCAGCTGGACTTAGCCAACCGCATTTCTCTTCAATTACTGTTCGACCACGAAACCATCGACAAATCAGTGCCAGTGATCCACCTCGCTGCCCAAGCCGGCGTTCGCTACGGGCTCAAAAATCCCGGTGCCTATATCCAGAGCAACATTATAGGCTTCTTCAACCTAATTGATCTCTGCAAAGAGGTGCAAGTCCCCCACTTTTTATACGCTTCATCGAGTTCAGTCTATGGCGGTAACCAGCGCTTGCCGTTCTCTGAGCGCGATAACGTTGATCACCCTGTCAGTTTTTACGCAGCGACCAAGAAATCCAATGAACTGCTGGCGCATGTCTATTCTTACACATATAATCTCCCCACCACCGGACTTCGCTTCTTCACTGTTTATGGTCCTTGGGGCCGACCGGATATGGCTTATTTCAGCTTCACTAAGGCAATTATAGGACGAACTCCAATCCAGGTCTTCAATTACGGTGATATGCAGCGCGATTTTACGTACATTGACGACATTATCGAAGGAGTTGTTAATCTGATCGACAGTCCACCGGTTGCCAATCCGGGTTGGGATGCCAAGAATCCGGATCCGGCATCGAGTTGGGTCCCCTATCGAGTCTTTAACATCGGCAACTCTCGTTCGGAATCGCTGATGGAGTTCATCGCGGTTCTTGAGAAAACCCTCGGTCGCAAAGCGATTATCGAAATGCAGCCCATGCAGACCGGGGATGTGAAAGCGACCTTTGCCGACACTGAACGCTTGCATCTTGAGATCGGCTTCACGCCTAAGACATCTATTTACGAAGGAATTCCCAAGTTTGTGGAATGGTATCTGGGGTACTACGGGAAATAAAAATAGGCTACTCGCTGTTTCATGTGGGTATCGGCTTTCCCTTGTCCCTCGTCTTTATTCCATCTGGACAGGTTGTTGTCCCTCTTCTTTATTCCATACGGACAGAAATCTCCTCTCAAGACATGTTCTTAAGAGGAGAT
>CAZAGU010000331.1:0-2096 GCA_964484805.1 uncultured bacterium
GCTCCCCGCGTGGTCGTGATTGCAAACCGGCGAAATCCATTTGTTCTAATCTCATCTGACCTAATTTACGATGGAAAACCAAGCCAGCGCAAATTCTTGAGAGATAAACTGAAGATCGGAATTCGAAGGCCAATCAGGCGCAAGCCCTTGTGGATGGGAGATATCGAATCCGGTGTCTCCCATTTTTTATGCCCTGACCATCCGACCTGGTTACCAAATCAGCGCTACGATATCACTCTTGAGGAGAAACGCAAAGTGCAGAAGGAAGCCGCTGATGAATGGCGAGAAGGTTTGCTGGATGGGACTTACGACAATCAAGCAGATATTGCTACGAAGAACGGGTGTAGCCGAGCCTGGGTTACTCGTCTGTTGAATCGAGAGTTCTCATTCACTCATTCTTAAATACCTTGTTATCAACAATATGGCTTTTAGGCGAAAGAAAGAGAAAGAACCGCGAAAGGAAGAGTGAAAGAAGGGTGAAAGAAAGAGAAAGAACCAAAATCCAAAAAGAGGTTAAAAATTCTCTGCATTAATCATTCAATTTCTGTTCAACGCAGTTAGATTTGTGAAAGTTTTCCAAGTTGGCATCTCAAAATACTCACAGATGCGAACTTCATCTATCGATTGCCATCCGCGCCTGTGTGTTGATTTTTCGTCCGCTTGAGTGACGGACTGGAATAACGCGATCTGGTCAGTACCTATGCACAGAGACAGTATCCTTGAATACTATCTTTCAGTCAGTATCTGGTGAATTCCAGATTCCTAATCTTGAATCTCGCAAGTCGAAAACTCAGGCCGCGGTTCCGGCCCGACGGGTCGTTGTTGTTGCGATTCGTCGTTCGTACTAACCTTGTGCTACTCCAAATTAAACTATGTTGCCTATCCCTTTGTCATTCTCAGACGTTACAACTCTCTAACTGAAAGACATGATCTCGCTTATTCCATCAGCCTTACTTGAAATTCGTGCTGGAACGCATTTTGACCTTGGAGCACCGAAGGGTTATCCCTATCTCATTAAAATTACCTTTTGATTCATCTCATAGTTCTCAGCGCCCAAAGCTCTAAAGCGGAGGAAATACATACCGGAAGATACTCCGTCCGCGTTCCAGATAGTGGAATATCTGCCAGCTTCCTGACGGTTATTGACTAGCTTTGCAATTTCCCTGCCATTGATATCGTAAACCATTAACACTACATCAGAGGCTGCTTTCAGATCATAGTGAATGTTGGTTATTGAGTTGAAGGGGTTGGGGAAGGCTTCATGCAGTGCAAACACAAGTGGTATTGTTTCCTCCTCATCAACATCACTCGGTTGCAAACCTCGACCGGCTAACATTACGTCAAGTTCACGATCCCCCGTTACAATCGTCATCCTCGCACTGTACGAGGTGTCCGCTTGAGGCGCAAACCTGATCCACAGTGTTATATCAGCCTCAGATTCAAGACTGAACGCTTCGTCAAATTCACAGCTGAACACTTCGGATTCTATAACAATGTCTGTGATCTCGCGATCTGATTGACTCCGATTATATATAGTTACACTCCAGTCAAGGACACTATCGACCTTTGCCTCACCGAAATCATGTGACTCTTCAGATAACTCAAGATACCAAGCCCCCTTGGCGCGACTGATATCGTATATACCGAAATCCAAGTAATCCGCCACATACAAAGTGTTTTCTATGACTGAAACACCAAATGCAGCGCCCGGTGTGTCGTAATACCCGATCAGTTCAGGTGAAGCAGGGTCTTCAAGCGAATACAATTTAACTCCCTTGTATGATTCAGGAACAAACAGAATTCCTGAATCAATAACCAACTCGCTGGCTCCGTGAGGGAACACTTCCAATCGGTCAACAATCTCAGGCCACTCAGGATCCTCGAGAGAAAAAACCAATACCCCTGCTACTGTTATAATGTAAAGGTGATTCTCATATGCAACCGTTGTACATAAACCTGCGTTTAACCATATAACACGAATGAGTTCAAGTTCTTCGGGTCCGTTGAATCGATAAATGCGCAGACCATGGAAGGAATCTGTCGCATATAGATAATCTCCCCAATGCACTAAATCTTGTATATAATCGACTTGATAA
>CAZAGU010000332.1:0-2084 GCA_964484805.1 uncultured bacterium
CCTTGATGCTGGGACATGCACGTGGAGTTCTAATGCTGGCGGCTGAACTTCACTGTGGCAATGTCCGCGAGTATCCCGCTCGGTTGATTAAGCAATCGGTGGTCGGCAGAGGTGGCGCATCCAAGGAGCAAGTGCGGTTTATGGTCAGCAGGTTGTTGAACATTGCCGAGAAAGACATGATCCTCGATGCTTCGGATGCCCTTGCCGCGGCGATTTGTTGCCATATTCGGGATAAGTCTAAGATTTCCGGGATGTGAATCAAAACTATCCCAGAGTCATTTCACCAGACTTGAACAGCGGCAAGCCAATGAACAGCCTTCGCTGGTAACAATAAAGCCCAGACTTTTTTCCTTTCGTGAACATTTTCTGAAAAATATCCTGACACGAAGGAACAAAACGCCTTTGTGGCTGGTTGGATATTTATGTCCCAGGTTGATCTGAGGACATCTTCGCTGGATAGAGCATTACATACGCATAAATTCAAGAAAATAGATTTCCTAAAATGGAGAGCATTATGAAATTGTTACCATTTCGTTTTTTTGGAGTTGTCGCAATTGTCATTTTGCTGATGACAATTGTTACCCCTTGCTTCAGCCAGGGTGGAGCCATGCCACCGGAGACCGACGGAAAACCGCAGTTATCGATCAATGGGGCGTTGGGATCAACCATCATTAATGGGCAAGCCTATCAATACTTTAGCCTGCGCCCGGATATTCCCATCTGGCGCTTTGGCATTGGGCTGGATTTGTCTTTCTACTTCGATGAAGATGGCAAGCTTCGCGAAGATGACTGGGATGAAACCGCGGATTACATTGAGAAAATCTACTACATCCGCTACGGCAAGCCCGGTCAGCCGCTATATGTTCGAGTGGGTGCGCTGAACCCAATCACACTGGGCTACGGCTTGATTATGCGCCGCTACTCCAACGCGATTGAGTGGCCCCAGACCAAGCGAACTGGGCTTCATTCGCAAGTCAAAATTGGCAACATTGGTGTTGAGGCGGTGATGAACAATTTCCGCGAGCTGAATTCGCCCGGTTTGGTGGCGGGACGAGTAACATACACCATGAATTTTATCAAACCAGTTGTGTTTGGCGCGACCATCGCTTATGATGGCAACCAATATTTGGGCGCTAAGGATGATGACGACGATGGTTTCCCGAATCATCAAGACCTTTTCCCAGATGAAAACGATCGCTCGCATGTTGATTGGCTACGTTCGATTCTCAGCAGTCGCCAGATGGAGCTTTTGATTGAATCTGGAGATTTGCCGAATATTCCTGATAAGTTGGTCAGCATTTACGACCGCGACGCACCGGTGACGGAATTCGGCATTGATGTTGGCGTTGCCTTGCTGCAGAATGACATCATGACACTTTGGGCGTATGCTCAAGCCGCGCAGATTGCCGACTACGGACGCGGCTACACGATTCCCGGCTTGCGCTGGACTATGGGTCCATTCTATGCAGGCGCAGAATACCGCATTTTCGAAGCGGAATTCCTCGGCGATTTCTTCAATTATTCTTATGAAATCGAGCGGGTGGCTTGGGATGAGGCGAGTCAGAATTATATCACCAAAGAGGAGCATCTGGCGAACATTCCTTCGGCGCAGGGTTATTTTGTTGATGCTGGGGCGGACTTATTCAATATCGTTGATATCTATGCCGCATACCAGAACATGATGTACGACAACAGCGACCTGCCGAATCAATCCGTTCAGGCGACTGTGAGCTTGAACACTGCCAAGATTCCGCGTCTTGATCTGGCTGAGGGTTTTTACATGCAACCCAACGCTGATAAGCTGTTCAGCAAGGATTCCGACGGCACTACTGTTGGCTACACTATTGGCACTGCAATGGGCGATGGGATGATGCTGAAGTACGACAACCGCGTCATCTACCGCAACGGCGAACCGAACCGGATCATGACGATTGAAGCTGTGATGAAATTTAAGTAGCATTCTCCTAACTTACCCGTTGATAGCCGCCTCAAGCTCTTTGTTTGGGGCGGTTTAGTTTTTTTGAAGGGGTGATGAGCGACGATTAGAAATCCCCTCCAACGACAATGTATAAGATTCTTTCGGA
>CAZAGU010000333.1:0-2032 GCA_964484805.1 uncultured bacterium
TGCAAACCCGCGATTACGTATTTGTGGGTGACGTAGCGAGAATCAATATGATGGCACTTAGTCTCTCCGGTTTTCACATTCTCAATGTGGGCACTGGTATCGAAAACAGTGTGGTAGCATTGTTCGACCGTTTGAATGAATTGACCCATTCTAACCAACCACAAAGCTTCGGACCCGGTCAACCTGGCGAACAGCAACGCAGTTGTATAAACTCAAGCAAGGCGAACGAGCAGCTCGGTTGGCAGCCGCAGGTTGAATTTTTGGTGGGATTGGAAAAGACTGTGGACTGGTTTAAAACATCAATCCGGTAGCGATGTTTACTGATAGCGTGAGCTTTTCTTTCGAAGATGAAGGGGATTTTGTACAGGTTCTATGGGAGTTACTGCAACGCCTTGAATCGGAGTTTTAAGACCAAGTCGCTGGGCTTGTCCTGTTGTTGAACTCAGGCGTTGGGGAAAGAAAACTCATTTAGTGAATCAATGACTTAGAGTAGTATCTTTTTAATTTTCACAGACTTTAAGCCATTTAAAAGTAAAACAACAATTCAATCAGTAATATGGGCAAATTGGCTCTGTTGCTGGTTAACACTCAGAATGTGATAAAGTGAACAGACAAGACAACCATTCAAAACTTGAAACCTTTATCAACCGCTTGAGCACCAATACTATCCAGCGGATAACTATCCTTATAGTTCTGGACTGTTTTGCACTTTCGGCGGCTTATCTGGGATCATTTCTTCTCTATTATCCACTGACGGAATGCGGAATTATGCTCCCAGGTTTTTTATTAACCTTACCCATTTTTGTTGTGGTAGGAATTTTCTTCTTTTATTTATTTAGGCTGTATCGAACCTTATGGCGGTACGCCAGCGTTGATACGGTGTTATTCATTGGCGGGGGAACATTTTTCAGCGTTTAGGTTCCTAACATCATCGTCATCTCGTTCGGTGGGCTGATGCCACATTGGTCGGTGTTGGTCATTCAGGGGATGTTACTGTTTCTTTTCGTGAGTGGTGGTCGCTTTGCCATGCGGGTGGTGCGTTCCTATATGGCGGTTCCCAAAAGCAATGGACACACCCGAGTTTTAATCTATGGCGCCGGTGACGCAGGTGAGATGCTCTGTCGGGACTTGCTCAACAATAGGAGCAACCACTACCACTGCGTGGGCTTCATCGATGACGATATCTCCAAGTACCACAAAGCCATCCACAGCGTACAGATTCTTGGTGGATTCAATTCAGTTAAGGATATCCTCAGCAAGAACGACATTGACGAAATAATCGTCGCTCTTCCCAGCATGGCCGGCGCTGAGATGCGGATTCTGCGGGAAAAACTACGGAATATCTTGCCACCACGAGTTCTTCTGAAAACAATCCCTGGTCTTTCAGAAATGGTCGGTGGACCGGTCACCATTAACCAAGTCCGACAATTCCGGGTGCGCGATTTGTTGCGTCGGAAGCCGATTGAATTAGATCCCACTCCGGTTGAAAAGCTAATTCAAGGAAAGACGGTTTTAGTCAGCGGAGCAGGCGGATCGATCGGCGCGGAGATTTGTCGACAGGTCTGCTCGTTTGCGCCTAAACGTCTGATCTTGGTTGACATCAGTGAAGCGAGTCTTTATCTCGCGGAGGAGGAGCTGAGCAGACATTTCGGGGATGTTCCGCGGGTTCCGATCGTGGGCGATATCACCAATTCTCAACACATAGAGAATATCTTTAGGCATTATCACCCGGAAATCGTTTTTCATGCTGCCGCCTATAAACATGTGCCGCTGATGGAAGCCAATCCCTGGGCGGCGATCTATAATAATGTCGCAGGCACACGGGTACTGGTTAGTTTGTCAGCCCGTTATCTTGTGGACAGTTTTGTCATGATCTCAACCGACAAAGCGGTTCGCCCTTCCAGCATAATGGGCGCCACCAAGCGGCTCTGCGAGATGGTAACCTTGATGCAAGACCATAGCCAGACCAGTGTGTTTACGGTAGTTCGCTTTGGCAATGTCATGGGCAGTTCTGGATCGGTGATTCCTAAGT
>CAZAGU010000334.1:0-2024 GCA_964484805.1 uncultured bacterium
CAATACCACAGAACCAGAAAACAATGCGCTCGAAGAGCGAGAGTTCGATCTCACAGATGATGTTTCTATCACTATGGTTTGGATACCTTCAGGTGAGTTTGATATGGGCAGTCCTGATAATGAGCAGGATCGTGATGGTGATGAGTATCCTATCCATCGGGTGACGTTTGAGCATGGTTTCTGGATGGGCAAATATGAAGTTACACAGGCACAATGGGAAGGAGTAACTGGTTTCAATCCTTCGGCATTTGATGGCGAGAATCGCCCTGTAGAGAAAGTTTCCTGGACGGACATCCAGGGCTTTGAATCAGTATTGGATAATGTATTTCGTTTACCGAGTGAATCGGAGTGGGAGTATGCTTGTCGCGCGGGAACGACTACACGCTTTTACTGGGGTGAAGATCCTGACTATGATGAGATTGATGACTTTGCAGTTTACAGAGATAATGATGAGGGTGGGACTTCTGAAGTTGGCACCAAGCTTCCGAACTCTTGGGGCTTATATGATATGAGTGGTAATGTTTATGAGTGGTGTGAGGATCTTTGGCATGACA
Source organism: uncultured bacterium (assembly GCA_964484805.1). Taxonomy (GTDB): domain Bacteria; phylum Electryoneota; class AABM5-125-24; order Hatepunaeales; family Hatepunaeaceae; genus CAZAGU01. The sequence continues at coordinate 555 of CAZAGU010000334.1, forward strand.
ATTATGAGGGAGCACCGGATGATGGCAGTCCTTGGTTAAACGATTCCGTAGGCTCTTCCCCGGTCCGCCGTGGTGGTGGCTGGTACAACAGCGCTCAGTTCTGCCGATCGGTGTATCGCGGATACTACGGCCTGTCAAACCGGGACAGCGACCTGGGCTTGCGCCTTGCGAGGTCTCACGATTAGAATGCCTAAGCACGTAGTCGTATTTTTCTTGGTGAATCAACTAAGGCTATCAAAATGAAACACAAACCCGAAAAAATCCAAAACCACTTCAGAGGGGCATTATTGGGCACCATGATTGGTGATGCCCTGGGCAGCCCCCTTGAAGGCTCGGTGAATCGCCAGGAAAGTGGACTGCTTACAAAGATGATCGACTACCCTTATGGGAAAGGGCGCTATACTGATGACACGCAGATGACTATCGCTCTGTCTGAAGCCTTTTTACAGGCAAACCTGAAGGTTGATCAGGATTTGATCGCTGATAAATTTGGGAAACATTTCGATTACAACCGGGGATATGCCAGAATCGCCGCAAATATTCTGAATGCTATATCTTGCGGCATTCCTTGGCGGGATGCTGTGAAATTTTTCGGATTTGCTGATGGTTCTTATGGCAATGGTGCGGCTATGCGCGTAGCACCGGTTTCACTGGCTTTCTGCGGAGATGAGGCTGGCATTAAAAATGGTGCAGCTAAACAATCGATGATCAGTGGTCATCATCATCCAGATGGCATCTTTGGCGCACAGATGCAGGCATTGATTGTAAACTGGGCACTTCAAGACGGATTGGAAAATCTGGAATTCAGAAAAGAAGACGTGTTTAAAAGTCTGATGCAAGATGCCCCACCTGCTTATCAAATGTCTTTGGATTGGATTCGCGATAATCTTGACATAAACACCCACCCCAAGGAGATAAATCGACGGGTAAAAAGTGGCGTGCTTGCGTCACAGGCAGTCTGTGCTGCATTCTGGTTCTTTCTTTATTCACTTGAAGTTGACAAAGACAGCAATCCCATAGTATTAGCGGTCAATTATTCCTGGGATGCTGATACTGTAGGTGCGATGACTGGAGCAATAGCCGGGGCATACTACGGGGCTGAGTGGTTCAAACTGGAATGGGTAAATGATTTAGAAAACGGCGCAGCTGGAAAGGACTACATTTTAAGCCTTGCTGACCAGATGGCTGACGCATGGTTAATGAACAACCAACCCTGTTAGCCTCCCTTCACTTAATGAAAACATTAATCGATAACTTATCAAACAGTCTGGAAGCATCAATCAAGTTCAGAACCGGGACTTCCTGGTCACCGCTGTCTCCTGTGTAAATGCCATTTTTCTATTTACACAAAATTCAAGACAGGCTCTTTTCACATCAAATTCCTAATGTTCTTCCTGATTTTTTTCCAATTTTTCCCTCAGGTAAACAATAAAACTGAAAGAAGAATACAAAAGATTGCGTCCATCCTGA
>CAZAGU010000335.1:0-2013 GCA_964484805.1 uncultured bacterium
GCACAATTGCTCCAGTATTTCAAATTTGCAACGTATCATTAGGAAATGGTAAATTTAGCTTTAGTGTTTGAGATTCGCAAGGGTAATTGAATGGTTCATTCATTGTATTAAGACAAAGCACTCGCAAGAAACGTCTTTAACCTTGAAATGAATTGACAATTTTCCTATATTTTCTTTGTTTAGCTAGTTTTCGCCTGCCGAATTGATTGCGATAATATGGCTTTGCAACGTTAGGCTTGTTAATGTGCTTTTTTGCCTCGTAAATGCCTCCGAACAGGAGTTTAAGAATGTCCGGGATCAGAAAACAAATCTTCTTGCTGATTATCGCCATCTGTGTCAGCTACTCGTCCGCCTTCGCCGTGAATGTTCTCTGGGAACAGAGCCACGGCCCCATGCAGAACTACTCGTTAAACGAACAGTATTCAATGTTCGCTGAATGGCTGATTAACAACGATTATGTGCTCAGTGCAAATGACGATGCCCTCCTCGCCAATGGTCTTTGGGATACAGACATACTCGTTATCTCTCTTAAATCAAACTTTCAGAGCGCATACACTGAAGCAGAAATAGACCGAATTGTCTCCTTCGTTGAGTCTGGCGGAGGTTTGATCGTGCTTTCCGACATGTCGAACAACGGCGTTGAAAACATCAATCCTCTCCTAGCTCGCTTTGGAATGGAATCGGGGCTTGAAGACGATCTCGAAGACCTGACCTTTTTTGAACAGCATTCCCTCACGCAGGATATCAACATTCTGGCTTTACAGTTTGGCAGTGAAGTTGGAATCATAGAAGACAATCAAAATGTCTCGTTGCTCGGTTCTGACGACAATGATCTAGCCGGCTTGGCTATCTATCAAGCCGATGGCGGTCAAGTTGTTCTGGTTGGTGATGCTGACCTCTGGACAAATGATTTGGTCGAACTTGGCAGTAACATACAGTTTGCGACTAACTGCTTCACAAATATCGGCAGAGAACGACAAGGCAATGTTGTAATAAATGCCGAAGCTTACAACAGTCATATACTGGCGGGTAGTTCTGATGAATTCAGCTTCGCAATCTCCAACACAGGCGAAGGTCTTGTGGAAGTTGGGCTGTCAGTAGCCGGCGAAGGTGAATGGCTGACCTTTGACTGGTTATATACGACCATCTCGCCCGATGAGGAGATAATGTCGGTTGTAACAGTATCTTCAGCAGGGCTTGAACCGGGAAACAACTTTGCGGAAACGATCCTCGTCAACCACAATTCTCCAGATGCTGAACCTTTTGAAATACCGGTCACGTTGCAAGTTCTGCCCATCGAGCCAGTTCACTTTGTTCCACCAATACCCACAGGGCATGATCATAGCCTGTTAATCCGCGAATTGACAATCGACGACATGCCTGTTGAACCCGGCATTGAGATTGCCGTGTTCACACCCGATGGAATATGCGCCGGCGCAGTCGTTTATACCGGCGAGTTGTCCACAGGACTTGCCGCTTCAGCCGACGACGGACTTTCAGATGAGAGGGAAGGCTTTCTTGCCGGTGAAGATTTTCACTTCAGGTTGTTCATCCCTTGGGATAATTTCGAAATTCCCGCAACGCCAGATTTTGTTGAAGGATCAAGGCATTTCAACGTTGATGGATTTAGCGTTCTGCACCTGAACGGCGGCACCGCAGCACAGCTCACACTGGCTTTCCCTTATCTTTGGACAATCGTCTCGCTCAATGTCGTTCCCAACCGTCTGGACATGCAGTCACTTCTCGCTCCACTGGTCGAGACAGGCAATCTGATCATGGTCAAAGATGGTCGCGGGCATTTCTGGAGCGTCGAGCACGGCTACTCAAACCTTCAGAATTGGGATATTCGCCAGGGCTATGAAATTGCAGTGGCACACCCCACCCGATTTGATGTTAGTGGCGTCATTGTCGATCCTTCCACACCGATTGATGTTGAACCCGGCTGGAACATTGTGGCTTTTCTTCCTCAAGAACCGATGAGCACTACTGAAGCAGTCGCATCGCTTGAAGGTA
>CAZAGU010000336.1:0-1995 GCA_964484805.1 uncultured bacterium
ACGTTACGACAAACACGACGAGAGGCAACGTTTGGAAGCCGCCTTGAAGCTGAATCAGCCGCTGGCAGCGGTTTATAACATGAAGGACGAACTGCGCCAGTTATGGAACCAACCAGATAAAGAAACCGCGAAATCGTTCCTTGATGATTGGATCCGACGCGCTTCGGTCTCTGGCATCACCATGTTGCAGAAGATGGCGGCAACATTGGGTGGATATCGTTCGGGACTGTTAGCTTACTATGACTTTCCGATTTCCACAGGGCCTTTTGAAGGGCTCAACAACAAAATCAAGACCATGAAACGTCAGGCGTATGGATTTAGAGACCGAGAATTCTTCAAACTGAAAATCATGGCGATTCATAGAACCAAGTACGCTTTAACCGGATGAACCCTTTTTCCTCACTTCCCAAGAAACTCTCTCCCAAGATTCCTCTTTTGCAGATCTCTTATCTGATAGCGTATCCTTTGGGCAGTCAGTGGATAAGGATCAACCATCAGTGATTCAATCTCGTCTTTGAATTGATAATATCCTGCCATATATGGCTGCAGAATTATCCCCGCAGTCCATTTTCTTTGTTTTGTTGAGATGGATGTTGCCCCATAATTAATTATTTCAATCGCCTTTGAGGTTATTGTTTTGTCTTTTACCTCCGACATTAACAGGTAATCGGTAGCTGTCCTTAATATCACATATTCTGTAGTATCAGTCTGGATTTTGCTGTAAACGTGATTAAAATAGCCAATACCCATCGAGTCCCATAAAAATGTGAAGTAACCAGATTGACCATTCATTTCATAAAGACCATCCGCGATTTCATAAAGGTCATCTGTAAAACCCCATGAAATGTACAAACTTAATGTTAAGTCACAACATGATCCTGTTTCCCAATCCGGTTCGTTTTCCTCATTTCCGGTAAAGCCAAATCCCAATGTCGGTGTAAATCCGGTTTGATACTGATTCGGGTAGTTCAATGCGATGAACCGAACCATAGTCTCGAAGGCATCCTTCACAAGCGAGGAGTCAAATTCAGACTTAGTTGTCATGAAAACATATTCACCTTCTTCATTGAATGGGCTAAAGGACTCGACAAGCCATTGAAAAGCACCATATTGACGTGGTTGATCTAATGTATCAGATAAAGCTGATGCCATTTCGGTGAGTGGTGTCGAAGCATTGGCGAATCCTTGCCAAAGCATTACAAACGTCACAATGACAAATGTTAGTTTTGTTATAAATCTCATTTTATTCTCCAGATGTTACTGATTTATCGGTTTTGAGTTATCACTATGTCCCCGACAAAAGAACACTTCATAGGTAACACTCCCTTTGACATACCGAATAGGCCATTGATTCGGGTCGTGAGGATTTGGCACAGTTCTTAACACATCCCCATCACTGTCCACAAACCCACTTGGTTTCATTGACCAACTCCCGGATCCCTGTGCATCAGTAGCATTATTCGCCAAACCATAAACAAACCCACCCGCGATTTTAGTAGCGTCTGAAGGATCAATAAACCAGCGGAACTCTTTTCCCTAGTCAAAAGTCCATCCAGCCTTTAAATACCTTGGTCAGCGGTTGGCAATGCAGTTGTGCTACCAATTATCGGTGGACTACATCATTGCTACTTTCGGCGACACTAGCAAAGGAAAGCGCCATCGCAGTGTATTCACAGCGCAACGGCATTCCCTACTGGAGGGACTTTTGACGAGGGACAACAGTCATTACTTCACCAACACGACCTTTTGTCTTCGGATATCGCCGCCGCTACGTAGCTCGGCGAGGTAGATGCCCGCCGCCAGACCCGACGCGTCCAGCGTGACGCTGTGCTTCCCCAGCCCGTACACCCCGTCCACCAAGTCCACAATCACCCGCCCCGACAAATCAAACAACCTCAGGTTGACCCATCCCGCCTGAACCAGATAGTAGTCAATCCGGGTGAAGCTGTTAAAAGGATTCGGCGCTGGAGGGAAAAGCGCAAGCTCATTCGGGAT
>CAZAGU010000337.1:0-1992 GCA_964484805.1 uncultured bacterium
TTGTCGATTGATATTTTTTTCGAATATTATGCAGAAAACAATAGAATAACTGGTTAGCTGCCTATGATTGAGGTAATTTTAGAAATGGTTCAAGCAGTTCTCGGGTGGGTATTTAGGGCAATTGGTCTTTGCCAAAGTGTAAAAGTCCGTTGCCATCGTGCGCTTCTTCTACCCAATGGGCCAGAGTGTTATTTCATCAACGTCAGGAATGCATCTCCTCAACGCGAAGTGGAGGTGACCCATGTTTGGGTTGTCGGCGATACTGAAATCCATATACTTAATCCTGCTCGGCCACTTCCCCGGCGACTCAAACCAGAAGAATCGTGGGAAACATGGATCCCACTTAATCATCTTCCGGAGAAAATCAGAGAAAATGCTTATTCCCTTGCCAGGGTCCGTTTATCAAATGACAAGGTCTTACATTCTGTGAGAAACAAGAGTATTCCTGCTGCTGGGTTTGTTCCCGGCAGCTAACATCCGCCTGGAGCAGACGGCGAAAACATCGCGGTTTGTCGTAGGCGCCTTAGAAACTTGTCCTGCTTTGGTCTGCTGCTCAGGCGGGGCGTTGGGCAAAGGTATCAGATATGTTTTCAAGAACTACGATAATAAAGCTTGTTAATGCTCTCAATTGGCAAACCCATGCAGAGGTAGAAAAGTTTGCATTGGAGTTTGCATTGGAGGATAAATTATCAGGTTCCTACATCAATGAGAAGCAAGCAACGATTATGCGATATCTGATTCAGAATCCGGAAGCAACTGCTCCTAATGGAACACCACTGGTACAAGCTATTATAGAACACCTAATTTCCCGTTTGCCAGGATACCCAAATCCTGCTGAACGTTTTCCTGAACTCGTCAATGCCCTTGATCATGATGGATACATTCTTGATAAAATGGGTTTGCGGAGAACGCTTCCTAATCAGCTACCAATAGCAGCCCAAGAGAATGAACTTATTGATATTCTTGTCAAATTCAAATTTAATGTTGCAAAGGGTCATTATGAACAGGCCATCGCGGCGCATGCAAGAGGTGATTGGGCCGCAGCAAATGCACAACTGCGAAGTTTTGTAGAGGAATTGTTTAATAAAATCGCAGAAACAATTGCCCCAGCAAGTTATTCCACCAGCCATGAAAGGCGGGTAGCCCTATCGAAAGCTGGATTTTTTAAAACTGAACTTAATGAATGGGCTGATGACGGGAAAGGTTTCATTCAAGGCTTTTGGAAACGTCTTCATCCTGAGGGTTCACATCCTGGACTTTCAGAAAAGGATGATTGTACTTTTCGTCTCCACATAGTGATTATTACTATGCATCACTTTGCTAAACGATTTGCTATTCAACAAAGTTAATCACCTTGTTGGATTTTATGTTCGAATGCCCAACCTGGCAGTTCAGATGGACACCCAGGGCCGAGCCATTTAAAGCGTTTTTTTACAATTTCCATTTAATCATTTTTTGCGAAATTAGTGGAAGCACTGGTTGCCTCTGACTTTCGCGTTGGGGGATGATATGGCAGAGACAGAGAAACTTGAGGGGAAAGAAATAGAAATGCTCCATGAGTGTATGAAGTATGAGGACCAGCTCCTAATCTCGCGAACGGGCATCGTACTGACCTTTAATGGCCTTATGGCGGTTGCGGCAGCCATGAAACTGCCTGCACCCGCAAAGGTCGTGACAGTAATGGTCATAATCATCGTCAACGCACTCTGGCTTGTTTGCTCTCGCGATGCAAATCACCTTATCAAATATTACCACGATCGAATCAATAAATCTGACCAGGCTCCAATCTGTGTTAAGATTCGGAATGAATACGAAGAACAGCGGTTTAGGATCAGATCGACCAGTTTCATGTCGCTTTACGTTCCTGGTCTGCTCTTGGTTGGGTGGATATTGGGATTTTTGTTATCAATATTCAAATATCTTCGGACTTGACAGCCCCCATCGGGATAGGGAGGAGCCTCGCAGCTCCCCCCTCCCACCCCACGCAGCATA
>CAZAGU010000338.1:0-1986 GCA_964484805.1 uncultured bacterium
TCTCACGAGAGTTCCTCTGCGCTATTTGAGCGCGTATGCCACATCCTGCGCTGTCTGTCGTTGCGAGAAAGCGAAGCGACGAAGCAATCTCACGAGAGTTCCTCTGCGCTATTTGAGCGCGTATGCCACATCCTGCGCTGTCATACCCGCGAAGGCAGATCCATCGCATTCATCCCTGGCGAGCCATCGCCAGCGATTGTTTCGCCTGCCGAAGATTTTCCTCAAGTGTCAGCATCCCGTCATGCTTACTGTAGATCAGCTACGTGGCATCAATGCCCTGCTGAAGATTGTGCCGCAAAACCGCATCGGAATCAGTATGAAGGAAAATATAACAGATGCCGCCACAAATCCAACAATAAACTTGGGCATCCGGTACCAGATTTCCATCAAAGACGGCTTTGGCACATCAGGCGTCCTGTCCACCTCCGTTACCCAATAGACAGCAACGAAAAACGCGACCACTCAGATCAGAACATTCTGTATCATTTTCACAACCGCCGCAACCATTTTCACCTGAGTCCCAGCATCACCAGCGATTTGCTTTTAATCTTCAGCACCTTAACGCCAAACCAGAATTGGTCAACTTGCTGTCTATCGCCTTTTTGAGTCGCGACGAGGGAATCATCAACGGTGTGAATTTGTCTATTTCGGCGAGTAAGTCCGGTGAAAAGGTCAAGCGGATATGTTGAGCAAAAGGTGATTCACTGTCCATTTGCAATGCCTGGATGAGCTTTGGAGTATCCTTAATGTCCGCGGCGCGGAAGCTCGATTCTGCAACGCGCTTTGTGGAAAAAATCGCCATTGGATCGTCACTCCAGCCACCCAACCTCGGCACTCGGTCAATGAAACCGACTAAAGCGCCAAGAATAATGATGAAGCTAAACCAGACTGCCCACCAGTCTTCTTCCCGGATCAGGGGTGAAAGTGGATGCTTTGTACTCAAGAATGAACTCCTCCTTAATGATTCAGACCTGCTTTGTCTTTCTTTCGGCATGACAGCATTTCTTCATTTAAGCATTTTTTCTTGAGTAGTTCAACGTAAGCGCGGCAATGCCTGATGTATTTTGGCTCGCGTGTACTGTAACTGCAAGGTAAAGAATTGTTTACTTGTTGGCAAGATAATTGACTGATTGAATTCGCATAGATAATTATGAGTGATAATTTTTAAACAAACAATCCCCCTTGTTCCGTTTAAAGAAATCAAGGGGGAAAGCTAAAATTATAATTCAGAGATTCATACTACTTTCTCTGAGTACTCCAGAGCGGAAAGACTCTTACTCCCCAGCCGAGGCTTGAGAAAGGATCAATCTCGCTATCAGTTGGAATGTAGTTTGTGTAATACACTGTGCCTTCGATAATCAAATTCTTCTGTGTCCACAAACCGAAATCCAACCCCGCCTGAGCTATATACATATCTTTGGAGTCAAGATAGCCAACGGTTTCTGTCCTGCGATCGCTTGTGGCTTTGATGTCCCGCCAAGCATAGCCACCATTAACTTTCACAGCGCTTTGGATCCAGTCAATTCCGACAGGAATATTTACAGTTACACCAGCGACAAATTTTGTAGTATTTGACCGTGAAACTGCGACGGTAGAACGCTGCGTATAATAGCTCGCATCATAGCGTACAAGGTATTCGAAGCTGGTTTTGTCTTCGATGGTACTCAGTGTCATTTCCGCTGTTACAAAATCGTTTGCGACATAGCGGTAGGTGAGCCCCAATTCTGGCACACGAGAATTATTTTCTCTGGATAATGTTTCGGAATAGTTGGCGACGGTATCCTCGACAATATCATAAAAAATATCATCGTAGGTGTATCCAATATCCTCACCACTTATCACATTGTATCCTATGAACGGAATCAACATGTGTTTTGCTCCGCGAGCGCCGGGAGTTATATCTGCTGCATCTGCGGCGCCTACTGTGGGCGTCCAAGCTAAAATGCCGATAAGTATCAAATTTACAAGCACGAGCCTCACTGGGAC
>CAZAGU010000339.1:0-1963 GCA_964484805.1 uncultured bacterium
CGAAAATGACCCCAAAGTGCGGATCAAGCCCGGCATCCCTTAAAATGTGGAGGTAACGCCTCACAATTGTTATAATTGTTCCGTCAACCATTGATAGATTTCCTTTGCGTTTTCGAAATACTCCCTTCCATCTGACAAAGATGGTGTCGGATCCAGAAAATCTTCGTATCTGCCTTCAATGTTAAACCTATTGATTTTTTCTAAGGTTTTTTCTTGTGTTTTGTCGATATTCAACATAGCAAATTCTGCCAGCCGAGCTAAGTTGTGAATAAAGGGGGCTATGTCTCCTGTTGTCTGGCAGACATGAGCTTTAAGTATCTTCTCTATTGCAAGATGAGCGAAAAAAAGACCGTGTTGGACTTTGCCTTGAGCGATCAGTTTTTCCGCTGAGTCAAGAGCATCTTCTGCACCCAAGCGCCAGTATTCAATATGTTTGTTTTTATCAACCAAAAGTCAGACCTTTAAATCAATTATTAACGCCTTTAACCACCAAGAAAACCTCGGCTTTCCTTGTGGTGAAAAGCCCCCATCACCCAACCAGCTTCTTGATACCCTCGATGATCCGGTTCTCCGAGGCGGTTTCAGCCGCGAAAGCGTCCAGCCGGATCAGCTTCGGCATCGAAGTCAATATCTTCGAGTTCTCGAGGTATTTCTCAACCGTCGTCTTGCCATCGCCTGTCCAGGTGTTCTTGGCAACAGTGATCCCGAAGCGGTTTGTGTAGGTTAAAATCTGCTTCAATGCCGCCAGCGCCTTCGTTCCTTCAGTCTCCCAGTCGTCGCCATCGGTGCCGTGGAAAATGTAGATATTATTGTCCACCGCCAGCCGTTCTTCCTCGATGATCTTGTTGATTAGCTCATAGGCGGGGAAGATATTCGTTCCACCTGCCACTTGAGAATTGTAGTAGGTGTTGAAGTCTGCCACTTCCTTAGCTTCAGTGTCATGCAAAATGAACCGCGTCGAGACGTTGTTCTGATACTGATACATCAGCCAACTGTAGATGAACAAATGCTGAGTCGCGATGGCTTCCGTCGGCTTGCCCTGCATTGACCCCGAATAATCCCGCACAAAAAACACCACAGCCTGAGATTCGAAGGCTTTCTCCTTAGACATGATCCTGTAAATGCGATCCTTGGGATTGATGAACAGGTTCTCAGGCCGAATCGGTTCCTCCGGTTTGAGCTTGCCGAGCATGATGTTGGTCTGAATAATCTGGCGAATCGTCTCTTTCTTGTCGAGTATCTGCCCGAACTCCCGGTTGCGGTCGGTCAGGTCGTAGGTATATTTGGTGAATGACCGTTTCTTGCCCTTGACCTTCAGGTTTGGCAGCTCGAATTTCTCGGTCAACACTTTGCCGAGGTCAAACGCCTCCTGGCTGATGTCATGCTCGCCGCCCGAACCCTTGCCCGCGCCAGTGCCTTCGCCCTCGCCTTCCTTAGGCTCAGCCTGTTGCTCGCCAATCACTTCGCCTTCTTCGCCATCGCCAGTGCCACCCGTGCTCTGTTCCTCCTCGGTAATCGAGTTGTCGTGAAAGAACTTTGGCTCAGTGGTCGTGGGAACGATGATGATTCGCTCTTTGCTGTCCTTATCGGGCTTGGCAATTTTGCCCAACCGGATGCGACGCGGGAAGCCGTCTTTCTCACGCTGTTTATCGCGAGCCATCAGGTCTTCGAGCGATTGCAACGCCACGGCTGGGGATTGAGAAGGAGTCTGGTTAAAGAACGACAATCCATGCCAGTCATAAATACTCTTGTCAAAATCCTGTTCGTCATCGCCTGGCTCGAACTCCCGATGCTCCTGATTGCCTTCCACTTCGCGACGAATCATCTCCCGCTGGTCGGGTGTCAGATTCTCGTCGTCCAACCAAGCGGCGTATCTATCATTGTTTGTTTTCATTTCCAACCTGAGTGAATCATCAGCTCGCGTCTTCTTGTGTGCAGAAATACTCGATAGTCTTCTTGGCGC
>CAZAGU010000340.1:0-1959 GCA_964484805.1 uncultured bacterium
TAGCTATATGTTTATGTATTTGTACTTTAGGCTATTTTACCTATAAAGATCCGTTTCAATGCGACATTCATTTCCCGGAAAGCGTACATTATATTAATGAATCTGCAGAACTGACAGATAGAGCAGATGACCATCTTGTTACTGTTTCTGATATTGGAAATAACTCAATTCGTATTCTGGTTTTTTCCATGTCACAGTCAGTTTTTACAGGAGAAAACTGTCCTGTATTAAATTTCAGAGTAGAGACAGATGGTGAACTGGGAGATTATGATTTTACACTCTCGAATGCAGTTCTCGCCAATGGAGATGGTGAAAACATTCTCGCTGAAGTTCGAAATGGAACAATAACCATCGTTGAAGAAGTAAACAACGTGAGAGAACTCACAGTTGAACTACTTGAAGGTTGGAGTATGATTTCCATAAACATCATTCCAAATGAGGAATTTTGGGTTGATGATGAGTTAGATATTCCAACAATGTTCGATCCAATTGTTGATCTGGTTGATATACTCAAAGATGAGGGTGGTCTTTTTTGGAGTCCTGCTTATGATTTTATCAATATCCCCGGATGGGAAGTAACCCAGGGATATCAGGTAAAAATGACTGAAGCTGAAACACTAGTTTTAGTAGGGTACCCAGTTGAACCTGACATGGATGTTCCCCTTGAGCAGGGTTGGAATTTAGTAGGCTACATGCCAGAGTACGAGCTTGATGCCTCCGCTCCGGATTTCTATGTGCTTTCACCCATTATTGACCATGTAATCATCGCCAAAGATGAAGCCGGTCATTTTATAAATCCAGAGTTTCGTTTTTCCAACATGTCGCCATGGCATGAAGGCAAAGGCTATCAGATTTGCGTTGACGCGGATGTCACGCTCAACTATCCGCCCGAACAGGAGCAAGTCGCCGCACTCGGCAGTGATAAGCCTCGTGAAGTTGCTTTCACCGCCAGATCCTCCGTCAACATGAGCCTGCTAATTCAGCTTCAATCGGCGCGCGCTGGTATGGTTCAGGCGATTGACGCTTCTGGCGCTGTCGTCGGTGCTGGCTACATTGATGACGATGGCAGATGCGGCGTTGCTGTCTGGGGTAACGACATTCTGACCACCGAGCACGAAGGACTCACAGCTGGTGAAGCGTTTTCGCTGAGGCTGGTTGGCACGGATGGCGATGTGCTACCGCTGGATGTGGGGAGTATTCTTGCTGGCGATGGTCTGGTCTATCAAACCGATGCCTTTGTGGCTGTAGATGCCGTTGTCGGGGCAGTGATCCCCGCGGAATACACCCTCTCCGCCGCCTATCCCAATCCCTTCAACGCTGTCACGAGGCTAACTTACGGCTTGCCCCTGGCAGGTCGGGTGAGTCTGTCGGTCTTCGACATAGCAGGGAGGCAGGTTGCCACACTGTTCAACGGCGATCAAACTGCTGGAATACATACGGTTAGCTGGAACGCTGAAGGCATGCCTTCGGGGCTGTACATCGTCCGCATGTCCGCCGCCGCAGCAAATATTGAAGTTAAGGTTTTGTTGATGAAGTAGGGGCATTTCAGTAGATTAAATTCACAAAACAATCTCCCGGTAGCTTTTGTTACTGGGGGATTGTGGTTTAAACTAGAGTTTTCTTGGCAAGGGAGTAAAAGCACGTTCGTAAGGTGAGCGATTTTGATTTCACGAGTTTCTTGACATGATTAACAGTATTTGTAATTTCCGTTTGCAGAAAAACTCCAATATATTCATCCAGTGTTCTTTGCTGAATGCTGGGGACAAGGATACTGTCTCTGCGCATAGGTACTGACCACATCGTTATTCCAGTCCGTCGCAGAGCGGACGAATAAAAATATCCAGGCGCGGATGGTAATCACAAGGTGAAGTTCGCACTTGGGTTGTTTTTATGGGTGACCAAAACATTTCAAGGCCGGATGGACTTTTGACTATGCACAAGGAACCCAGTGCTTTAAAA
>CAZAGU010000341.1:0-1926 GCA_964484805.1 uncultured bacterium
AACCAGTCAAAACGACCGGTTAAGGTAATCTTAGGGTTACTTAAACAAAAACTGAAGTCTTACACCCGTCCCGAACATGACTTGATTTGCGGCAACTTCGGTCTAAATTGGTCAGTCAACTGAGCTGATTTAAAGCAAATATTTGTGGTACAACCATTGCTCTATATCAGGCAGTAAACTAACCGAGGATTTCAAATGATTAAAGTTGTGGGATACGCGCGGGTTTCATCTGACGAACAGGTCGTCAAGGATCTGTCAATACCCGCGCAGGTAAAGGCTATACGACAACACGTCGATGCAGGTGATGACATGATGCTCGTGGAAATATTCAAGGACGAAGGAGTGTCTGCATACGCATCCGCCGACAGACGTCCTGGATTCATGAAAATGATTGGCATGGCTAAAGACACTGATATATCAGTGATCCTGGTTCATAAGCTCGACAGGTTCTCACGCAACCGAGAAGAGTCCATCATCTTCAAATCCCTGCTTAAAAAGCACGGAGTTGTTGTCAAGTCAATAACCGAGAACTTCGACCCAGACACGCCTTCAGGCTTTTTGTTCGAAGGAATTATTGAAGTTATCAATCAATTCTATTCTATGAATCTGGCGATGGAAACCCGTAAAGGGATGATCGAAAATGTTCAGAGAGGGTACTTTAACGGTGGTGTTACTCCCTACGGATTCAAGAAAATCGAGGTCGAAGGGCGAGGGGATAGGATTCACAAGAAACTGGCTCTGGGCGACCCCGTGGAAGTGGCTACAGTGCGTATGATCTTTGATCTGGCTGTCAATCATGGATTAGGCGCAAAGGCTATTGCAAATCGTCTGAAGGAGGATGGCATCCTTTATAGGAATGGGAAAACTTGGGGGCAACAACGCATCGGATATATTCTAAATAATCATATCTATTATGGTGCGGGAGTTTGGAACCGAACACATTCAAAAACAAGGACATTAAAGCCTGAAGAAGAATGGATTATCGTTGAAAACAATCACGATCCCATCATATCAAAGGAGCTGTTTATGAAACGTAAAAAGCTCGGACAAGATAAAATTGGTAATCGTTTCGCCTCTAATGCCCATAAGAGCCAATGGCTGTTAGCCAAGATAATCCGTTGTGATGTCTGTGGTAAAGCTTATATTGGCGTGAGACGAAAAAGGGTTATTAAAGACAATAGCGAACGAACGCATTACTTTTTGAATCGCTATGTTTGCTCTGGACATGTAAACCAAACCGACGGCAAGTGCAAATCATTTTACATTGATCAGGATTATCTTGAAGACGCTGTTCTTAAAGTAATTAAGAATGAAATTGCGCGACCTTCAAGACTTAGTGAGATCGAGAAAAAGGTTAAAACACGCCTGTCGGAGTTACAGTGTGAATTGGATGAGGCAGACAAACAATCCGCGGGTAAGATCAAAGAAATTGAAGAAAGCATCGATAACTTCTATAATGCGATTGGCGCAGGCATGAGTCCTGATGTCTGCAAATCAAAGATCGACGAGCTTCAAGCCCAGAAAGCCTTACTGGTAAAGGCATTGAAAAATAAAGAAATGGATTTCCAAGTCGTTGAGGCTTTTGAAAATGACATGATTTTCATCAAGAAACTGGCTCGGAATTTCGATAAAGAAGTCAAGGATATTCCATTTGAGAAACGACGAATGCTGGTTCTTCACTTCGTTGAACGTATCGATATTGTTGATCATGCTACAGCTCGAGTGATTCTGCGGATTCCGAAGCTGACAAGCGGCACAAAGCTGAAACCACCGATGGCTAAAAAGACGAATATTGAGGTTGTTCGAGAGAATGAAAAAGTTACTCCAAAACGCGAAAAAGCCTCACTCGAATCGAATCAAGTGAGGCCTGTACGGCTCCCCGAATGGGGCACACTTGATCAAAATAATTGGTTTAGTTACCGTCAT
>CAZAGU010000342.1:0-1918 GCA_964484805.1 uncultured bacterium
ACAACATGCCGCCCGATGTCTGGTGGACTGCTCCCGACCCCGGCAACGTTCGCGGTGAGGTGGAACTCTCCTTCCGCGTGATCGACGAAAGCCCGCTCCAGCGTGTCAGACTCTACCAGAACGGCGTGATGCCCGAAGGCGGCGAAATCGCGGTCAACGGCGAGGGCGCTTACTCCTTGATCTGGAACACCTTAGCCGATTCCGACGGGGTCTATTCTTGGGAAGCCCGTGCCTGGGACGAAGCCGGCAACCTCGGCATCAGCCCCGCGCTACTAGTTCGCGTGGCGAACGACACCACCGTTGCGCCTGACGAAGACAACACGCCGCCTGTCATTGCCTGGATGTCGCCTCAGCCGGGCGATACGCTTCAGAGCGTGGTCAATCTCCACTTCCAGATCATCGACGAATCGCCCATCGACACGGCGGTTGTGTTTATGAACGGGCAACAATGGCAAAAATTATATAATTTAGATACATTTTATAATGGAAATGTGATCTGGTACACAAACGATGTTAGCGACGGTATTTATCTTATACAAATAAAGGCTATGGATTCAGCCGGAAACGTTGCCTATAGCGAGGTTATCCGGTTTACGGTCTGGAATGACCGCCCTGAAGTCCTCTGGGTGCCGGACGATTTCGAGACAATTCAGGCTGCGATCAATTTTTCTTCAGATTATGACACAATTCGCGTCGGGCCGGGAACTTACCGGGAAGGACTGCGTATAACTAAGAAAATCTGGCTTGAAAGTGAGACAGGACCTGAGAATACAGTTATTGATGCGGCTGGATGGGGGTATGGAATTATGGTAGTTGGAGTTTTAGACACCATTTGCACAGCTATACGAGGGTTTACAATTGATAACAGCGATTCACATGGCATTTACTTATGTTCGAATGCTAGCGTTAGAATTATGAATAATATAATATTGAATGCGGGGCGTGCTGGCATTTGTTATTTTGATGGGTACAATTGTTCAGCAATTGTGAACAATGTAATTGCCTATTCTTCACCTTCTTTATATTTATACAATAGTGTTGCCAATGTATCCAATAATATCATGTATCAGATTGAAACAACTGTTTTTTTTAATGATTTTTTATATGGTAATCCTATACAGCCGGATTATAATCTTGCTTATAGTTACGGAAGAATAACCAACAATCCGCCAATCACTTTAGGTGAGCATAATATTCTTGATAGAGATACTCTCTTTGTTGAAGGATCATTCATTCTTTCGGAGGATTCACCCGGTATAGATTCTGGAAATCCGGATATTCTTGATCCGGACAGAACTCGATCTGATATGGGGGCATACGGCGGCCCCTATGCATACAATTATTAGCCGTGTATTCATTTTATAGGAGGCAGAAATGCCAAACGCACAAGTATGGGGAAACCAAGGTGACAACCAAAACGAAGAGCAGGATTTGGTAACAAAGATCAATCCTGATGAGGGTGATCAAGCAATTATTCGCGTCAATGATGTGAATAACAATGACGCAGATCGCGCTGCGATCTACGCCAAAAACAGCAACACTGGCGCATCTGCGCGTGCCCTCTACACTGAGGGACAAGTCGAAATGGTAGCGGGATTGACTGGGAATCCTGCCATAACCACTGCGAAAGTTTACAATCCCAGCACCGACAATAGCGCTTTGGCGCTGGCTGTGACGGGACGTGGTAATATCGGCGTACAACTCGCCAATGACCAGGACGATGCCGCTAAGCAAGCCTTGAACGTGATGGGCAATACTCACATGCAATCTTATACAGGCGTAAATGCCGCGCATAAGACACTTCATGTGGTGAACTCAAACGCAAATGCTAATGCCCGCGCGCTGAAAGTTGAAGGCAAGACGGAGCTTGATATGGGCTGAATATTCCTTTCGTTTTACTAAAATTATGATTACATTA
>CAZAGU010000343.1:0-1884 GCA_964484805.1 uncultured bacterium
AATAATACTTTTACAATTAGCGATTCGCGAGCGAATTCAATCAGCAAGCGAAAGGGCGACAGGGTTGCATATGGCGACAATTTGAAAGGTGAGGCGTTTCTGGAATTTCTGCGTGAACGTTTAATTTTGATCAGAGAACTGATGTCGGAAAGGTCGTCCATTTATCTCCACATTGACTATAAAATTGGGCATTATGTGAAGATCATTATGGATGAAATCTTTGGCATCGAGAATTTCAGAAATGATATTACAAGGATCAAATGTAATCCGAAGAATTTCCAGCGCAATGCCTTTGGAAATATCAAAGACATGATTCTATTCTATTCAAAGAGCAAGGATAGTATCTGGAATGATCCAAAGGAAGAATTTACCGATGAGGCAAAGCGCAGGCTATATAAAAAGATTGATGAAGATGGGCGATATTACACAACCATTCCGCTTCATGCGCCGGGTGAAACACGGAACGGTGAAACTGGTTTGCCTTGGCGAGGCATTCTGCCACCTGAAGGAAGGCATTGGCGAAGTTCGCCAAGTCAACTTGAGGAGCTAGATCGAGCTGGATTAGTTGAATGGTCGAAAAATGGTGTTCCTCGAAAGAAGATTTATTTAGATGAATCATTTGGCAAAAAGACGCAGGATATTTGGGAATTTAAGGATGCTCAGTATCCCAGCTATCCCACTGAAAAGAACCTTGAGATGCTAAAAATGATCGTCAAAGCTTCGTCGAATCCCAATGATCTCGTTTTAGATTGTTTTTGCGGGTCTGGAACAAGTTTAGTAGCGGCACAAATGCTTGGCAGACGTTGGATTGGTGTGGATGAATCGCAGGAAGCGATATATATTGCAAATGATAGGCTATTAAAGAGTACTGCGGGTTCTGCTGATATTTTGGAGTTCCAGCTCCTACAAGAATGTAAAAATGATAACAAGAAAAATATTGGAATAGATATCTGAAATAAGGTATCTAAGGCTGAAATCACGAGTATTGCTAACGAAAACAATTCTCAGTGATTAAGAAACAGGAGAGCACCATGACCAAGACTGAACAAAATCTTGCCGATGGATTCGCAGGCGAATCTCAAGCAAGAAACATGTACACTTACTTTGCGGCGATTGCACGCAAAGAGGGTTACCATTACATTGCCAGAATCTTTGAAGAGACTGCGGAGAACGAAAAACGCCACGCCAAAGATCAATTCGTCATGCTTGGCAAATTGAGTGATACCGCGGCGAACCTGAAAGCCGCCATGGAAGGCGAGAACTACGAAACCACCGAGATGTATCCTAAGTTTGCGGCTGACGCGGAAGCTGAAGGAAATACAAAAGCCGCCAATCTGTTCAAGCAGATTGCCAAGGTTGAAGCTCATCACCGCGACCGCTACAAGAGACTTCTTGAGATGGTGGAAGAAGGAACCGTTTATAAACGCGATGAACCAATCAAATGGAAATGTGCTGTGTGTGGGTACGTACATGAAGGCACAGAACCACCTGAAAAATGTCCTTGTTGCCAGCACCCAAAGGAATTCTACGAACCAGCAAATCTTGACGTATAGGAGATTTAGATGAAAGTCTATCGCTGTGAAGTCTGCGGTTTTCTCTACGACGAGGAAGAGGAAGGAATCAAATTTGAAGACCTTTCTGACGATTGGGTTTGTCCTGTCTGTGGGGCAGGAAAAGAGGAATTCGTCGAGGAAGAAAATTAAACCACAGATTAGCTGATAAAACGGGCAACCTTAGTGTTGCCCGTTTGCTGTTTTTGGAGTATGTTCGCCGTACCTTGAACTGTCGCTCAAACGAAGGCTGGAGCCCAGTGCTTTAAAAACGTCCAAATGTCATACCTGCGAAGGCAGGTATCCATCGCATTCATCCCCCTCCCTTCGTCAT
>CAZAGU010000344.1:0-1875 GCA_964484805.1 uncultured bacterium
CGAAAGCAATGACCGGAGGGAATGGCAACGATGCCAATGATCAAGGAAGTTCAAATTCTCAAGACGCGGCGGGGGTTTTACCTTGTTCGGTTGGATTTGAGTGTTCCGCCTAAGCGGGATGAATTGGATACTTGCCTCGCCTTGCGAGGTTGGATATTCAGTCTCCATGACCATTTTTCATGGTATTTTTGACACTACCGGCGGTATTTTTGATCTTCATCAAAACAATACCTATTCGGCAAAAAGACGATTGTTGATAATGTCCAGCGTTTTTTTGACGAGCAGATCTCCGCCGACGTGTCCCGTGACGCCGCTTGAGACGTAGGCGGAATAGTGGCTTCCTTCCTCTGCGCGGGCTGTTGGGAGATATCCTGATGAGCCGCAGGCGAGCTGAACCAGAAAGGTTTGCTGAGCGTAACTTCTTGCCTTTATCCTGTTTCCATAATCGAGGAACAGCTCGAAGGGGTTAGTCGCTAAAGCGATATTGCCCAGACGGATAATATGTATCTCGCACGGGGAAACATGCATTGTTTCCTGCGTTTCAAAACGCGCCATGATACCGGCACATACATGCATTTTGGCATTGTCGTTGAAATCGAAATTCTTCTTGCCGGCTTTTGCGATATATTCCTCAAGCTCTTTCCTGGCCGCATCGTATTCAGCCTTCGTCACCTGCCTCAAGGGAACTTCAAGTGTAAATGACTCATGCTTGAAAGGCGTTTCGTCGGTTAGATCGTTTACGGCATCCTCGTAGTACTCGATTACTTCGTTGGCTATTCTCTTGCCTTGTCTCCATGAGCCTTTGATATCGAACATGGAAGGGTCGGCTTTTCTTTTTAAAACGGTGTCTTTTTTGATATTAGGGTCATCAATAGGAGTTTCAGGCTCTACCCATCTTATAAGGTCAATCGGGCACTGGTCGCCAGCGGCAGAGCAGAGAGCAAGCAGATAGATGTCGGAACCGAAGTTTTTACGAATGAGGATCTTGGCCTTTCCCCAGAAATCGGATGAGATAAAGCTTCTGTGCTGAACGGTCTGCGCCGGGCAAGCCAAGTTGGCGACAACGCCGCGAAGCTTTTTATCTTTATCGAAGACGTAGAGAAGCTCAAGACCGGAGTCATTTCCACCTTCAAGCGCGTCGAAAGTGGCAGTGTTGGTGTCTCCCCACATCGCGGCTGAAAGGTCGGTGAATTTTGATCGCCGGCAAAGTCCGACAGCGGCCCTTCCGAACTCGTTTGCGTAGTAAGCGGCATCTCTCGCCTTCCAGGCATCCAGAATGACAGCCGCGAGCTTGGCTGCCAGATATGCGAGCGCTTCGTCATCACTCATAACGTCCGGCTGGTCGTCTACTTTAGGAACATACTGCTTTTCCGCAGGGAGATAGTCTTTTAAAATGTCGAGCGAGTTTTTTCCCGTCACCGAAACTCTTTTGTATTTGATTGAGGTATGGGTGTGCGTAGCAGACAGGACAATCTTGCTCACGTCCAGTCCCTCAGCATTATCGGCAAGAAGCCTGCGCACTTCCGCGAGTAGATTTGTGCTTGTGGCTACCAGGTCAGCCGAGCACAATACGGCCTGTTCGCCGTCCGATTCAATAGCCATGGCGGTGGCGTAGATACGCGTCTCGACACGCTCTGAAATTCTCTCAAAAAACTGACCGGCCAGTCTGACTTTTTTGTCAGGAGTCAGGTCAATTTCCGACCAACCTATTTTCAGTTTGGAAATCATTGAGTAACCTCTTTTTAAATGAATAAACAAAAATTTATTTCAAATAATTATATAAAGGATAGATTGACGTTTGGACAAATACAAGCGTCAATCGAAAACGTTTTGAGAATTTAGAACGAGGGTACCAGTCCTCTATTTAACCTTTAT
>CAZAGU010000345.1:0-1850 GCA_964484805.1 uncultured bacterium
GAGGCAAATCTCGTCTGGTCAACGGTAGTCAACTATCACGAAGGCAACGATTGGCTGTCTCTTTCAACCGAACAGGGCACGCTAAGACCAAATAGATCAAGCGATCTTGAAGTTACTATCATCCGTGAGGGCTTGGAAGAGGGCGATTACACCGCTGATCTGCTCCTCGTGTCAAATGATCCGAATAATGACAGGATCGAAATCCCCGTAGCGCTTCATGCACTGGGTGATCCATATCCAATTATCGAGGTGTCTGAAGCCAACATTGACTTTGCGGATGCTGACATAAATGTGATCCACAGGCTCAATCTCATTATTTATAACCGTGGGCGCGCTGAGCTGACGGTGTTCGACATCAGCATCGAAGGTGTTGGTTTTAGTACCGACTTTGAGGGTGTTAATATCCGACCGGGTCACCAATATACTTTGCCCGTTATGTTCAATCCGGCGAATGTTGGTGAAGTCAACGGCGTGATTACAATTTCATCCACCGATGCTGAGAATAACCCCCTGCTTGTTGTGCTTCATGGCAATGGCATAAACAGCGCTCCTGTTGTTGATTCAGCGATTGAAGACATGAATATTGATGAAGATGCTGGCTGGATTATCGGCGAAGATCTGGATGATGTATTTGATGATCCAAATGGTAACATTGTCGGGTATGCAATTGTTGAAGCACCAGAAAACCTGCGTCTGTCTCTGGATGATGACAACGTCCTTAATTTTGAACCCGTTCTCGACTGGAACTCGCCAGATGGGTTTGATGTTATCGTGTCTGCAACAGATGCCTATGGTTTGACTGGTGAAGAAGTATTTACGGTTGTTATCAATCCCGTCAACGATGCTCCACGGCTGGCTTCCCCGCTTGAGCCTGCCGACGGAACAGAGCTTGAAGATACTGACCTTCCCATCACTTTCCTCTGGAATGCAGCGTATGATGCTGACAATGATAACCTCCTGTATTCTTGGTATCTGCAGTTAGATTATCGTGAGACCGACACGGTTTTGGTTATTTCTGAGCTGATCGAACCGAGTTATACGATAGAAAATTTCCGAACATTCCTGATTGATTTGGGCGTTTACCATCCTGATGCCGGCTACAGGGTGGACTTGCGTTGGTGGCATGGAGCCTCGGATGGTGTGGCGGAATCGGAGAGCCCTGAACACTGGCGGTTGAATGTGCCGGTGCCAGTTTCGGTTAGCGACGATGGTTGGAATATCCCTGAGGTATTTGCAGTGGATCCCGTTTACCCGAATCCTTTCAACTCCACAACGGTGATTACGTATTATCTACCGACCCTGAGCAATGTCAGCCTGCAAGTGTTTAGTTTATCTGGTCAAGTAGTATTCACTGACACAAAAAACAACCAACAGGCTGGAGCACACACATTCGTCTGGGAAGCTCTGAAGGCGCCACCGGGCTTGTATCTGATTCGTTTGAGTGATGGTAGCGCATCATTCACGAGAAAAGTAATACTTGTAAAATAAATCACTAAGTCTCGTCGCTTGCGGCGAGACTTTCTCGTTTGCATTTTTCGACCTGAAGGTGAACCGGACAACTTTCTACTGAGGCAAGAATGAAGTCGAATCCATCAGATGAACGAAACATTAATAATCCTCAGGCTGAAAACAGCCGCCTGAGGAATGAAACGTTTCAGCTTTTTTATGTTACTTCAACTTTTTGGATCCTGATTTAGTGGTTGTATTTCTTAAGGACATCTCAGAGCAAAAAGAATCTGATCGGCGCATAACATATCTGAATAATATTCTACGGGCAATTCGGAATGTCAATCAGCTAATTAGTGCCAGACCGAAAAGCACCAAATCAGGAAAAAACGGCACATCTTAAA
>CAZAGU010000346.1:0-1772 GCA_964484805.1 uncultured bacterium
ACATGAGCATCTTCCAGATAGGCGGTTGGGTTGAAGATAGTGAGCTTGTATTCTGAGATGGCTGCATGCAGGTCATCGTATGAAGGAAAGTACCCCTTGATATCTGTTGCCGGGTGCAAAGCCATTGGCTTGAGTCTTTTGGGAAATTCACCCATGCCCTTGGTTCCGTAGTAGCTGATGATGTGTCGGCGCGACCGTGCGATCGTGAGCTCGTCAAGCAGCTTGAAGAACGTCGAATCCAAAGCGTCGAGCAAACGGCTGACCTTACGCTCCGGGTTCCTCTTCGGATCCGCCCATTGGGTGAAGTGGGTCTGCGCATTCTTCATCGCCTGGGTAATGCTGAATATATCGAGCGACTCATGAAAGGCCGCATCCTCATCTTGCGTAATCAAAAGGAATTGATTGCGAAGATCTTTGAGGCTGTTATTCACTGGAGTTGCCGAAAGCAGCAGCACCTTGGTATCCACGCCTTTTTTGAGAACCTGATCCATCAGGAATTCGTAGCGCGTAATCCCTCGGGTACCATCCTCCCTCTCCTTGCCTCGGGCGTTGTTGCGAAAATTGTGCGATTCGTCAATAACGATGAGATCGTAGTTGCCCCAGTTGTGGGTTTCATAACGATCTCGTCCCAAATCGGTATGAGCAAGCACAGTATACGCAAACCGGTCTGCCAGGAGCGGGTTGCGCGTGTCATTCTCCCGGTAAACTCTCCAGTTGTCCTCCAGTTTTTTGGGACAAAGTACGAGCACGCGACCATTGAGTAATTCAAAATATTTGATAACCGCCAACGCTTCGAAGGTCTTCCCCAGGCCAACACTGTCCGCGATGATGCAGCCGTTGTGCTTCAGAATCTTGTTGATCGCACCCTTTACACCGTCTTTCTGGAAGTCGTACAGCATGTCCCATACTTGAGACTCGAAGAAACCGGTCTTCTCATCCAGCAGTCCTCCTCGTTCCGCTTCCGCCAGGTAATCCTCAAAGATGTGATAAAGGGTCTTGAAGTAAATGAATTCCGGAGTGTGGTTCTGATAGAGCTGTGCTAGGTAATTAAGAACATCGCTTTTGACATCTTCGACAAGCGTCTCGTCGTTCCAAACCTCATCAAACCAATTCTTCAGGTCGGTCCGATCCCGGTTATCGTTGACTTCCAGATTTAACTCGACGTTATTGCCGGATGCTCCGAGCCCCAGACCGCTGACGGTGAAATTCGAACTGCCTATGATCGCTTCTTGAACACCACTGTTATTCATATGATACATTTTGCCGTGCAGGAAGCCCGGTTTGATGATCGAGCGGATATCGACTTTGCTTTTCAACCATTCGGAACACTCCTTGGCCACCCGTTTTTGCTCAAGACGATTGGACAGTAAAAGCGTGTCGTCTTCGATTCGGAATGCCTTCTTTTCGGTCTTTTCCGGATCAAGAGACTGTATGAAACGGGGCTCACCGAACAGAAATCTCAGGTGTTTAATGCTGTCGAGCCGATCCTTGAGGGCGGCATAAGCATAAATGGTGAAATATGCGGAAACAAAAGAAAGAGTTGATTCGGACTGGATCTTTTCACGAAGGAAGTCGCCTATCGTACCACGCCGGTGATTGTCCCAGATGCCAGATATCTTTGGGGTGGGTGATGTCATGAGCCGCTCTTCCTCTGATTCTGACCCCTAGTCATTTCTGGTCTTTCTGATTTGTGCCCATGCATTGTATTTACTGGTCTTTAAGCAGACCGTCATAAATAATCAAATCTTAGATTGTGAAAAATACGCTCAAAA
>CAZAGU010000347.1:0-1690 GCA_964484805.1 uncultured bacterium
CCCTCCGTTACGTTGCCATAGGTCCTACCGTAATTGGCAACCATAAATCCTTAGGACATTTGGACCGAGAAATTCGATGCCCCGCCACAATAACCGGTGGATGGTTTTACATGATAAACGGTGGACTGCTTTGTATAAGAATGCCTAGATGGGTTTGATCAGAATAAGCATAAAAAGTAAAAATAAAAGGCTCGTCAGCAGAATCTGTGGTGAAATTCCGGTTCCGGCAACTTGCCAAGTTCATGATATAAGGCGATTTGCAAACATTTCAGGGTCCTGAAACCGTACGCCTTTCTCATAGTGAGTTTTGCTTTGAGGTTCAAACCCTCTACTGCGCCGCTGGAAAGCCGACCTTTGGCCTTGAACCAGTTCATGATCATCGGCTTGTGCTTGGTCAGCATCTTGGCCACCTTTTTCATCGGTGCCAGATCGGTCTGTAGTGTTCGGGTGACCCAATTGTCGAGAAACTTGCCAGCAAAGTCAGCGCGCTGATACTCCCAGAACAGTTGAAAGTCTTCGCGCAACAGGTAGCCTTTGAGCGATGCTAGGTTGAGTTTCAGCAGTTCGTCCAGCTGAGTGGTCTGCTTCTCGGAAAGATTTTCCGGCCGTTTCAACAGCAACCAGCGGCCTCGTTCGAGAACATTCTCCTCGCGGTTGGCTTTGAACTGGTTGACTCACCCCGGCGGATCTCATCAATCGCTTCGTTAAATTTGCGCATAATGTGGAAGCGATCGAGAATGTTCAGCGCCTGTGGTGCCTTCTTGGCAATCACCTTGAGATATGGGGCCCACATGTCACTGCATACGAACTGGATCTGGGCGCTACGCTCTTTGCCAAACTCGTGGAAGAAGCGCAGCAGTGTTTTTGCTTTTCGCTCCGGGCTGCACCACAGCAGTCGCCGAGCTCCAGCGTTAAGCTGATAAACCAGTGTCAGATACTTGTGCCCTTTGAAGACGGCGATTTCATCAACACCAATCTCAGTAACACCCTCGAGATTGGTGTGAGCAAGGCCGTAATCGACAACAAATTTAACAGCTCGAAACACCGTGTCCCAGCTGGTTTCGAAGATATCGGCAGTCTCTTTCCAGGACAACCGCTTCGCCCAGCGAGACAGAAATACCTGATAGGAAAAGGTCATCCGCTCCTTACCATGGCACCAAGCTAGGGATTCAACTTTTACACCATGCCCAGGACATTTTACCCGACGTGGTGCATAGCGAAAGAAGACCTTGAACGACCAGACCGGCAGATATTCAAACAGCCTCTGCGGCTGCCGGTCGTAAACCGTCCGCCGCTTACCGCACTCTGGGCAAATTGGCCGGCTGTTACGGCGCGGCTCAATGTCAATAACCAGAGCTTCCGTCCCGCCAACCAGCGTGACGATGACGGAGACATAAACGAACGACTTGAATCGTTCGACTTTGTTTAGTAGAGTCTTTATCAGCATTGTTTGACTTTTGTGGAATGGATTGATTCTCGCAAATCCATCCTAACCCCACAGGGGGCTATTAAGTCTCCAGAATATTTTCCTCCAACTTGAGCAATCCATTTTACGGAACCTCAATTAATGCAGTGAAAAGTCAGATATGGATTGCTCTTAGCGTCTACTTGCTCGTCGTAATCACTGTAAACACCAAGAAGAAGCTCGATATTCCATGTCAGCTCTACACTTTTCTACAGATATTAGAGG
>CAZAGU010000348.1:0-1685 GCA_964484805.1 uncultured bacterium
AGGCTCGTTAATCATGACTGCCTTTACCCCAGACCTGGCTACCGCGGTTACCAGCACGATTGCCTGTCTCGGGAATATTGGTCCAGGTCTAAGTGGTGTCGGGGCGACAAGAAACTATGCGGCGATACCACAGCTTGGTCAGCTCTTTCTGAGTCTGTTGATGCTTTTCGGGCGATTAGAGCTTTACACAGTCCTCGTGATCTTTACGCCGGCGTTCTGGGAAAAGTAAATGTGTGTTGTGTTTTAAAGAAATAAGGATACAATAATGTGTCTACAATCAACAGGACAGAGGACATGAAATTACATACATTGACAGCTCATGAACTTGCAAAATTGCTTATCAATAAAGATGTGAGTTCTGAGGAACTTACCAGAAAATTATATGACCACATAGAGAAAACTGATGGAGAGATTGGAGCGTATATCACTTTAACGAAGGATATGGCAATCGGACAGGCAAAAGAGGCTGATAAAAGAATAAAAGAGAAAAAGAATATTTGCCCATTAACGGGGATTCCAATCGCAATAAAAGATAACATGTGTGTTAAGGATGTCCTTGCTACATGCGGGTCTAAAATGCTCAGTAATTTTGTGCCTCCCTACAATGCCACAGTAATAAACAAGTTAAAAGAGAACGGGTTGATATTTCTTGGCAAGACAAACATGGATGAATTTGCTATGGGTTCATCTACGGAAACTTCTTATTTTAAAGTCACCAAAAATCCATGGAATACAAATTTTATTCCCGGTGGTTCCAGTGGAGGGTCTGCAGCGGCTGTTGCATCTGATCAGGCAGTTTTATCTATTGGTTCTGATACAGGAGGTTCTATTCGCCAGCCCGCATCTCATTGCGGTATAGTGGGTATGAAACCTACTTATGGCAGGGTGTCAAGGTACGGACTTGTGGCTTTTGCTTCATCTCTTGATCAAATAGGTCCTTTGACCAAGGATGTTTGGGATTGCGCTGCGCTTCTTGAAGTAATAAGCGGATATGATTCTCTTGATTCAACGTCGCTAAATATGGCTTTGCCTGATTATATGAGTTTTCTCAATAAAGATATTAAGAACATCAAAATCGGAGTTCCAAAGGAGTATTTTATAGAGGGAATTGATGAAGATGTAGAATCATCAATAAAAACAGCTATAAAGAAATTAGAAGAACTCGGGGCTATAATTGAAGAGGTATCTCTACCTCATACTGAATATGCTGTTGCAACCTATTATATTATTGCTCCTGCAGAAGCAAGCTCAAACCTGGCACGGTATGATGGGGTTAAATATGGCTACAGAGCGGCTAAAGAAGAAACTAATAATCTGTTAGATATGTATGAGAATACAAGAAAAGAGGGTTTTGGCGCTGAAGTAAAACGCAGAATAATGCTTGGAACACACACCTTAAGCTCGGGTTATTATGATGCGTATTACTTAAAAGCGCAGAAGGTAAGGACTCTTATCAAACAGGATTTTGATGAAGTTTTTAAAAAGTTTGATATCTTAGTTACTCCAACATCTCCTACTCCTGCGTTTAAGATAGGAGAAAAAACGGATGATCCATTGCAAATGTATTTATCTGACATATTTACAATACCAACTAACTTAGCAGGTTTGCCTGCTATGTCTCTTCCATGCGGGTTTAGCAAGAATGGACTGCCAATAGGGCTTCAACTAATCGGCAACTATTTTGA
>CAZAGU010000349.1:0-1667 GCA_964484805.1 uncultured bacterium
TTTACTCATTGTGTTCTCCTGAGATTATGTTGTTGGTATAACTTTACTTACGAGTCCAATCTAAATCTTGGGGTGCGATAATCAAGGCAAAGGGCGAGAAGGTTTTAGCTATCGGAAATAATCCTAAATCCTTAAACATCAAGCATTCTCTTCCTCTGGATTGACACAGAACCCGTGGAACAAACCTTCGGCGAATAATTTTGGATGCTCCTTAATCCAACGGGCAGCATCGGGATAACCTAATCTATCAGCCAGTAGGGCGACCATCGGTCGGTCAAGCATGTTGGTCAGCCCTGAAAGCCGAACCGCCTCAAGTCCTCTGAAGACTTCAGAAGGAATCAGTATCTGTGTTTTCTTGTCGTCCTGTTCCACCTCCCCTGCTGATACATCACCAGTTTCTTTTGGCGGTGGGTCATTGGAATCTGTGTCTCGGATTAGCTTTCGCATTTCACGCCTCCATTATTTGGAAGTTGTTTATTAACATTTAGTTAGGTATTGCAATCTAAATACTGGGGTTAGAAAATCAAGGCATACAGCAGGAAAGGCTGAGCGGAATGGATTAACTCCCCTACACAAATATGAAACGGGGAGCCTCCTTAAGAAGCTCCCCGTAATTCTATCCCAATTAGCCGATCAGGTCGTCGCCAGCACAGTCTCCTGTTCAGGCGATACATCCTCTGATTCCTTCCAAATCGTCGCATTGAACACAGCCACTGTCTGACCAATCAAGAAGTCAACTAGTTTCCGCAGGAACGGACCGTCGAACGGTTCCAGAAAGAATGGCAACGGAATCAGGTCATCAATGCGGTCGATGATACTGTACTTTTTGTCAAAATACTCGAATGCCTCCCGAACGAGCGTGTGTTTTTGTTCACCAGAACTCGGAGCGGTGATGATCGATTCGGCAGCCCGTACAAGAGATGAAACCAGGTTGAAAACTTCCTGGATACGAAACTTGCCGAAGAACAGCTCCTCCCAATCCTTCCCGACCGATTCCATTTCATCAAGAATCTGGTCGAGATATGTATTGTCACTCATTGTAAACCTCAATTGTTAAAGAATAATGCCTTTAAGAGCAGCACGATCAATCCACCGTACATCGGGGAAAAAAGAGCCCATAAAAGTCTGGTAATCGTTTTGCGGAAGTTGGTGTTGCGATCCAGGCGAACCAATATCCCGTCCTTGCCGTTCCCGACCACTGACTCATGCAATGCTTTCAGAGCCAACCAAAGCTCCTTCTGGTCAGTTTTGTTTCCAGAACGA
The DNA here is from genome assembly GCA_964484805.1 of uncultured bacterium. Classification (GTDB taxonomy): domain Bacteria; phylum Electryoneota; class AABM5-125-24; order Hatepunaeales; family Hatepunaeaceae; genus CAZAGU01. The sequence continues at coordinate 1,264 of CAZAGU010000349.1, forward strand.
ATCTCCCGGATATCTTCCTTGATATCATGGAGGTCTGCCTGTACCTGCTCAATCAGGGCTAAGTACGAGCCGCTTGATGGATTGTCGTGCTGCTTAGTCATTTTACGCCGCGATGTAATCGGCGACGATCTTCTGTCCGCTTTTCGGCGCGGACAGGAAAGTGATCTGAGTGCCGGTAACAGTGTAATCATCGGTTACGGTTTGACGCAGACCGCCAAGATAAACCGCCAGGAAATTACCAGGAGTGCTTGTCAGATTGAAGGCGCTGGTAACGCCATTGCCGCTGAAGGTTTCCGTCTGCGGGTATTTTATCACGCCCTTCTGACTTGTGGTAGCTGATGGCACATCGAGCACTTCGCTGGCGATATTTAACGATGAACCAACCTTGACACCACCCTTGGTCG
>CAZAGU010000350.1:0-1662 GCA_964484805.1 uncultured bacterium
TCAATACCGAGAGTTAATCATGTCAACGGTCAATCCAGACTTTATTGAAGCGATGAGTGAGTCAACAAATTTCAATGCCTACGCCTGCATGAATTGCGGTTCCTGCACCGCTTCGTGCCCAATGGGAATAGAATTGCTTCCCAGACGAATGTTTCGCCATGTAATGTTAGGGCTCGAAGATAAGGTTCTTGAGAATACCGAAAGCGTTTTCTCCTGTTTACTCTGCAAGCTCTGCGAGGAAACCTGTCCCAAAGAAGTACCAATAGCCGAGAATATCAAGAGTATTCGCTGGTACATCAATCGCGATATATTCAAACTTGGGAAGGGTTAAGCAATGGCAGTTCCAATAAAGCACGTTTTAGGTATTCTCGTTGATAACTTGAGCAAACGTGGGAGCATTATGCCCTTATCTCGCGGGAGCTCAGTCAATTGGGCGAAAGGGCTTAACATCCCCAAAGGCGGAAAAACTGTTATTTACACTGGCTTAATGTACCAACTTATGCCGCCAACCATCGCCATGGAGAAAATGACATCTAAGTTTGCAAATTCTTGGATCAACAATTTCTACGGTGTGGGACGGATGGTGAATAAAATAATCAGTGTTTTACCGCTTATGTCATGGCCTAGCGCTAGCGAAAAAGCACGGTTTAACGGTATTTTACGTAATATCGCCAGGCTGCTTCAGGTTGCCAAGGTGGATTTTGGCTATCTTTACGATCAAGAGATGTATGCGGGAGCACTGGTGCATGATGAGGGCATTGAAGATGTTTTTGTGGCTCATGCTCACAAAGTATATGAACGGTTGAAAAAATATAACGTCGAGAAAGTTATCACGGTTGATCCACATACCACGGATATGCTGAAAAGCGTCTATCCTAAGATCATCAAGGATTATCAACTCGAAGTGAAAAGCTATCTTGAAGTTCTCGCTGAAAGTAATTTAATACCGTTGAAAACCCTTGAAGATGAGATTGTTATTCACGATTCCTGTGTCTATGCTCGCTACGAGGGAATAATTGACCAACCACGTCAATTATTAACAAATGCCGGAGCACAGATCATCGAGCCTGCGAATTCAAAAAACATGACTCTGTGTTGCGGTGGCCCCGTCGAATCTCTCTTTCCAGACAAGGCTCGGATAATTGCTGAAAAAAGGGTGGAACAGCTCGCTAAAGCTGGGAATCAATCTGTCACGATGTGTCCGATTTGTTATGTCAATCTCAGAGGAGCTTCCGAAGATAAAAATATTTCGATTAAAGATATTTCTGATTATTTGGTGGAAGCTTACTGTGATCAAAAAGATAAACCTTAAGCAGATAATTAGCAAAATTAGTTAGTTGCTGATTATCCTGAACATTCACATTATCGCATTTCCCAAAAGTAGCGTCTTTGCTCTTTACCAAGACATTTGCGCATCATTTTATTATGGGGATGTTGTAAACCATTAGCAAGATACTTAAACGAAAGCAAGTCAAGGGGAAAATTCTATGCCTGAAGAAGAAAAAACTGAAAAACTGGTTATTTTTGCCACACATGGACCTGAAGACCCCGAAAGAGCGACATTGCCTTTCGTAATGGGCAATGCGGCTCTAGCACTAGAAGTGGAAGCAACCATAGTGTTGCAAGGAACCGCGGTACTTTTAGCAGTGAAAGACTGTTATA
>CAZAGU010000351.1:0-1601 GCA_964484805.1 uncultured bacterium
TCGTCTGGCGACACGACCATGTCTTCGGTCAGTGTGTCCACGTTCAGCCGGATGCGTGACACCGGAGTTTTCACCGCGTGAGCCAGATGAGACAACGCAATCTGGTTGCGTTGCGCCTGTTTCCTGAGTGCGCGCGATGACCGCCACAGGACAATAATTAACGCTGTGCCGAGGATTTCCATAAGGATAAGGAAAATTGTCGAACGGCGAAAGTCTTTTAACACTTGTTCTCGCCAGTTTGGAAATTCCGCTTTCGCGCCGATACGCAGGTTGAACTCCGTAAGCCAGATCCAATAGTTATCTCGCAACTCCATGGAAAGTGCGTCAACTGCCGGATCGCCCGCCCACCAGAGTGTGTCTTTGTTGTGCAATGCCCCTAGTGTTTGCTTCCATGCGCCTCCTGGAGCCGCGTAAATATCTTCTGGAGGTGGAACATTCCAATTAGTATCGGGCAACATGGGAGCGGAGAAGAGCAGGCTTTGGCTTTCATGATATAGGCTGTCAAGAACTGTGGGAACTTGATTGATAAACCAGCTTTCATCAATGACGATGCCAATGATATCGTTTGCATGAGCGGGATAGTAAGTGCCAGCATAGCGAACGAGCAAGGGGAATTTGCCTGCATCGGTTTTAATGGATCTTATCCTAGTCAAACCACCCACCAATCGGCGCATCATTCGCGATGCTCCACCAGTGTGTTGTTTGCCGCGTTTATCCAGTTTGCTGATAAGGGAATCAATGGGCACTGTGTTATTAACAACCACGCCTTGGCTTTCTTCAAGATTGAGATAGAAAGCATCTTTCACGCCCGGCAAAGACAGCAGAGGAGCCAACTGTTGTTCGTTGAATGGCTGATCCAGCATGGTACTGTCAATAGTCATCAGCTCAATGGCATGGGGGCGAAGAATGCTGTTCACACCGTCCCACATGGTCAAGCAAAGGCGAATGTTTGACCAGGTTGTCCCTTCGCTCAGTGAACCATCCATGCGCGCCAGCAAACGGGGCCAAAGCCCGATGTGAATGTAGCCAACGACCAGCAGTCCGACTATTATCGCGAAAATTGAGATGAGTTTTCGCTTGCCTGTTGAGGATTTTATTCGTCCCATGATTTATCCAATGTTAATGTGTCAGAATTTTAACTACCTATCCAGAGGGAAAGTCATCTCAAACTGAACCCCACCCAGTGGTGAGTCCGCGATGGAAACTTTGCCCTTGTGTGCTTCTACGATTTCCTTAACCAGTGCCAACCCCAGCCCCAGCCCGGAAACACCGCTCGCCGCATCGTTTTTCGCGCGTTGGAATCTCTCGAAAATCTGCTTGCGCTCGGATTTGGGTATGCCAGTTCCCGTGTCGTCAATCTGGATTATAGCTTTGCCGTTCTCTACAGCAACCGCAACCGCAACTTTGGCGGCTCCGTCAGTAAGGTTGGGCTTGTTCAAAATCGTATGGCGCAAGGCATTGTCGAGGATGTTATCGACCGCGACCGCGATATTGCCAGCGTCAAAACTGCCCTGAAGCGACGACACTTTGATGTCCTTTGTGAAGGCGATTCCTGCAGATTCGAAGCTTCTGTCCCAGGCGTTAAGCGTTTTGGTCAGCGT
>CAZAGU010000352.1:0-1584 GCA_964484805.1 uncultured bacterium
AAACGTCCCCTACACTGTCATACCTGCGAAGGTCAGTATCCACCGCATTCATCCCTAATATCAAAGGGATTGATTCCCTGACATGACAGCACAACAAACATGGCTTCAGAATTTTTACATCCCGAAGCCATGTTTGTTATTTTTGAGGTTGTTGTCGAATTACTTCACCAGTAAAATCTTTCTTGTCTGACTGAATTCATCACTCTGAATCCTAACAAAGTAAAGCCCTGCGGGTGAGCTTCCGCCATCCCACACCATTTGATGCGCGCCTGCATTCATCACGCTGGCTTGAAGTTCCTGAATTTGGCATCCGTGAAGATCATAAATGCCAAGTGAAACATGCTGCGCCGATTTCAAGCCGAACTCGATGGTTACACTGGAGTTAAATGGATTGGGATAGACATCGGTCAGCCCGGATTCAGTTGGCAATGTCGCATGGTTCCCGTCAATTCCGACTTCCTCAGAGACCCGGAACAGGAAGAACTCGGTTGCTTCAACAGTATCCGTGCCGCTGACAGCATAAACCATCCAGCGCGTGTCGTTTGCTTTCATCCAGTCAAAATCGTACTGCGGAGTGGCTATATTCACCGATTTATGGGATTCTTTGGTGATAAATTTCATTGGCTCACCCGCCGCTTGAACAACAAGATGATAAACCAGATTAGCCTGTGGATTGGGATCGACTGAAGCTTCCCAGACGAAATCGAATTCAACATTTTCAATGACAGAGTTATTCGCTGGAGCAACAAGGCTGAAATCTGAAGGCGGCTGAGATATTCCATTCTGGAACAGCAAAGCGCGTTGGTTTTCCAAGCTCTGAGCTGCGGCAGGATAATGATTCTTAAAAGTATAGTTTACACCTGCCTTGCCATCAGGGCTTGATATTCCCACCGAAGCGTAAGGAACATTGGTGTCTTCATCGTACGCGCCTTCCACATTCTCAATACTGCGATATTGGAACAGAATTGGCTGATCGCCTGTGTCTGTCACCCATGCTTCATTATCACGAAGGATGATTTGGAAGGTTAAATCGCGTTCGCCACCCTGATAATGACGGAATTTATACCACTCCACGATAAAAATTCCTTGATCGCTGTCATGGTAATAATAAACCTGTGTGTCCTGTTGGAAATTTAACCAATCCCAGAAAGGCGCAATCATTCCCACACCGCCTCCAATGCCAGCGTCCATCGCCCAATTCTGGAAGTTCGTGATGCGTGGCTGAGCGCCCATCGCCACGAAGCCATTGGTGTTAATCGTAATCTGGCTGTAGGTCTTGCCATAGAATTGTTTCTCAAAGCCAAGATCGACAACTTGCGATTCGCCTATATTGCTGGGGGAATTACCGTCGAAATTGCAGGCAACACCCTCTAAATCGCGGTCGCGCTCTGATGTGGAAATTTCAATCCAGTCATATTCTGGGGCTTCAGCCCAATCTCCGTCGCCATCGTCAAGGCAAATATATCCCCATTTGTCGGGTCCTAGCGGTGCGCCTTCGACTGATTCACCAGCTTGGATCATGAAGACCAGACTATCCACAAACCCGGAAGCTGTGCTGAGTACCAGCAACATTTCAACCTTTGA
>CAZAGU010000353.1:0-896 GCA_964484805.1 uncultured bacterium
GGGCCTTCGCCCCCGTCCCCATCGCACTCCTGCGGTTCATTGTTTTCGATGTCTGTAGTTCCATGCTACCTCGCGGTATGGTTATTTTGAATAACAAAAGAATTGTTGATTATTTTATTTATTGGCATTTCTCCAATTTAGTAGGTAAAATCAATAGTGTCCGGTTAACTTAAAAATAAATATGGGCAAGCTCCATATTCTGATTAGATTTAGATTGCCAATAATCTTTCATCGATTCAGAACGGGAGATGCCCATGAAAAGGAATACGGTATTTTCACAGATAATGCAACTCATTTGTCGGTACCAGTTCAAAAAGTGTGTTGATCGCTATGATGGCGACAGGTATACCAAGCGTTTTTCATGCTGGCAGCAATTGGTGGTACTGCTGTTCGCCCAGGCGAAGGGCCTCACGAGTCTCCGTGATATCGAGGTCAGTCTCACAAGCCAGCACCGCAAATGGTATCATCTTGGGCTTACCAGCGTTGCCAGAAGTACTTTGGCTGATGCGAACAACAAACGTGATGCTGATATCCTCAAGGAGGCTTTTTATTCGCTTCTGGAAAAGTGCAGAGACCTTGCTCCCAGGCACCGGTTTAAGATCAAAAATCCATTGTATTCATTTGATTCAACACTCATAAACGTCTGCTTATCGCTCTACCCGTGGGCGACATACCGAAAGAAGAAAGGCGCATTCAAGCTTCATACCCTTTTCGACCACTCAGGCTATCTGCCATCCTTCGTGGTACTCACTGATGGGCGCACCCATGATGTCAAAGTCATGAAAGATGCTTCGTACGGTGTTCCGGAACTCTCACCGGACAGCATCCTTCTGGTTGACCGGGCGTACATCGATTACACATGGCTGTATTCACTGACGAACAGAGGTCTCTTCTTC
>CAZAGU010000353.1:906-1531 GCA_964484805.1 uncultured bacterium
CCCGGATGAAAAAGAACATGAACTACACCGTTCTCGGACAGCAGGAGCATCCCAATAATAATGGCGTTCTCGCCGACCGCCAGGTACGCCTCACAAACTACGATCAGGGCCGGTATTACCCTGCTCCTCTTCGTCTTGTGACTGTTTCCGATCCCGAAACCGGAAAACCCATCACCTTTATAACCAACAACTTCAAGCTCAATGCCGCACTCATCGCCGAACTGTACAAATCACGCTGGCAAATTGAAATCTTTTTCAAGTGGATCAAGCAAAATCTTAAAATCAAGTCATTCCTCGGCACCTCGAAAAACGCCGTTATGACTCAGATTTGGGCCGCTTTGATCTATTACTTGCTGCTCTCCTTCATCAAATTCCAGACAAAATGCCGTCACACTTTACATGAATTGACCAGAATCATCGGAGAAATCTTGCTCGAATCGATCTATCTCATTGAAATACTTACTGTTCCGTTCAATAGATACAAGGCTGTAAAACGAAAGACACAACAACTTCAATTGCCGCTCAGATTTTAACCGGACAGTTAAGAAATGGAGTCTTTAATTTTAAAGAAGTCATGTTCCATTTTTCTAACCATTCTTTCCATTTCATTTTAAATATTCTCCTT
>CAZAGU010000354.1:0-1529 GCA_964484805.1 uncultured bacterium
ATGTTTGTGGCTCATGATTGTCCAATCTGTTGTTATTATGTTCATTACGGATAGCACACGGTCAAACAATAAGTTAAGGAATTTCGTTGTTGAATGCAAGAGGAAAGGCTATGGCGCAGGGTAGGCAAAGGGGCCGCCATAAAGTCCTATATCGGATCGGGTCCCATTTCTATCCGATATAGTTGGATTACCTGCGTTAATTGCAGGAGAATTTTGCGAAAGCCTATATGAATTTTCTTCAAACTCAGGATCATCATTGATGTCAGTGTTTGAAGGAGTATACCCACGTGAATAATTGCTCTGATTTCTCCAAAACAGATTGTATTCATATTTTACCCAATCTTCCCATGCACCTGCTCTTACCACCCCAACATTACAATTAATAATAATAATATTTGTTAAATATCCAAAAGAATAATCAGTTTTAATCCCCCAATCAGCACCATCAACTAAACAATTGTAAATTATAAAATTTCCTTGTCCTGATGATATTCCATTTCCTTCAAATGTACCCAAAATCAAACAATTATAAATTGTTAAACCTGAGTGCCTTTGAATTTGGATTGAATTGAACTCACCTAAAATTGTAAAACCTCTAATGACACATCTCATATAGTCCTCTAAATCAACTACACGTACACCATCATTTCTGTTTTCTCCCGTTATAGTTGTCACCTCCGGTCCCTCTTCACTCTCCAACCAGATGTCTTTACCCATTAAACGCAGTCCTTCGCGGTAGGTTCCCGGTCTGACGCGAATTGTGTCGCCATCTGAAGAAAAATTGATCGCACCCTGAATTGTCTCGAAATCGTCCGGCACCCAGATGACTTCGGGTCGATTATTCCAGACTGTGAATCTTATTACCTCGCTGTAGGCAACGTTTCCGGCTGAGTCCACAGCCTTCACCTGAACATGATAAATGCCGTCGTCAGTCTCGCTTGTGTTCCAGATTTCATCACCGTTGTGGAATGTTCCCAGATCCGTAAGTGTTTGTAAACGCTGACCATTCAGGAACACAATCGCCGTGTCGATGGGCGACTCATCTATAATCTGGAAGCGAAGATTCACCACGCTCTGAAGCGTGTCTCCCGGATCCGGCGACATCCAAGCAATGACTGGCGGCATCCTATCTTCAGCGGGGGGCGCGGTCGTGTCGTTCGCCACTCGCACCAACAGCGCGGGGCTAGTGCCGATGTTACCGGAAATGTCCCAAGCACGGGCTTCCCAAGCATACACGCCATCGGAATCGGCTAAGGTGTTCCAGATCAAGGAGTAAGCGCCCTCGCCGTTGACCGCAATCTCGCCGCCTTCGGGCATCACACCGTTTTGGTAGAGTCTCACTCGTTGGAGAGGGTTGTCGTCGAGCACGCGGAAGCTAAGTTCCACTTCGCCGCGGACGTTGCCCGGATCGGGAGCCGTCCACCAGACATCTGGCGCGGTGTAGTCTTCAGCGGGGGGCGCGGTGGTGTCGTTCGCCACTCGCACCAACAGCGCGGGGCTAATGCCGAGATTGCCGGAAGCATCCCAGG
>CAZAGU010000355.1:0-1501 GCA_964484805.1 uncultured bacterium
TAGATGCGATAAAACGTTTCAACCCGCTCAGCCCGGAAACGAAACAGGAATTCGAAGCGTTTCTCGAAATTCACAAAGATGAAATAATGAACACGGAGTCTGGGGATATTCCTGAGGTTCTCGATTACCGCAACTGGTTCCACTATGAATTGGTCGTGCAGTCCGTTGACACACAGGGCGATGTCGTAATGGATCGCAAAACGAAGAGTCTCGGTTCGGGCGGTGAGCAAGCAGTACCCAATTACCTTCTCATTCTCACTGTGGCGCACCTGTTGTATGAGGGCAATGAGGATTTGCGCCTTCGAGTTCTCCTTTTCGACGAAGCCTTCTATGGCATCGACGCTGGTCGCCGTGACCAGTTACTGGGCTTTGCGTCTGATCTTGGGCTACAGCTTTTTATAGCATCGCCAGATTTGGATGGCGTGAAAAAGGAAGTGGCTTATTCGACGACACTTCTGGTCAGAAAAGATGACAACTGTGATGTCCATCTGTTTTCTTGCAATTTCAAGAATCCGCCACAAATTGATCTTCTGGATGATCCGAACGAGGCGGCTGTCCTTAAATCATTGACCGGCAATGAAGATGAATAGCGAAGAGCTCATGACGGAACAAATTCAGCGAGCAATGACGATTGCGCCGGAGATAAAGCCAATGCTGGTGAAACTCGGCGAACGTATCGAGCGTAACCATGGTTTGACGGGCAGGATGAAACTTGGCAATCGCTTGTCCGAAGAGCTGAAGTCCGCGTTGCTGATGATCTTCCCGAATGTCGCTCTGGATTTTCGTGTTAACGATGATGTGATTTTGCGAATTGACCGTATCGCCAACTCCATTGAAGAAGCGGATGATTGGATTTCTGCCTTGCAAAACATTCTGAAATCCATTCATCCACAGAACGATGACGGCAATACATTGACTGCGCCGGATTTGCGGAAAATTACCAACCGGGGGCGGCTGTTATTCTCGGATTTAAATTTATGTTGGCAAACCATTGACGATAAACCGGAAGACTACCTTCGGCTTATGCGTTCAAAAACAATGGATGAAGCTCAAGATGAGCTTTTCGCCATAGCTGAAGCTGTCAGATGGCTACGTTCTGACCATGATCCTGTGGGTTTGATGGACTTGAGCGCTAGGTTTTTTACTGACAGCAAGGCCCTCAAGACCAGAATTTCCCTGGTAAAACTTGTGCAGGATTGGTTGATATTGCTTCGCCATGGCGATTCAGATATTTCAGATATTGAAACTCTTCGTGCTTCTGTTCTGGCTGAATATGGTGTCTTTGATAACGTTACTTCAGCGAAAGTGACTCTGTTTGGCCCTCTGAAATATGTCAAACATGGGAAAATCCATGACTGGCCTGCCAGCCTGTCTGAAATGGGGGAATCTGCAACTCTATCCTGGGATAATTTACGTGGTATCGAACGAATCATCCTGCCTGAAGATTCAACCGTCGTTTCATGCGAAAATGAAACGCCATTCAACCAACTCATCCGTGAGC